>NZ_JAIUMC010000041.1 GCF_022565775.1 Natronospirillum sp.
TTGCGCACGGGTCAGGTCAGACAGGTCTTCCCAGGCTTCCGTGTTGACCAGCAGGTGAGAGGTTGTGTAGGTCTGGTGCCAGCCGGGCAGAACGTAGTTCTGTACGATGTCGGCAACGCCCAGAATACGGTCAACCGCAGGGGCCGAGAATTCCATCGCGTCAATGACGCCGCGGTCCATGGCCTGGTAAAGCTCACCACCCGGCAACATGGTTACCGATGCACCCAGCTTCTCCATGACCTGACCGCCGATACCGGCAAAGCGGATGCGCAGGCCGTCGATCTGATCGAGAGAATCCAGCGGGTCAGCAAACCAGCCTGCAGCTTCCGGCCCGATAACACCACACAGCAGGGCCGTTACCCCATAGGGCTCATAGGCTTCCTGCAGCAGATCGTTGCCATCACCATGGTAATGCCATGCCAAGAAGGCAGGCGGCTCCATGCCGAACGGAGGGCCCGCCAGCAGAGGCAGCACGGGGATACGGCCCTGGTCATAGCCGAGCCAGGTAAAGCCGGCATTGAACTGGCCCTCTGATACCGCATCGAGAATTTCAAAGGGCGGAATCAGCTCATCCGGCTCGTAATAGCGCAGTGTGATGTTGCCGTCGGAGATGCTGGTGAGCGTCTCAGACAAATGTCTGACCGGTGTACTCAGACCCACCCAGTGAGACGGGAAGCCGATGGGCACCTGCCAGCGCACGGTGTCCTGTGCGGTAGCGGTCGTCGACAGGGCAAGGCCGGTAACGAGGGCAGTCGTGGTAACGGCAGCAGTCACCGCCTTGATGGATTGACGCAGCGGATTGCGGTTAAACATGTGTTTCCTCCAGTTTTTATTGTCGTCTCTCGCGTGCAGAAGGCTGAACAACATGCGATCATATTCTGCGCGAGTAGCCGTTCATCGACAGCCGGGAGAGGTCTGTCGAGATAAGAGTTTGTTGTGCTTATTTTTGTCAAAGACCCAAATTGGTCAGACCATTTTCCAAGTGGCCTGATTGCAGGTTAGTTTGTGCACAATTGACTGTCAAGCTGTTCGTATCTTTTAATCTATTTGGTCTTACCAATTCTGTTCACGCAGAATTGTGGGCTATTATAAGCTGACAAGCAGCCGCTACAGAGCTGGCAACCTGCCTATTCAGGCGCGCCAGCAGGCAGGAGATGTGCGATGACATATTCACAGGTTCGCCCCCAGCGGGTGGCCGATGTAGTCATGACTCAGATCGAGTCCATGATTCTCGAGGGCAGTCTGAGGCCGGGCCAGAAGCTGCCCACCGAGCGCGAACTGGCCAAGCAGTTCGGGGTCTCTCGGCCTTCACTGCGTGAAGCCATCCAGAAACTGGCGGCACGTGGTCTGCTGGTCAGCCGTCAGGGGGGAGGCACCTACGTCAGCGTGGAAATCGGAGCCGCTTATGCGGACTCCCTGATGGAAATGTTCGGTACCCACCCCGAGTTTCATTATGACCTGCTGGAGTTTCGGCACGCGCTGGAGGGTATATCGGCGTATTACGCCGCACTGCGCTCCACTCAGGCCGACAAGGACATACTGCAGAAGCGCTTTGATGATTTGGTGGCCACCTACCATGCCATGGACCCGGAGCTGGAAGCCGAAGCTGATGCAGCCTTCCATCTGACGATCTGCGAAGCCGCCCATAATGTCGTGCTGCTGCACACCATGCGCGGCCTGTTCAATCTGCTGGAGCGCAGTATCGTCGACAACCTGTCCAGTCTGTTTGAACGCCCGGAATCCCGGGACAAACTGGCGGCTCAGCATGCTGCGTTGCTGGATGCCATTCTTGCCGGAGACCCGGAGCGCGCCCAACAGATGTCGCATGAACACCTGGTGTTCGTGGAGGACAGCCTGCTGGAACTTTCCAAGCGCAAGACGCGACTGCGCCGTGCGCTGCGCCGGGTTCATACAGAGCTCTGACAACTTCGGAATATAGTTTTTTATCCGCCAGGATGGCACACTGGGATCTGTGCTGAGATTCCGGGCTCCGGGAGCTCAGGATAAGCGACCGAAGCAACAGGGAATTGCATGTCTGAACGTGAAGAGTTTGTGGTCTTCCATGAGGCACTTCTGCAGCTGACCCATGCCAGTGATTTTCTGGCCCAGAGCCGGCGCCACAAACTCGTGCGCCTGGCCAGCCTGTGCTCTGAATTACTCAACATGGACCGTGTGGGTGTATGGGAATATGTCGCCGACGACGAGGCCATTCGCTGTGAGGTGCTTTTCGACCTTCGTTTGCAGCGCTCCCTTACCGAGACGGAGCCGCTCAGAGCGCAGGATCATCCGGACTATTTTGCTGCACTGCGGCAATATCGGTTGATCGATGCCATCGACGCCAGGCAGGATCCCCGCACGCGCTCCCTGACCCACCCCTATTTCACCGACACCGGCATACGTTCGATCCTGGACGCTCCCATTTACAGCGGTACCCGGCTGAGTGGCGTCATGTGCCTTGAAAGCCTCACCCGGCGCGACTGGTCCCTGCCCGTCCTCTCACTGGCCAGCCTGCTGGCAGACACCATCAGCCTGATCAACACCTATGAAGACTGGAAAACCAGTCAATCCCAGCTCGACTACATGACCTATTTCGATGAACTGACCGGGCTGGCCAACCGGCAGTCCATCGAAGAGCGTCTGCAGCGCCTGCTGCCTGCCGGGCAACGCAGCAGTGGGCAGCCACTGGCCGTGGTCTGGATTGATCTGGACCGCATGAAGAACATCAATGACGGAGCCGGTCCGCATATCGGTGACCGTGTTCTGGCCAAAGTCGGCTCGCGACTGCGCCATCTTTACCTGTCCGGCAAAGATCAGGTAGCCCGAGTGGGTGGCGACGAATTTATAGTGTTGCTGCGCCAACCGGAATCCGAAAACGGATTGCTGAACAATGCGCGGCGCATTCATGCTGCCCTGAGCAGACCCATTATCATCGATGACCATCGCCTCAGCCTCACTGCCAGCCTGGGCATTGCCAGCTACCCGGAGGATGCCCGCGATGCCTCGAGTCTGATGCAAAATGCTGAGGCGGCCATGTACCACGCCAAGGCCCGGGGTCGCAATCGCAGCCAGTTCTTCCATCGCGATATTGCCGCTGACGTCCAGTCTCGATTCCGCCTGGAGCGTGATCTGCGCCAGGCCATCGAAAAACAGACTCTGCTTTTGCATTATCAGCCGATCATGGATCGACTCGGGCAGTGCATTGTCGGACTGGAAGCACTGGTTCGCTGGCCACACAGCGAGTTCGGCCTGGTCAGCCCGGTAGAGTTCCTGCCCCTGGCACGCGAAGCCGGCATCATGAGCGAACTGGGCAGCTGTGTTCTGGATCTCGTTTGCCACGACATCAGTCAGCAGCAGGCCAAGGGTTTGCCGCTCCCGCAGATTTCCGTCAATCTGGCGTCAGAGCAGGTCATGGACCCGAACCTGCCGGAACAGGTGGCCGCCGTGCTGCATCGTTTCAACCTGCAGGGCAGCGCCCTCTGTTTCGAAGTGATCGAGGACCAGATCAAGGGTGATTCCGAACAGTTGCGCCTGACCCTGGACGGACTGGTGAATCTGGGCATCGAACTGGCGCTGGACGATTTTGGCACCGGCTATTCATCGCTCAGCCGACTCAAGCAGTTACCCTTCCGCAAACTCAAGGTAGATCGCTCTTTTGTGTCCGACCTGCCCGAAGATACCAATGATTGCGCCATCACGCTGTCCATCCTTGGTCTCGCACGCGGACTCGGGCTGGAGGTTGTTGCCGAAGGTATAGAGAACGAGAGTCAGTTGAACTGGCTGACCCTGCAGGGATGCGACTTTTTGCAAGGCTTTCATTTCTGCCGCCCGGCCCCGCTGGACAATCTTCTGGAACGCGTTGATCTGCAAACCTGGCAGCTCTCGGGTCCGTCGGCAAAAACCTGAATCCAGGACGCATTCAGTATCGGGTGCAGTACCTGAAAAGTACGGAAAATTGACATTACTTGATCTGAGTCAACTGTCATTCATTCCATTCAACTAATATACTCCTACCTGATTTCAGGTGACTGCCATGCTCTGTCAGAAACCGTAAAACACGGCGCCCTCAGAGTAGTGTGCAGTCAGACCACTCACTTTTCGCTCCGGAGTTTTCGATGGAACTCGACCCTCTCCTCTTGTCTCGAATCCAATTCGGGTTTGTGGTGTCATTTCACGCCATTTTTCCCGTTTTCACGATCGGCTTGGCCTCCTATATCGCCGTGCTGGAAGGGCTCTTCTTCAAGACCGGCAATCCGATCTGGTCAAAACTGTCCCGCTTCTGGACCCAGGTCTTCGCCGTGGTATTCGGCATGGGGGTCGTGACCGGTATCGTCATGGCCTTCCAGTTCGGTACCAACTGGAGCAACTTTGCCCAGTCATCTGCCAATTTCCTTGGCCCGGTGCTCAGTTACGAGGTTGTGACCGCCTTCTTCCTGGAAGCCACCTTCCTGGGGGTATTGCTGTTCGGACGTGACAAGGTGCCCAAAGGGGTACACCTGTTTGCCGCCATCATGGTGGCTGTCGGTACATTTATTTCGTCTTTCTGGATACTGTCCGCCAATAGCTGGATGCAAACTCCGGCTGGCGTAGAATTTCGGGATGGCGCGGTATTTGTGACTTCATGGATGGAAGCTCTGTTCAATCCGTCCTTCCCCTACCGATTCGCACATACGGTTATGGCCTCATTCCTTACCGGTGGTTTCGTGGTGGCGGGTGTGAGTGCCTGGTACCTTTTGCGCAAGCGGGAAGTGGAAGCCAACAAGAAGGCATTGTCCATGTGCCTCTGGATGCTGCTGTTCCTCGCCCCGGCCCAGGTCTGGGTGGGTGATCTGCATGGTCTCAATACGCTTGAGCATCAGCCGGTCAAGGTCTCCGCGATGGAAGGGCTTTGGGAAACAGACACCAATGTTCCGCTGCTGCTGTTCGCCATTCCGGATCAGGCCAACCAGACCAACCATCTGGAGATCGGCATCCCGAACCTGGCAAGCTTCATTCTGACGCATGACTGGGCCGGTGAGGTGCCGGGCATGAACGAGGTGGCCGTAGAAGAGCAACCTCCAGTCGGTATCGTGTTCTGGGCTTTCCGCATCATGGTCAGCATCGGGCTGCTGATGGTTGCCTTTGCGATCGCCGGCTTGTTCCTGCGGCGCGGTGGCCGCTTTGCCGAGGCGCCCTGGTTCCTAAAGGGTTTGACCTATATGAGCATCACGCCCTTCATTGCCGTCGTCGCTGGCTGGTTCGTCACCGAAGTAGGCCGCTATCCCTGGCTGGTTTGGGGTCAGATGACCCTCGCAGAGGGACTGACGCCATCGCTGACCGGTGGCATGGCCCTGTTCACATTGATCGGTTATGTGCTGGTCTATGCGCTGGTATTTGCCGCCGGGGTCTACTACCTGATGCGTCTCTTCCAGGTCGGCATGGAAGACAGTCATACCAGTGATCATATCGATGAGCCGCAAAGTGCCAAACGGCCCTGGTCCGGCGCTGATGTCACTTTGGAAGCAGGAGGACGCTGAAATGGAATTGATTGATCTGGCAATGATCTGGGCACTCATCATCGGTTTCGGCATCGTCATGTATGTGCTGATGGACGGTTTCGATCTGGGACAGGGCATTCTGTTTCCCTTTGCCCCGGACGAAGACGCGCGTGATGTGATGATGAACTCGGTGGCACCCGTCTGGGATGGGAACGAAACCTGGTTAATTCTCGGGGGGGCGGGCCTGCTGGCCGCCTTCCCGCTGGTCTACTCGGTATTCCTGCCGGCGCTGTACATCGGCGTGTTTCTGATGCTCACCGGCCTGATATTTCGCGGTATCGCCTTCGAGTTCCGGTTCAAGGCACGCACCTCCAAATACCTTTGGAACTGGGCGTTTGCAGGCGGCTCGATAGTCGCTTCCTTTGCCCAAGGCGTGGTCGTGGGGAACTATATCCAGGGCTTCAATGTCGAGAACGGGGTTTTTGTCGGCGGTGCCTTTGACTGGCTGACACCCTTCACGGTGTTCACCGGCATTGGCTTGCTGGCTGGCTACGCGCTGCTCGGAAGCACCTGGCTGATCATGAAATCCGAAGGCTACATTCAGGACTGGGCCTACAAGATCACGCTGCCGTTGCTGGCCGCGGTGCTGGCCGTTTTCGGCATCATCAGTATCTGGACACCCTTCGTTAACCCGGATGTCTGGGATCGCTGGTTCTCGAATATCCAGATCATCTGGGTGCTGCCAGCCATGACAGCATTTTTTGCCTGGGTGCTGTTCCGCTCGGTGCAGAAGCGCCAGGACGGCATGCCGTTCGTGGCCACCATGGGGATATTCGTGTTCACCTTCCTCGGGCTGGTGGCGAGCAAGTGGCCCTATGTGGTACCGCCGGATTACACCATCTATGACGCCTCATCAGCCTGGGAAAGTCAGCTCTTCCTGCTGCTGGGCCTGCTGTTCGTGATACCGGTTGTACTGGGATACACCGCCTGGACCTACTGGGTGTTCCGCGGCAAGGTTAAGGCGGGCGTTGGCTACCATTGACACCTCAGACACTCGGTCAGATGTGACACCCCGGCGCTGGCTAGATGCCCAGCGCCGGCATGACGGCGGTGCCGGGCGTCGAGCCTTGCTGGCCGGCGCCTCCAATGGGTTGTTCATTCTGCTGCAGATGGCCCTGATCGCCTGGCTGGTGCAGTCCGCTGTGGTGCAGTATGCCGAGCCAGCAACCCTGATCTGGCCGGCGCTGGCTCTGATACCGGTATTGCTCGGGCGCAGCCTGACTCAGGCCTGGCAGGAAACGGCCGGCCAGCAGGCCAGCCAGCGAGTGCGTTCGACAGTGCGTGAACAATTGCTGCGACGCTGGGCTGAGCTCGGCCCGGTTCGGCTGGCTGGAAGTTCTCCGGCAGGGCTGGCGAGCCAGATGGTCGAACAGGTAGAAGCCCTGGATGGTTACTATGCCCGCTTTCTCCCGCAGATGTGGATCTGCGTTCTGGTGCCCCTGGCCATTCTGCTGCTGGTGTTCAGCCTAGACTGGTTGGCGGCGCTGTTTCTTCTACTGGCCGCGCCGCTGATCCCTTTGTTCATGGCGTTGGTCGGCATGGGCGCGGAGAAGCTGAATCAGCAGCACTTTCAATTGGTGCAGCGTCTGGCAGGACACTTCACAGATCGTATTCGTGGCATGACGACCCTGCACCTCTTTGGGCAAACGCGATCGGCTACCGGACAGGTAGCCGCTGCTGCGGACCAGTACCGTCGGCTGAACCTGCGCACCCTGCGCGTCGCCTTTCTCTCATCCGCCGTTCTCGAGTTCTTTGCCTCGGTCGCGATTGCAGTGCTCGCCATATACATCGGCTTTGGCCTGTTAGGGTACATCGACTGGGGGCCCGCTACCGAACTGACCCTGTTCACTGGCCTGCTGATTCTGCTGTTGGCCCCCGAGTTTTTTCAGCCGTTGCGCACGCTGGCCCAGCATTACCATGATCGTGCTGCCGCACTCGGCGCGGCGGAACAGCTGATGCGCCTGCTCGCCAGTGCGTCAGAAGCGCCCGTTGAACGCAAGGCGACAGCGGCCGCTGAAGGCAATGCGCCGGCGGTCGACCTGCGCGGCGTCACCTTTGGCCACAAGGGTCGCAACCCTGTCTGCACGGATTTGAATCTGACCATTGAACGGGGTGAGCTGTTGGCTCTGGCCGGGCCCTCGGGTAGCGGCAAGTCAACACTGCTTCAGCTTATGGCCGGTTTTCTGCAGCCGGACGCGGGTCAGGTGACGATTTTCGGTCAGCCCGCCGGTGAACAGCCAATGGCCTGGATGGACCAGCGCCCCTGCCTGATTCAGGGCACCTGGGCGGAGAACCTGCGGCTGACCGCTCCAGGAGCCAGCATAGAGCAGATGCAGGATGCTTTGCGCAAGACAGGTCTGGAGAGTCTGCTCAACACCCAGCCGGATGGCCTGGACACACCTCTGGGCGAAGGGGGCCGCGGCCTGTCCGGCGGCCAGGCCCGGCGACTGGCGCTGGCCAGAGTATTTCTCGCCCCGGCACAACTGGTCTTGCTCGATGAGCCGACTACAGGTCTGGATGCCGTGAGTGAGGCTCATATCATTCAAGGCTTGCAACAACTGATCGCAGAGGGCCGTACGCTGGTAGTGGCCACCCATCACCCACAACTGCTGGAGGCGAGCAGTCGCACAGTCCGACTGGAATTGCCGCGCCCTGTCAGTGAGGAGCCTGGCCATGAAACAGAGTGATTTTGACACCCTGACACCTTGGCTGCGCCTGCTGTTGCAACAACGCAGAAGACTCTGGGTGGGCATCCTGCTGATGGCCATGACCGTCGGTTCGGCAGTGGGGCTGCTGACGGTGTCCGGCTGGTTTATCACTGCCACTGCCCTGACCGGCTTGCTGCTGGCCGCCGGCATCGCAGCAACGCTCGATATTTATGTCCCCGGTGCCGGCATTCGTGCTTTTGCATTGAGTCGCACTGTCTCGCGCTATCTGGAGCGCCTGTATAATCATGACACCGTACTGCGGTTGCTGGCAGACCTCAGGACCACAGCTTTCGATCGGCTGACCACGCTGAGTGGTGCCCATCTCACGCGCCTGCGCGCTGCCGAATGGCTCAACCGCCTGACCTCGGATATTGATACGCTCGACAATCTGTATCTGCGTCTCTTCGCCCCCCCGCTGGTGAGCGCGCTTGGCGTGGCGCTGGTCGCAGGCCTGATTGCCCTGTTTCTGCCGCTTACCGGTCTGGTGATCGGTCTCTGGCTTGCGGTGCTGTTGGTGGCACTGACCTGGGGTCTGGCGCGCCGCAGTCGGCGGGCCAGTGCCGAGCTTTCGGAACGCCTCGAGCAGCTTCGAGTGCACACTGTCGAGCACCTGCAGGGGCTGAGCGAATTGACAGCCTTCGGCACTCTGAACCACCACCAGCTTGAACTGCAACTGCGCACCCAGGCGCTGGAACAGCGGCAGAGTGAAGTCGTACGGCACATCGCTCATGCCAATGCCTTGGGCACCTTCGGTATTCAGAGCGCCGTGGTGATGACCTTGCTGGCGACCTTGCTGGCGTTTCAGTCCGAGCTGATCAGTGGCCCTGTCGCTGTCATGCTGCCACTTGCGGTCATGGCCTTGGGCGAAGCGTTTGCCCTCTTGCCCAAGGCATTCGGTCATTGGGGTGGTACCGTTGCCGCAGCCCGGCGCCTGAATGACGAGTCGGCGCCCGAGAGGCTGGTCTCTGGCACCCGTAGCGCGCCGCAAAAACCGCACCTGCACCTGGACCGGGTAGAGGTCCGCTACCCCGCTCATCGTCACTGGCCGGCGCTGACTGATTTCACTTTGGATCTGCCCTACGGGGTCCGCGTCGGACTGGTTGGCCCCTCCGGTATCGGCAAGTCGACGGTGGCTCATCTGGTGTCAGGGCTGTTGCATCCCACTGGGGGTCGGGTAACTGCGAGTGAACAGCCATTGGCAACCATTGACCGGTCGGCCTGGTTGGCCAGAGTGGGCTATATGACCCAGCAGACGGATTTGTTCAATGAGTCTGTCGCCAGCAATCTGCTGCTGGCCCGCCCTGAGGCCAGTGACGACGAACTGTGGCAGGTACTGTACAAGGTGGGTCTGGACAGCCTTGTTCGCGAGTTACCGGGCCAGTTGGAGACCCCGGTCGGAGAAGGAGGTCGCCAGTTCTCCGGTGGGGAAGCACGACGCCTGACGCTGGCTCGGCTGCTCCTCAAGGACCCTGACATCGTCATTCTTGATGAGCCCTTCAGCGGACTTGATACGCTGACTGCAGACGGCATCCGCGCCGTGCTGGAAGATTGGTTGCCGGGGCGCACGCTGCTGGCCATTGGCCACGATTCGAGCGCCCTACCGAAGGTTGAACACCTGGTGACCATGCCTGTGGCAGGCCCGCTGCCAGACAGTCGTTAATCGCCCTGAGCCGCATCGAGCGATCAGTCGCTTCGGACAAGCACCTGGTTTCGACCCGCCTGTTTGGCTTCATAAAGTGCCTGGTCTGCCTTTTTGATCAGCGCATTGATGCTGCCTGCCTCCAGCCTCTCCGCTCTGGCAACTCCGACACTGACAGTGACGACACCGTCGGGCATGTCTTCATGAGGCAGCGCTGACTCGACCAGGCGAAGGCGGATCCGTTCGGCAATATTGAGTGCAACCTGCATGGGGGTGTCATGCAGCACCACCAGAAACTCATCGCCTCCGATGCGCAAGGCATAGTCGCCGCTTTCCCGCAAGCCGGACTGAATTGCTTTGGCCACTTGACGCAGACAATCGTCGCCAGCGAGGTGGCCATACTGGTCGTTGAATTCCTTGAACTGGTCAATGTCGATGATCAGTATCGATACTCCGGACTGATGAACCGCGTTTTCCAGCAGGCTTGTCAGCCGTTCCAGAGCGCGCCGATTACCCAGCCCGGTCAAAGGGTCGGTTTCGGCAGTGACCATGGCCTGCACATAATCTCGACGCAACTTGGATACTGCGGTTTTGGAAGAGGTAATCTCGATACCGATCGCAAGGAGTCCGGTTTCGGGAATCATTGTTTCGGCAAGTTGAATCCAACGGCCATCCTTGAGATCCAGTTCAAATTCCCGATAAGGAAGCTTCCAACGCCGATCATAGGCACTGTCCAACCAGGCCTCAACATCTTCGGTTTCTATATGCAGACCTTCCGGGGACTGATAGTTGCGGCGAATCAGGTCCGGCCAGTACAGATACTCATCTTCCGCCAGATTGGTTAGCTCACGAAAAGCCCGGTTGGCGTAAACCAGCTTGTCTTGACAGTCAAACAGGGCCACCACCACTCCGGAGCTCCCGAAAAGCAGAGCCATATTGTCTACCAGCGACTGCATCTGGTCAGCTTTCATGTTCAGTACCTGCACCCTGAATCGGCTGAATCATTGGACGAAATCAGGGCAGACTATGAAACAATCGCCGCACACCTGCAACGTTGTTCTCGCCGGATTGGGGTAGGTCAAGGCCCTGATGCCATAACCGCACGCAAGCCGCAGACCAAACGAGTGTCAGGGGTTCCGGGCGTCTGACAGCGCGCTCAGTCCGACGGCCAATCAAGCGTACCACCGAGCGCCACCAGCCGGGCTGCCTGCTCTGCCGTTCTGGCCAGCCAGTCCGGTGCCAGACGCAGCGCCGTCTCCAGGTCTGCGGGGCGCTGCACGGCACCCAATACCGCAACAAAACCGTGCTTGTTGAGGACGGCAGCGTCATCGGCCAGTGAACCGGCCAGCGCGATCACCGGCACCTGATAGCGCGCGGCCAACCGGGCCACCCCTGCCGGCGTCTTGCCCTGCATGGTCTGACTGTCCAACCGGCCCTCACCAGTAACGACCAGATCGGCCTGCTGCAACCGGTCTTCCAGGCCTACCGCCTGCATGACCAGATCAATGCCCGGCTTCAGCGTTGCCTGCAGCGCCCCGATAAAGGCCGCACCCATGCCACCCGCAGCGCCTGCTCCCGGCACTTCGATCACCTTGTTGCCGGACAGGGTCTCGAGCAAGGCGCCGTAGTGCGCAAGCCAGCCGTCCATCTGTTCGATCATGGCTTCATCTGCACCCTTCTGAGGGCCGAAAATGGCACTGGCACCCTGCGCGCCCAGCAGCGGGTTGGTGACGTCACAGGCCACTTCAATGCGGCATCGGGCAAGTCGCGCATCAAGGTTGTCGAGGTCAATGGTCGCCAGCTCGGACAGCCCCTGCGCTCCCGGCGCGACAGGCTTGCCGGCAGACGTCAACAGCCTGGCACCCAGAGCCTGCAGCATGCCTGCGCCACCATCATTGGTCGCCGAGCCACCCAGCCCCAATATGATGCTTTGCGCACCTTCATCGAGCGCGGCCAGAATCAGCTCTCCCGTGCCCCAACTGGTTGTCTTGCGCGGATCTCGTTCCGCCGCCGGCACCAGGTGCAAGCCGGACGCCTCGGCCATTTCGATCACCGCCTGTTGCTGCTTGCCGCCCAGCAGACCGAACCGGGCCTGGACCGGCCGGCCGAGCGGGCCGGTGACCTCCAGCTTCCGCCATTGTCCACCGGTGGCATCGACCAGCGCCTGCACTGTCCCCTCTCCGCCGTCGGCAAGCGGCACGAGATCATAGTGCGCTTCAGGCCACACGCGTTCCATGCCCTGCTGTATCGACTGCGCTACGGCCAGAGCCTCCAGGCTTTCCTTGAATGAATCAGGGCAAATAACGACACGCATTGGCAGCCTACTCCTTTTCAGTCGGGCTTTGGAACGTTCCGCAGGTGCACCTTCATGCAAGGACTACACCCGCAGGGTTCGACAGTATTGGACAACTATGACAGAGGCCAGGGACATTGCACCACCACCGTCGAATTAAGATTCACTTTGCAGTATTGTAGTCGCTGAGCAGCAAAGGGGACCGGTATGGACCTGGTGGTTTTTGATCTGGATGGCACTCTGCTGAATCAGCAGCAACGCATTTCCGAGTATACCCGAGACACCCTGCATCGCCTGGGTCAACGGCATATTGCCTACACCATTGCCACCGGCCGCACCCTGCATGCCGCTCGCGCCTGCCTGGAAGGCCACGACTTCAGGCTGCCGCATGTGTACAAGAACGGTGTGCTGATCTGGGATCCGGGCATGAGCGAATACCGGCACCCCAATTTTCTGACCTCCGAAGAGATTAATGCCGTTCTGCGGGCCTTTCATGATCAGGGCATGACGCCGTTTGTCTGTACGCTGGAAGACGAAGACCACTCGGCCATCTATCACCCGAGAATCATGGACCCCATGGGCGAGCATTTGCTCGGAGAGTTGCGGCGCAACCACCCGGACGTGCCCATGCATGACCTTAGCGCCCTGCATGACCGGTCCCGCATCACCAATATCAGCGCTCTCGGGCCCCAGCAAGCAGCCGATGCCATCGGTTTGCGCTTGCTGGATATGGACCATCTGGTGGCTTACGCCGGGGAATCCATCTACAACCCGGGCTGCGCCTGGATGGATATTCACCACAGTGCTGCCAGCAAGGGCAGCGCACTGGAAATCCTCAAGGCGGAACTGGGCTTTGAGCGCATCATCTGCTTTGGTGACAGCGACAATGATGCCAGCATGTTCAGTCTGGCCGACGAGAGCTATGCCCCGGCCAATGCCACCGAAGAGATCAAGGGGCTGGCCACGGCCGTGATCGGACACCATGACCAGGATGGCATTGCCCGCTTTCTGCGCGAACGCTTTGATCTGGGATGACATGGCCGCCGTCAGCAACCCCCGGGACGTTGGCCGATCCACTCTATTACCTGCACAACTTCCGGTTTGTACTTGACTGGGTAGTGCAACGATACCCGGACCTCCTGTCCGATCAGGAACAATCTCTGATCGGAACCCTGCGCCAACTGCCGGAGCCGACCCAGGCTCTGCTGGTGCGCATGGTCATGCGCAAGGGTATTCACTTTCGTGCTGATCGCCTGGACTATCAGGAGATAGGGACCACTGAAGCAGCCGCTGCCCCGCTACTGGAGGCGGGCCTGGTGTCAACCAACCCCCGACTGGCGGCGACAACTCTGGGGTCTTTGCTGACGGTTGCCGAATTGCGTCAGTTAGCCGCCCTGCATTGCCCGGGGGGCACACTGGCCAGGATCAAACGCAAACGCGATCTCGTTGAAACTCTGCAGCGACATTGTCCGGAAGACCGGTGCTGGATCGAGTGGTGGCCTGATGCGCCAACGGCACTTTATGAGCTTCGGATCATGGCCTTCTGCGACCGCATGCGTCTGATGTTTTTTGGGTCTCTGCGTCAGGAGTGGTCCACCTTTGTGCTGGCAGAGCTCGGACTGTTCCGCTATGAATCAGTGAGCTTCGACAAGGGCTCACGACCCTTCACCCGGGGACTCGAAATCGATGTCTGGCTGCAGTTGCACCAGTGCCGCGACCGGTTCGAACAAGGGGAGCCCGTTGCGACCATTCTGCCCGACGTGCCCGAGGCAATAGAAGACAGCGCGTGGATCCAGGCACGGCGGGATCGATTGCTGTTTCAACTGGCCTATCAACTGGAACGCCAGGATGATCTCGAAGGCGCCGCCGACCTCTATCGCGGGATTCGCGCACCCGGCGCCCGGCAGCGGCTGATTCGGGTGCTGGAGCGCCAGAATGCCATTGACGATGCGGTGGCGTTGCTGCAGCAAGCACTGGTCAATCCGGAGAGTGAAGCGGAGAAGCAGCAGATCACGCGCATGGCGCCTCGACTTTACCGCAAGGCCGGCCTGACACACGAAAAAAAACAGCAAACACCGGCCTTTCCGGAGGCCACCCTTACTCTGCCGCTGTCGAATGAGCGCGTGGAGCTCGCGGTGGTCAATCAACTCCAGCAACCGGATGCCCCGGTTTACTGGGTAGAAAATACCTTGATCAATGCTCTGCTCGGCCTGCTCTGCTGGCCGGTCATTTTCGAACCACTGCCAGGGGCCTTCTTTCATCCCTATCAGGATGGCCCGGCTGACCTGTACCGTCCCGACTTCTTTACTCGTCGGCGGGCAGCCTTTGAGGACGCCATTTCCGCACTGCAGACACCGGACTATCCGCGTCTGATCGTCGAGCGTTGGGAGTCCCGTCAGGGTGTCCAGAATCCGTTTGTACACTGGGGTCTGGTTGGCCGGGAGCTGCTGACCCTGGCACTGGCCTGCATACCGCCAACACATCTGGAGCCGATGTTTCGCCGCATTCTGTTCGATGTCAGGGCCAACCGCAGCGGTTTGCCTGATCTGATCCAGTTTTGGCCGGCACAGAACCGCTACCGGCTGGTCGAAGTCAAAGGGCCGGGTGACCGCTTGCAGGACAACCAGATCCGCTGGCTGAAATTTTGTGTGCAGCACGGTATTCCGGCGCAGGTGCTTTATGTACAGAGGTCACACTGACGTCCTCTCACGAACAAACACACCCACCCGGGACAGCCCCTGATCGAGCAGATGCAGGGCCTGCATCCGACTCATGACGCCACGGTCGCAGTAGAGCAGCCAGGTGGTGTCCGGATCCAGCTCAGCGCTTCGACTCTGCAACTGGAAAAACGGCAGTGTCTTGACCGGCACTCCCACGTCTGTGAGCGGTTCAGCGGCCTGATCCTGAGGCGCCCTGATATCCAGAATCCCACAAGCGCCACCCATCTTCCGCAAGCCGTCAGTGTCGAGCGTGAGCAACTGATCGGGCTGGATCGTCAGAAATGACTGTTCCAGTAGTCGGTCAACCCGCACTGACTGACTTTGCTGCTGTGCCGTTTCCAGCACGGAGAAGTCGAAGTCCGCCTCTGCGGTCAGAATCTGCTCGCTGTTCACCCGGATATTGGGCCGTTTGGAGATAACGCCGCAATACTCCGGCATGACTTCCGCAAACGGCGCGGTGCCGATCTGTCGGGCCTGATCAATGATGGTCTGCTTGTTGTCCGTGATCACCGGACGCAACACCAGATGATCGGTTACCTGGTCGATCACTCGCAGATTAGTCAGGCTCTGGCTGGACACCTGGGCCACGGCATCACCGGTGACCAGTGCCGGTATCTGCCATTTGTCGGCGAGTTGTCCGGCCACGCGCAACATCATGCGCTTGAGCACCACGCCCATCAGGCCATCAGGCACAGTGCGCAGGATTTCACCGACCACGGGCTCGAACGGCACCGAAGTGAAAAACACCCGGTGCGATATTCCATAGCGTGCCCACAGATGGTGAACCACCTCGCGAACGCCGGCCTCATGGGCCGGACCACCCAGATTGAAAAACAGGAAGTGCGTTCGTGCACCCCGGCACATCATCCGCCAGGCGGCCACGGGTGAATCGAATCCGCCGGAGATCAGGGCCAATGCATGCTCCTGAGTGCCCAGGGGGTAACCTCCCAATCCTCGCCAGCGCCGCGACACCACGAACAGGCGATTCTGTTTCAATTCCAGAGTCAGGGTTTCGTCGGCAGCGCTCAGATCAACCCGTGCTGTCGGCTCGGCCTGCAGCAACTGCCCCCCAAGGTAGCGCTCAAGATCGGAAGAGCTGAAGTCATGCCGGCCCCGCCGCTTGACGCGCACCCGGAAGCTGCGCCCGGCAATGCGTGGGGCCCAGATCGGCAGTACCTGCTCCGCCACCTGATCAAAGGAATGGAAGGAGAACTCGTCTACCGCCAGCACCTCGTGCAGCCCGGGAATTCTCGCCAGCGCCTCTTCAGCGGCAACCCGCTGCGCCTCGTCGACGGACTCCGCAAGGCTGATTTCCAGGCTGTCGAACCGCCCTTTTACGCGCGCCTCGACATAGTGCCGGAGCACATTGCGCACATTATGGCGCAGTCGCTTGATCATGTGATCACGCACCGACTTGGACTTGATGGTGATTTCCGGGTGCAGTTTGATGAGATAGGTCATGACCGGCAACGCAGCGGAAAAAACGACCCGGCATTCTAACGATAACGTACCAACGACGCAAAAACTGACAAACGGGCAGTGCATTTCCGCCGCCACTCAAGGCCTGTACAATTCGCTGATGCCAACCTGAAGGAGTTCCAGCATGAGCAAACCCGGCAACCGGGGATTCACCCGCATCGTGAAGGCCACCGGTTATTCCGTGCAGGGGTTCCGTGCCGCCCTGCGCCATGAGGCCGCGTTTCGTCAGGAGCTGGCATTGGTTCTGACGGCCGTCGTGCTGGCCACACTGGTCGCCAAAACCCCGCTGCAATGGCTTCTCCTGGTCGGCAGTGGCTTGCTGGTGCTTATCGTTGAACTGCTCAATTCCGCCATTGAAGCCGTGGTCGATCGTCATGGCGAGGAATGGCACGAACTGTCCGGGCGAGCCAAGGACATGGGCTCGGCTGCCGTGATGTTCAGCCTGATAATGATGGCCCTGACCTGGGGCATCATTGTCTGGGAGGCCCATCTATCGGTGTGGCTGAGCTGACCAGAAGCATGGCTGCGACGTCAATCCATGATGGCCCGCCCGCAACAGCCAACTCTGACAGTCCGCTGTGTGTCGGTTACATTCTGTAAGTGATCTGTAAGTACCCTTTTGCTAGGGTGAACTCAGGTGTGTCAGCGGACGGTTCGCACCCACAACACAATACTGAGGCAGGACGCCCGATCACGCGACAGGAGACCACAATGAAAACCGAACACTTGATAAAGTGGCCACAGGGCGGCGCCAAGTCCCTGCTGGTTGCACTGATCGCCATGGGCGCCCTGGCGGCTTGTAACGATTCAGGTAGCAGCAGTAGCAGCAGTAGCAGTGATGACGATAATGGTAGTGGCAGCGACAATGGCAATGGCGCATCCAGCGACTTCGATTTCACTATTGAAATTGACGCCAAGGCCGCAGCCGACCTTGACTACACTACCCTCTATTCCGGCGAGACCGGCCAAGCCTCTCTGGACAGTCAATCGGACGCAGCACTGACCGTGGACGCCCTGGCAGTGGGGGACTTCTTCCGTATGCTGCTGATTGAGCTGCAAGATGAGTTCGCTGCTGAGAGCTCCGGCACTCATGACAGCGATACTGCCTGCACAGCCACTGGAGGTGATGTGAATTATCAGGTCACCGGTGGCGGTCCATCACCGGCCGTTTTTTCTTATGACTTCAATGATTATTGCCTCGCCATGCCGCGTAATTTTGTCGACGCCGACGGTGATCCAGATGGCCCGTTGGGGGATGTGGTGCTGAACGGCACTCTGGAAATCACTCGCGAGAGCGATGGCGACCTGACCTCGGACTTTTGGGAGTTTGAAGGCCTTGAAGTTGCCGCCTGGGGTCAAGACTGGACACTGAACGGCAAGAAGCAGAATGCCGGCGAGGCTGAAGTAGGGAACCACCGTGCCGCTGCAATCGACTTTGAAGTAAGCGGTGAAGCCTACCGGTACCACTCTGACCGCGGTACTTATGTAGACCCCGACTTGATACTGCGCGGCTATATACCGGACGCCGGCTATACTCTGGCTACTGGCAGTTCAATTGGATTGACTGCCACTTATGCTTTCCGCTATACCTCTGATGGCTGCGATAGCGACGGCACCAACCCACCTTTTGCTGACCTGGGGAATGTCGAGTTGACAGATGAAGGTGATACAGAACTCACGGCGCGTCTGGGTGCGCCAGATACCTGCAAGCTTTACGAGCTTTCAGGCACCTACAGCGATGGCAGCGATCAGGCGGCTGTCGACATAGAGCTTTACGAGTCCATTCTGGACTGACCACACAGGGTGGCCTGCGGCACAATTCACTCCTGTGCGGCAAACTCCGCCAACCAACGGCCGCTGGCGTCATACCAGACCCAGCGGTCGCCTTCCAGACTGCCATAGGCCACTTCAGTCGTTATCTCGAGAAAGCGGCTTTCGATGTCCGCTGTATTCATGCAGTACATCCGGGTGGCCGCCATATCACCCAGGTGCAAACGGTCGCCGTCAAGATGCGCCGACCCCCCGAACTGGTTGCAGCCAGTGTTGCCCCCGATTGCGACAGAGCCGTCATCAGATTCCGCATCTTCCCGCACTGTAACCCTGGGGCTGTGGCCCTCGTCGAAACGGTCTCGCGGCAGCCCCTCAAGATAAACGGCGCGCCAAGTGACATCCTGAATCTGCTGCAGTGACTGACCGCAGGTAGCGCCCGCATCAAGGCTCGGCGTCTGCAGGAAGGTCACATGCCAGCGGTCCGGTCCTTCCATCGGCGGCCCCCAGTCCAGCTCGACCGGTCCTGAGGTATGCACCCAGCCTGGATGGCTGTCGTCCAGAGAGAGATAGGCGCGCTCGGTCTCCAGCCAGGCTTCTTCCATGCGCACCGGAAACACCTTTCCCGTGGTGCATTCGCGCAACACGGCGGCATCCGCCTGATACATCAGCATACCGCTGACATCGGTGGCCACCAGGCTTTGATCTGCCGGCAACTGCAATCCCTCCGCAGTTGGTTCTTCCCGAGTGGCACAGGACTGCAGGCTGAGCATCAGGGCGATCACCGATCCGGACAGGGCAACAGGGTGGCGGAACAGGTTGGCGGTGGCATTGATCACGAACTAGACTCTTTTCTGTATTGAACTATTCTCAAACCATTGTGCGAAGCACAGGATCAATGAGAGGAATCAGGGATTGATGAACAGTTTACTTGGCCGTTTCCACTGGAACAAGCTGACCGCCCCCCCTGTTGTCCAGAGCGCCGAAAGTCTGCCGCATCCAGTACGCCTGAGCGGACTCCTGTTGCTGCTGATATTGGGTACCATCACCGTGTACATGACCGGCGGTACAGGCTATGCCTACCCCTACGTCATTCTGGTGCCGGTCGTGCTTTCGGCGGCCTGGTATGGTTTTACCGGCAGCGTGATTGCCGCCGTTGTTGCCGGGCTGTTGCTCGGCCCGCTGATGCCGCTGGACGTGCAGCAGGGCATCGCCCAGTCGCCCGCCAACTGGCTGGCCCGGTTGCTCATGTTCGTGCTGATCGGCGGGTTCACTGGCTCGATCTTTCGTGCCCTGAAGCAACACAGTGATGCGCATGCAGAAGCACTGCGGCATGACAGCCGCACCGGCCTGCTGAATCAGGCGGCACTCGATGATGACCTGCCGGTTCTGCTTCGCCAGCAGGCGCGACAGGGCCGAGCAGGGCTGGCCCTGGTGTTTGTGCGCATTGTGGATCTGTCCGAAATACTGGAAGCACTGGGTACAGAAGCCTCTGATATCGTCGTGGCGGCCGTAGCGGCGCGCATCGGGGATCACAGCAAGAACAGCGTCCGGGCTTATCGGTTCAGTGGATCAGAGCTGCTGTTTTTGCTGGACACCCAGGACAGCGGCGAAGTCGAGACACTGGTCGAGGCCATCAGGGAGACCGGTGAGGAAGTGATGGAGGTACACGATGTACCGGTGCGGGTGCAGATGGCGATTGGCAGCCACCACACCAGCGATCCCAGAACACCCCATCAGGACCTGATTCGCCGGGCCCGCACTGCCCTGTTTGCCGCCGTTGAAGAAGCCGAGTTCTACCGCCCTTATGACCCGGCCTACGAACGCAAGACCGCAGAGCGCGTGCAACTGATTTCACGCGTCCGCAGCGGCCTCAAGAGCGGCGAATTCGAGCTCTACTTTCAACCCAAAATCCATCTGGGCACAGGCGAGGTGTGCGGCACAGAAGCACTGATCCGCTGGCATGGCATTGATGGCCGGCTGATCATGCCTGACAGCTTCATGCCCAAGGTGGAAGACACCACGCTGATTGCCCCGGTCACTCGTTTTGTCATTCAGCAGACGACCGAATTTCTGCGCGAGAACCCGGATGAACAGGTCAGCATCAATCTGGCGGTACGCAACCTGTTCGACAAGTCGCTGATTCGGGATCTGGAGCAGATTGCCAGCAAGGCCGGAATCGAGCCGCAACGCATTGAGCTCGAGATCACGGAAGGGGCACTGATCAAGAACCCCTATGGGGCCCGGGTCATTCTGCAGGAGCTTCGCGATCAGGGCTTTCCCGTCAGTCTGGATGACTTTGGTACCGGCTATTCATCCTTCGAGTATCTGACGCACCTGCCCATCACCGGGCTCAAGGTCGACCGGGCATTTGTCAAACACCTGGAGACCGGCGAGAGCAACCGGTCGGTGATGAAGTGTCTGGTGGATATGGCGCATGTGCTGAACATGACCGTGGTGGCAGAGGGCATCGAAACCGAGTCACAGCGCAAGATTCTGGCGGACATGGGGTGCGACATGGGCCAGGGCTTTCTGTTCGCCCGCCCCATGCCGGCTTCCCGTTATCTGACCTGGAAAGCCCGCGAAGCAGTCTGAGCAGATCAGCGGTTGGTCAGCTTGAGTTCGATACGCCGGTTGGCCTGCAGGGCGTCTGCAGTGAATCCCGTCTCGATCGGCTGGTGCTCACCAAACCCGGTGGCTGCCATGCGTTCCTGTGGCACACCCTGATCGGCCAGATATCGGACCACCGACACAGCCCGCGCCGTCGACAGCTCCCAGTTGGAGGGGAATCGCACCGTGCTGATCGGAATGGCATCGGTATGACCATCGACGCGCAGTATCCACTCCACATCATCCGGTATGGTCTCGGTAAGCTCGAGCACCAGGTCCACCAGCTTGTCCAGCTCTTCCAGCCCTGCCTCGCCGATGGTCGCCGAGCCGGTGGAAAACAACAGCTCTGACGGCAACAGGAAGCGGTCACCGATGATCCTGATATCATCGCGGTCGGCCAGGGCTTCGCGCAACTGGCGGAAGAACTCGGATTGATACTGCTCGAGCTCCGACACCCGCTGCGCCAGTAACGTATTCAACCGCTGACCCAGGTCCGCGAGTTCCGCCTCCTGTGTCTGGGTGACTGTTTCCTGCAGGCGCAGGGCGGCACTGATTGTCCGCAACTGAGCCTGCAGTGCCTCGATCTGCTCATTCAGCCGGTTGATCTGCGCACGCTGGGAAGCACTCAGGGTCTGCTCTTCATCCAGCGCGGTCTGGCCTTCGTCCACCAGTGCCATCAGATCCTGCAGCCGAATCTCCTGCTCGTCGATCTCCTGCTGCGCCAGCAGCGTGCGCTCACGCTCATCGGCAATGCGGGCCTGCAGGGCCATGGACCGGTCACGCAGCGCCCCGACCTGTCCCAGGGCTTCACCCAGATCTTCTTCAAGATCACCTATCGTGGCATCCCGTTGGGCCAGCAGGCTGCTCATTCCGGCGATTTCTTCCTCCAACTGTGCACGCAACTCCCGCAGCGCGGAGATGTCCTGTTGCAATGACGCCTGGGTTCCGAGCAGCACCATCAGACGGTCACGGTCCATTTCCGCCTGATCTTCCAGTCGATCGACTTCTGTCTGCAGAATTTCTTCCCGGCCCCGACTGATGCCCAGTGCTTCCTGCACGACACCCAGCTCCTGCTCGAGCATTTCCGCGCGCTCTTCCTCCAGGCGCAGCAGACGGGATATTTCGGCCAGCCGGGTATTCAGGCGCGCCAGTTCGGAATCACGATCAGACAGGGTCTGTGACAGATAGAGCTGGGTCAGGGTGTAAATCAGCAGCATGAAGATGACCAGCATCAGCAGCGCTGACAAGGCATCCACAAAACCCGGCCAGACACTGATGGCACTGCTGGAACGACGGCGACGGCTCATTGCAACACCTCCGTCGGCAGGTCTGGTGAGCGGTGCACTACTGCGTCAAACCGCATGGTATCAGCTCCGCCCTTCCAGCTCGTCTCGCAAGCGCACATTCTCCTGGCGCAGTCGATCCATCTCCAGCACCGCTTCCAGATCCCGGTCTTCCGGAAAGATGGGTTCGTCGCTACCACCGCTGGAGCCGCCGCGACGCGCTTCACGAGCTTCCTCTACCAGATGGGTAAGGCCGGTCAGCCACTCTTCCAGATCATCATAGAAACGGTTCTGCGCATGCCCGGCCTGAATATCCAGAAAGCCCAGCACCAGAGAGCCGCCAAGGCCGAGCAGCGAGGAGCTGAACGCCGTGCCCATGCCATCCAGTGGTGTAATCAGACCACTCTGCAGGGTCGAAAACACCTGCGCAAAATCATCGCCTTCCATATCCAGGCCGAGAATGACCTCGCCGACAGAATTGATGGTGATCAGCAGGCCCCAGAAGGTACCCAGCAGACCGAGGAAAACCAGCAGTCCGATGAAGTAGCGTGAAATTTCCCGCTGTTCGTCGAGGCGGGTGCGAATGCCATCCAGCACCGTGCGCAAAGACAGCGCCGACAGGCTGAACCTATCACGCTTGTAATCATCGCCGAGTTGGCGCGCCAAAGGTTTCAGCAGGCGGGGTTCCTGGGTGACCGACAGGCCGACGCGGCCGGTGCGGAACTGGCCTACCCAGCGAATCTCGGGGAACAGCATAATGACCTGGCGATACGTCAGACCGATCCCGACCAGCAGAACCACCATGATGGTGCCGTTCAGTGCCCAGTTGGCCATAAAGGCATCGATCAGGCGGACCGCCAGAAAAGCACAGATCGCGATCACTACCAGCAGAAACACACTCATCCAGATCAGCGTATGCTTGGGATTACTCATTGCCACCCTCTGGGTAATAAATCAGACTAAGCGCAGTATGGCATACTTCCAATTAATGTGAATCGGTCGTAAAGAAAATGGACTACAAGACCTACCGCCAGCATCTTGCGGCCACTTTCTCGGGTGCCGAATGCCTGTTGCCGGCAACGGAATCAACATCCAGGTTGCAGAGCCTGCGCGCCGCCATGGTCGCGCGCGAGCTGGCCGCCGTATTGCTGACCGACCCGGCTGACATTCACTATTACACCGGTTACACCACCTTTGAAGTGTCGGTATATGCCGGTCTGCTGATCACTGCCGAACACTGTGTGCTGCAGGTTCCTTCCATCGAGACGGGCCCGGCGGTGGCAACCGCCCGCTGTGACGACATCATCGGCTACCTCTGGGAAGCACCGGACAGTGTCACCACCCCGTTGCTCGACCTGATACCACGACAGGGGGCACTTGCCCTGGATCTCTGGGCGCCCGGCCTGCGAGCCGGTCTGGCCATGGCGCTGGAAAAACGCCTGGGCGCCCAGCGTCTGCAGCCTCTGGGCGATCTGGTCGACAGCCTGCGCCTGACCAAATCAGACTATGAAATCGACCTGCTGCGGCACAGCGCACGCATGACGGAAGCGGGCATGCGAGCTGCCGAGGCGGCTTCCCGCAATGGCGCCACCGAACACCAGATTGCCGCTGCCGCCAGCGAAGCGCTGCTGGCCAGCGGCAGTGAATTCATGAGCCTGCAGCCCATCGTAACCAGTGGTCCGCGCTCCAGTGTGATTCACCTGAACCACTCGGAACGTGCGGTAAAGCCAGGGGAGTCGGTCTTTCTGGAGATGGGCGCCGCGTATCGTCGCTACACTGCCCCCATGATGCGTACCGTGGTGACCGGGCCGCCGAGCGATGACATGCTGCGGGTCCGGGACTGCTGTGCCGGCTTGCAGGAGGTACTGCTTGCACAGATGGTACCCGGCAACACCTTCGATGACGCAGCCCGCGCCGCAGAGAAAGTGCTCGCGTCGTTGGTGGACGAGGTCTTCTTCTCCGGCGTCTTCGGTTATTCGGTAGGCGCCCAGTTTCCGCCCAGTTGGGTCGAGGGCACGGGCTATATTGCCCGCAATCAGGCCCACCGGTTCGCGCCCGGCATGGTGTTTCACCTGCCTCTTTGTCTGCGCAGACCGGGGGAATGGGGCATCGGATTGAGCAATACCGTCATGGTGGGCGAACGGGGAGCCGTGGCCTTGACGAACAATGATTTTGATCTGTCGGTACAGTATTGACAGGCTTGCATGTGAAGCGGGAATTTGGGTATTCCGGAAGGAGGCGCTATGAAAGTGATTGTTGCCGGTGCTGGTGTCGTGGGCATGACGACGGCCTGGGCTTTGAGTCGGCGTGGCCATCAGGTTACGGTCATTGATGCCCTGGCGGGTCCGGGCCTGGAAACCAGTCGTGGCAATGCAGGGCAACGCTGTTACAGCTTTCTGTATCCCTGGGCCGACCCGGGCATGATCGGACCGGCTCTGCGCGGGCTGTTCAGGGCCAAGGGCCCGCTCAAACTGCACTTTCCGATGTCGGCCCGCACCCTGCAGTTTCTCTTCATGACCACCGACTTTGCCCTGCGGCCCGGGCTGTTCGAGCACAACCGGAAGGCCATGCTGAAACTGGCCATGCTGAGCCGGGACTGCTTTGCACAGATCGACGAAGAGCTCGGACTGGACTACGACCAGGGTCAGAATGGCCTGATTGAAACCGCCAGCGACCGCCGCAGGCAGACTGCATTGATGCAGAAAGCCCGCCTGCTGGATGACCTGGATATCGACTATGAGTGGCTCAGCGCCAAGGCTGCCAGGCTGCATGAACCCGGCCTGCTGGGCGATGCGCCGCTGCAGGGGGCCATCAGGTTGCCAAACGATGGTACCGGCGATTCACTGACCTTCACCAGAGGCTTGGCAGAGGCCTGTGCAGCGCGTGGTGTGGATATCCGGTACCGTACGGAAGTCACTGGCTGGGATTTACAGTATGGCCGTATCCGTGGTGTGCGAGTGCGCGACTACAGTGGCCACCAGGCTGAACATGACCAGGGCAGCACCGGTTATCTCACGGCAGACCACTTTGTGCTGGCGGCAGGTTGCGGGTCGCGGGAACTGGCTCGACAACTGGGCGTGTCACTGCCAATCTATCCGGTAAAAGGCTATTCATTGACGGCGCCGGTGCGCAACGAACACAAGGCGCCGCGCTCTACCGTGCTGGATGACTACCACAAGCTGGCCATCAGCCGCCTGGGTCCGCGCATCCGGGTCACCGGCTTCGCCGAACTGGATGACGGCCACCGCCTGCTGCCTGAAAAACGCCTGCAGGTGCTGCGCCAGGGATTCCAAGCCCGGTTTCCGGGCTCGACCGACTTCAGCATGGCCAAAGCCTGGACCGGGTTTCGGCCCATGCTGCCTGACGGACCACCGGCCATTGGCCGGGTCAAGGGCCTGGAAAACCTGGTACTGAATACCGGTCACGGCACCTTTGGCTGGACCCTGTCTGCCGGCAGTGCGGAACTCGCTGCCCAGGTGGTGGACGAAGAAAGACCATTGCTGAACCTGGAGCCCTTTCGGGCCGACCGGTTTCAGCGCTGAGCCGCATGGAGGGCACTATCCAGCATGCCACGCTCTGACCGCCAGCAACCCCGCTACCTTGTTATCAAGCAGTTTCTGAGCGAGCGCATTCAGTCAGGCGAATTTGCGCCCAACCATCAGATTCCGCCGGAAGAGGCGTTGGCGCGCCAGTTCGGCGTCAGCCGCATGACCGCCAACAAGGCCATTCGCGATCTGGTGCAAGAGGGTTATCTTATCCGCCAGGCCGGTCTGGGGACCTTTGTCACTGATCGCAAGGCTGAGTCGCCATTGCACGACATCCGCAATATCGCGGAAGAAGTGAGACTGCGTGGCCATGACTATGCCAATCGGATCATCCTGTGCGAAGCCATCGAAGCCGACGACGAGGTAGCCCTGCGGCTCGGTGTCCGGGTCAACAGCAGTGTGTTTCACACCATTCTGATTCATCTGGAAAACGGCATACCGATACAGTTGGAAAACCGGTATGTGAATCCACGCTGGGTACCCCACTATCTGGAGACGGATTTCAGCCGACAGACGCCTAACGAGGTACTGGTGGCCAACTGCCCCATCAGTGACCTGGAGCATATTGTGGAGGCCGTGCTGCCCGATCCGCAGGCCGCGGCCTGGCTTGAAATACAGCAGGAAGAACCCTGCCTGAGCGTGATCCGCCGCACCTGGTCGGCGGATCACCTGATCAGTTATGCCCGGCTGCTGCACCCCGGCGGGCGTTACAAACTGCGCTCCGCCATGCCGGGGTGACTAGTGTCCCGAGTGGCTAATTCGTCAACTTCTGCGTGCGGTCTGCGGTTACTGGCCAAGGCGACATCCCGC
>NZ_JAIUMC010000042.1 GCF_022565775.1 Natronospirillum sp.
CCGAAGCCAGCAAGCCCAAGGGCAAGATCCTGATGGCCACGGTCAAGGGCGATGTACACGACATTGGCAAGAACATTGTTGGTGTGGTGCTGCAGTGCAACAACTTCGAGGTGATCGATCTCGGTGTCATGGTACCGGCGGAAAAGATACTCAAGGTGGCCCGCGAAGAACAGGTCAACATCATCGGCCTGAGCGGGCTGATTACACCGTCGCTGGACGAAATGGTGCATGTGGCGCGCGAGATGCAGCGGCTGGATTTCAATATCCCGCTGTTGATCGGCGGCGCAACGACCTCCAAGGCCCATACAGCGGTGAAGATCGAGCCTCAGTACAACAATGACGCCACCGTCTATGTGACGGACGCCTCGCGGGCGGTCTCGGTGGCGGCGAAGCTGCTCAGCGATACCCAGAAGCCGGAGTATATCGCCGAGATCAGTGCCGAATATGACAAGGTGCGGGACCGCAACAAGAACCGCAAGGCGCGCGCCATGATCAGCTATGAACAGGCCATCGACAACGGTCTCGAGCTGGACTTTTCCGACTACACGCCGCCCGAGCCCCGACGCCCGGGCACGCATGTGCTGGAAAACTATCCACTGGAAGAGCTGGTCGATTACATCGACTGGACGCCCTTCTTCATGACCTGGGAACTGCATGGCAAGTACCCGCGCATTCTGGATGACAAGGTCGTCGGCGAAGAAGCACGCAAGCTGTTTGCCGATGCCCAGGCCATGCTGAAAAAGCTGATTGCCGAGCGTCGACTTAAAGCCAACGCCGTGTTCGGGCTCTGGCCGGCCAACCGCACAGCGGCGGACACCATCACGGTCTATACCGACGAAACGCGCCGTCAGGTAAGAAAGGAACTGTTCCACCTGCGACAGCAGAGCCAGAAGCCGGAGGGTCGACCCAACCAGTCACTGGCCGACTATGTCGCCCCGCCGGGCACACCGGACTATATCGGCGGCTTTGTGGTGACTGCCGGCCTGGGCGCCGAGGCGCTGGCTGCCGAATACGAGGCGCAGCATGACGACTACAACTCGATCATGGTCAAGGCACTGGCCGACCGTCTGGCTGAGGCCTTTGCCGAAAAGCTGCATGAACTGGTGCGCAAGAATTACTGGGGCTATGCGGCAGATGAACAGCTCAGCAACGACGAACTGATTCGTGAGCGCTATCAGGGCATCCGCCCCGCGCCCGGCTACCCGGCCTGCCCCGACCATACGGAAAAGGCCACCTTGTTCGAGCTGCTCGATGCACCGGCCAAATCCGGGGTATCGCTGACCGACAGCTTTGCTATGACGCCGGCGGCGGCCGTCAGCGGGTTCTATTTCAGCCATCCGCAGGCCGACTATTTCGGCCTCGGCAAGATCCAGAAGGACCAGGTCAAAGACCTGGCCCAGCGCAAAGGCATGGAACTGCCGACGCTCGAGCGCTGGCTGTCGCCGGTGCTGGGGTATGAACCGGGGTGATTGCGGGCGCCTGATTCAGGGGGCCTGCGGCCCCAAGCGCGGCCAAGGCCGGCGCCTACAACGGAGGTGGTGCCTTGATCTTGTAGGAGGCCACCCCGTTGGCCGATAGCGGCGACAGCCGCCCAATTAAGGGGCCTGCGGCCCCATGCGCGACTCACGTCGCGGCCTACATGACACTGGCAGAACAACCCATCTGACGGTACAGTACCGCCCTGCCCCGCCTGATGATTTGAGAGAGACAACATGGCCGATCAACACGACAACTCCCAACCCGAACCCAAGCGCGAGAAAGGCGTCGTCTGGAGTACCGTCAAGAGTGTTCTGGCGGCGTTTCTGGGTGTGCAGTCAAAGAAGAACTGGGAAAAAGACCTGGAAACCCCCTCCCCGTTGCGGTTCATTTTCGGTGGCCTGATCCTCGGCTTTCTGTTCTTTGCCACCATCTTCGTGATCACCTGGATCATTTCTTCTTATATTGTTTGATTTGGAAGTTGGAAGTTGTGAGTTGTGAGTCGACAGCTGGGTTTAGTCGACAGAAGACTGTAGACAGACGACAGTGAAGGTCTGACAACCCTTGGAGATATGGCAACGATCTTACCGTCTGCGGTCTGCCGGGCCATAACTCGCTGTCGCTCAGACAACTGTCCCGCTGATCCTCCATGGGCTGGCGCAACATTCGGCGGCACCACAAAGATTCGCCTGGCTGCTGACGCAGCTCGGCCTCTGCACCCTCACTGTCAACCGTCGACTGTCTTCTGTCGACTCACAACTTTCGACTTTCAACTTTTTTCTTCCGACTCAAATAAAAAAACCGCAGCCTTTCGGGCTGCGGCTTCAAGGGGTTTGCCTAAAGCTTAACCGACTCTGGTCAGGCTCCGGCCACCCAGAAGATCGCCGTTGCGGCCAGAATCACAATGATTGCGATCGCCGCAATGGCGTCAGCCTGTTCATCAGTAAAACGCGAAGGTTTTGCCATTTCAGTTACCTGCATAGAATGCACTCCCAAAAGATGCTGCGTATGATACTGCGCCGGCCCACAGCGTCAAGCACTGCGGGCATTTCAGACCTCATTGATCGCCCCGACAGAGAACACCTTCAGAGCAGCAGGACGCTCATTTTTTATAACCAGATTCTATCTGAGTATAAGGATTTAATATTTTTTAGTATAAGCAGGGTCTGCTATCCTCTGCGACCAGACTTGAAGGGTGCGTCCAACAACGCCCGACCCTGCCACTGAGCCCAACCCGGAAAGGTGACATGTACGTTTACAACGATTACGACCAGCAACTGGTTGATGACCGCGTTGAACAGTTTCGTGAACAGACCCGGCGCTATCTCGCCGGCGACCTGGAAGAAGCCGAGTTTCTGCCCTTGAGGCTGCAGAACGGGCTCTATATCCAGCGCCATGCGCCCATGCTGCGCATTGCCATTCCTTACGGCATGCTGGCCTCCAACCAACTGCGCAAACTGGCCGATATCGCCGACGAGTATGACCGTGGTTACGGGCATTTCAGTACCCGGCAGAACATTCAGCTCAACTGGCCTGAGCTGGAGCGCGTACCGGATATTCTGGCCGAGCTGGCTAAAGTGGAAATGCATGCCATCCAGACCAGCGGCAACTGCATCCGCAACACCAGCACTGACCAGTTCGCCGGTGTGCTGGCAGACGAGGTTGTGGACCCGCGCCCCTATTGTGAACTGATCCGCCAGTGGTCGACGTTTCACCCGGAGTTTGCCTTCCTGCCGCGCAAGTTCAAGATCGCCGTGAACAGCGCCGCAAGCACCGACCGGGCGGCCACTCGCGTGCACGACATCGGCGTGCAGATCATCCGCAATGATGCTGGAGAACTGGGTTACCGGGTGTATGCCGGCGGTGGTCTGGGCCGTACGCCGGTGATTGGTGAGGTGGTTTCCGAGTTTGTGGAAGAAAAGCATCTGCTGACCTATATCGAGGCCATCGTGCGCGTCTACAACCAGCACGGCCGCCGGGACAACAAATTCAAGGCACGAATCAAGATTCTGGTGCGGGCCATGGGCATTGAGAAATTCCGCGCCAAGGTCGAGGCCGAGTGGGCCCACCTGAAAGACAACGACAGCACCCTGACCGGCGCCGAAATCGAGCGCATGAAGGCGCATTTTTCAGAGCCGAACTATGAAGACCTGCCCGCCACCGATCCGGCGGTGGAACAGCTCAAGGCGGACAGCAAGGGCTTCCGCAACTGGCTGGAGCGCAATGCGACCGAGCACCGGGTGCCTGGCTATACAGCCATTACCCTGTCACTGAAGAAGACCGGCGTCGCCCCCGGAGACATTACCTCCAAACAAATGCGCGCTGCGGCTGATCTGGCCGACCGCTACAGCGTCGGCGAGGCCAGAGTCAGCCATTTCCAGAACCTGATTCTGGCCGATGTGCGCGTGAGCGACCTGCCCGCCCTGTGGGAAGAGGCCAAGGCCAACGGCTTTGCCACCCCGAACATCGGTACTCTGACCGACATCATCTGCTGCCCAGGCGGCGATTTCTGCAGCCTGGCCAATGCCAAGTCGATTCCGATTGCGGAACAGATTCAGCGTCAGTTCGATGATCTGGATTATGTCTACGACCTGGGCAATCTCGAGCTGAACATTTCGGGCTGCATGAACGCCTGTGGTCATCACCATGTGGGCAATATCGGCATTCTGGGTGTCGACAAGAAGGGCGCCGAGTTCTACCAGATCTCGCTGGGTGGCGACTCGGGTCTTGATGCATCGCTGGGCAAGATTCTGGGGCCTTCCTTCAATGCCGAAGAAGTGCCGAGCGTGATCGAGAAGATCATCGATGTGTATGTCAAAGAACGCACGGAAGAAGAAGAGTTTATCGATACCGTGCGCCGTGTCGGCATCAAGCCGTTCAAGGAGCAAGTCTATGCCTGAGTTGATCGTCAATCGCGAGATAGCGACGGACACTTACCGTTATCTGACCGAAGAAGATGCAGTGCCGGCAACCGGTGATGTCATCGTGCCACTGGTGGTCTGGCAGGCTCAGGCGGACAGCTTGCAGGCGCGCGACGGTCGCACCGGTGTCTGGCTGGCCAGCGATCAGTTGGCCGAGGATCTGGATGAGCGGATTCATCAGGCGGATGTGGTGGCCATCGAGTTTCCGAAGTTTGTCGACGGGCGGGGCTTTTCCACGGCCTATCTGCTGCGCAACCGGCTGAATTACCAGGGCGAGCTGCGTGCCATCGGGGATATTCTGCTGGATCAGTTGTTCTATCTGCAGCGGGTCGGTTTCAATGCCTTCCTGCTGCCGGATGGCAAGCCTGCGGCCAAGGGCCTGGAACTCCTCGAGCCCATCTCGGTGCGCTACCAGGCCTCCACCGACACCCCCTGCCCGCTGTTCCGGCAGCTTGAGAGCGCCTGAGGTTCAGGTTGTACGGCCCGCCCCGACCGGTCTGCAGCCTCCCTATGGGGGGCCACTTCGTGACCCATCGCGCACGGGGTGCGCTCCTACAGAGGTGGTGCCTGAATTTCGCAGGAGGCCAGCCCCCTGGCCGATGGCGGCGTAGCCGCCTTCAGGGAGCCTTCGGCCCATCGCGCACGGGGTGCGCTCCTACAGAGGTGGTGCCTGAATTTCGCAGGAGGCCAGCCCCCTGGCCGATGGCGGCGTAGCCGCCTTCAGGGAGCCTTCGGCCCATCGCGCACGGGGTGCGCTCCTACAGAGGTGGTGCCTGAATTTCGCAGGAGGCCAGCCCCCTGGCCGATGGCGGCGTAGCCGCCTTCAGGGGGCCTGTCGGCCCCAATCGCGCACGGGGTGCGCTCCTACAGAGGTGGTGCCTGAATTTCGTAGGAGGCCAGCCCCTTGGCCGATGGCGGCGTAGCCGCCTTCAGGGGGCCTGTCGGCCCCGTGGGCGACTTACGTCGCAGCCTACAGGTTGTTAACGGCGTCAGCCGTGTAGCCGCTATTCCGGCTTCAGCCAGAGGCACTGGTAGGGGCGGATTTCGAGGCGGCCGTCCTGTACCAGGGCGGGCTGGTCGGCCAGCACATCGGTCAGTGGGTCGGGAGAGAGCACACCAGTCAGAAACGACTGCGACACCGCCTGCCCATGCTCGGAGAAATTGGCCAGCACCAGCATCCGCTCCGCTTCCTGATGGCGGATAAAACCGAACACATGCATATTGTCCGTTTCCACGATATGCGTACCGCCCTCGCCCAGCAGATCAAACGCCCGCCGCTTTGCCAGCAATGCCTGCAGGCCCGCATAGACCCGACCGTGCGGCGTCTCCGGCTGCTCACGCAAGGCCAGTTCCCGCTCACCGATGGGTACCCGGTTTACCCAGCGACTGTCATTCTGACGATCGACATGCTGCTCATAGCTGTAATCATTGAGCAGGCCCAGTTCATCGCCCATGTAGAGTATCGGCACGCCACCAATACTGAAGATGATCGAATGCAACATCAGAATACGCTGGATGGCCGACTCTATGGCCTGCTCATCCTGTTCTTCCATCGCTTTTTCCAGGCCTGCCAGTGACGCCAACTGACCCGCGACACGACAGTCACCGGTATCCTCATTTTCCTGAAAGGCCACCCCACGGGCAAAGCTGTCAGGAAAGCGCCCGGTATAGAACTGATTGAGAAAATTGCGGTGGTCATGCGGATTGATGCCCAGTTCCCAGGCAATGTCATCATCAAAGGTCCAGCCGACATCATCATGTCCGCGAATATAGTTGACCCAGGCGCAGTCTTCCGGAATCGGGAAGCGCTCCTGCAGTGAGCGGGTCATCAGGCGAACCTTACGCGTCGCCAGACTGTTCCACAGCATCGCCATCAGCAACGGGTTGTAGGACAGCTGGCACTCATCCCGATCGATGTATTTGACCACCTCATCCGGGTGCACAATGGCCTCGGACTTGAACAGCACCCCGGGAGCCGCCATCCGCGTCGCCGCATTGAAGGCCTGAATCAGCTGATGCGCCTGCGGCAGGTTTTCGCACGAGGTGCCCTTTTCTTTCCAGATAAACGCCAACGCATCGAAACGCAGAATATCGGCGCCGGCATTGGCCAGAAACAGCAGTTCACCGACCATGGCATTGAACACCGCCGGGTTGCCGTAGTTCAGATCCCACTGGAAACTGTTGAACGTGGTCCAGACCCAGCGTTGCATGTCCTCACGCCAGGTGAAGCAGCCCTTGCGGATTTCCGGAAAGATCTCGCGCAGGGTGCGCCCGTATTCATCGGCTTCCCATTTGTGCTCGAAGCAGAAATAGTAATCCAGATGCTCCGGATCTCCCTGCTGTGCGCTGAGCGCCCAGGGATGTTCATCCGAGGTGTGATTGAACACGAAATCCAGTACCAGACAGATGCCCGCCTTGCGCAGCGCCGCAGCCAGATTTTTCAGATCCTGCATGGTGCCCAGTTTCGGGTCCACCTGCCGGTAATCAGAGACCGCATAACCACCGTCACTGTTGGCTTCGGGTGCCTTGAACAGCGGCATCAGGTGCAGATAGGTCAGACCCAGCTCCTGAAAATAGGGAATGCGCTCTTTCAGGCCCTTCAGGTCGCCGGCAAACAAGTCCACATAGACTGCGGCGCCGACCATCTTCTGGTTCCGATACCAGTTCGGGTCCCGCTCGCGCCGGGCATCCTGCCGGCGCAGCGTTTTGGTACGCTCCTGCCAGGCAGAAAAGATGGTGTGCAGCAACTGCTCCAGGTGCCAGAAGAAATCATACTGATCGCCATACAGCCCCCGCAGCAGACTGAACAAACGCGGGAACTGCGCCTCCAGATTGGGCTCAAACTCGGCCCAGTCCTCGGCACTGCTGGCCTGGGCTTTCAGCCTGGGCACCAGACGCTGCAGAGTGTGGGTAACATCGCGCTCAAAGGGTTGCTGTTCTGCCGGGCTCATCAGTCTCTTGTCTTTCCTTCTGGTGTAATGAAATCAACAAGTTGCAACGGTTTGAGACGTTACCACGCTGTTTGGAAAAAATCTTCTTAAAGAAATCTTAAGGTAACTGGCCGGTAATTCTCTTGACCCGAAGAATAGTACTGTATATAAATACACTTACTGTATGTTTAAACAGTGAGGCGTGAGAAATGACTGTACAGCACCACAACTGGCACACCGGGTCTGCCCGGCAGGAACCTGACATCAAGCACTCCAGTGCACTTGATTCGGTGATCGGGCAAGGCCAGGTCTGGCAAGGCCGGCACTGGCCGGCGAACTCCGGGCAGGGCCTGAAAACAGGCCATGCGCAGCTGGATGCCCTGCTCGCAGAGCAGGGCTGGCCGCGCGGAGCCTTGTCAGAAGTGCTGTATCATCAGAGTGGCATCGGTGAAATGCAATTGCTGGTTCCGGCCCTGGCCGAACTGAGCCGGCAGGACCGCTGGATCATGCTGATTGCGCCGCCCTTTGTGCCCAATGCTGCCGCCCTTGAGGCCGCCGGTGTCGATACCTCTCGCCTGCTGGTGGTGCAGCCCGGGTCGGTACGTGATCTGCTCTGGACCATTGAAGAAAGCCTGCGCAGCGGCACCTGCAGCGCCGTTCTGGCCTGGCCACAGCAACTGGAAACACGCGCTGTCCGTCGCCTTCAGCTGGCGGCTGAATCCGGTCGTTCACTGGGGCTGCTGTTTCGCCCCGAGCGGCAGGCCAATGAGGCCTCTCCGGCTGCTCTGCGGCTGCGGGTGGCACCCACCCGGCAGGGGCTGACCGAAGTGACCGTACTCAAGCAACGGGGTGGTTTTGGTCAAGCTCCGGCGCAACTCGATCTGGGACTGGGCCGTGGCACCAGGCACACCGGCAGCGCTGAGGACGCCGACCTGGCCGAAGTCATCCAGGGCCCCTGGCAGTGAGATTAATCCGCCACCCAGAGTCCGGCTGTATGGAGGCTTCAGATGATCTGGCTGTATCTGCACTTCCCTGCCCTGTGCCCCGAATCGGACCTGTCCGGCTCTGCGGCTGAGAACCCCGGCCACCGGACTCTCAAACGTCTGGCCCTGAGAGCTCAGCGCCAGGTGGCGCACGTGGCCCTGAATCCACCCTGCGGCCTGCTGCTGGAGACCGGCAGCATGTGGCGACTGGATACTCCGGAGCACCTGCAACAGACTATCACTGGTGATATGGAAGACCTTGGTTTTGCCATACAGGCCAGTCAGGGGACATCCCCTCTGGCAGCCCGGCTGCTGGCAGAAGCCGGCGGACAACCCGCCGAGCTCACTGAAGACGGCCAGAAGGCCGCCCTGCACAGCCTGCCCCTGCAGGCCTGCGACCTGGAGCCCAAAACCGTCAGCGCCCTGTTGCGTGTCGGCATCCGCCACTGCAGTGAACTGCTGGCCCTTCCTGCCGCCTCCCTGGGTCAGCGTTTCGGACCCACCATTCTGCACTGGCGAGAGCGTTTGCTCGGCCATATTCCGGATCCGCAGGAATGGTTCACTCCACCCGAGCGCTTCGACCAGCATCTGGATCTGAATGAAGACATTGAACATGTGCAGGGCATCCGCTTTCCACTCGGCCGGCTGCTGACAGCGCTGGAAGATTACTGCCGCCAGACCCAGCAGGCCACGGATGAACTGGCGCTGCGTCTGCATCACCGGGAACGCTCACCCACCGACCTGAGACTGGGCAGTGCCACCCCCGAAGCGAGGGCCGCCGTCTGGGAAGAACTGGCGCGCCTGCACCTGGAGCGAGTCACCCTCTATGCCCCGGTCACCGCCCTCAGTCTGCGTTCACGGCGCCTGCAGCCTTATACCGCGCGTGACGAGGAGTTGATGCGCGACCCGGCCGACAGCACAGATGAACCGCGCCAGTTGATCAGCCGCCTGCAGGCACGGCTCGGGCGCCAGGCCTTGCTGCGCAGGGCCTGGCAGGAAGACTACCGGCCGCAGAACTACACCCGCTGGATCGCCGGGCATGAGCCCGGCCATGGCAGACCACCGAACACCCAGACGCAGATGGCGCGCCAGCACCCGATATGGCTGCTGCCCGAGCCCAGACCCGTGCGTCTGCAGCGCCTGCAATTGATTACCGGGCCGGAACGAATTCAGACGGGCTGGTGGGACCTGCGGGGCATCAAGCGAGACTATTATCAGGCCAGACTGGCCGATCACAGCCTGGTCTGGGTCTACGAAAGGCCCGATGGCCAGTGGTTTATTGCCGGCTATTTTGGTTGACCCCATGTCCCCACATCCTTTTGCCGAACTTCATGCGCTCAGCAATTTCAGTTTTTTGCGCGGCGCTTCACACCCGGAAGAGCTGGTTGCGCAGGCAGAAGCACTCGGCTATGAAGCACTCGCTCTCACCGATGAGTGCAGTGTGGCCGGTGTCGTGCGGGCCTGGCAATACCGGCGCCAGCACCAGTTGCAGGTGCGTCTCATCATCGGCAGCGAGTTCTGTTGTGACGACCTCCATCTGGTGCTGCTGGCCACCAACCGTGAAGGCTACGCCCAACTGTCACGACTGATTACCCTGTGTCGACGGCGGGCGGACAAGGGCAGCTATCAATTGCTGGCAGAAGACCTGTCTGTCGAGGCTCTGAGCGACTGCCTGGCGCTCTGGTATCCGCAGGCAGGCAGCACCGTCGACGCTGCCTGGCAGGCACTACTCATGGCGGCCTTTCCTTCCCGCCTCTGGATCGCCGTGAGTCATCACCTGACCAGCGGCGACGACCAGCGAATGCACTATGCCCGCAAGCTGGCGGCCGATGCGGCCCTGCCGCTGGTCTGTGCCAATCAGGTTCAGATGCACAGCCCTGCTCGTCAGATGCTGCAGGACACGCTGACCGCAATCCGTCATGGCTGTACCGTGCAGTCTGCCGGTTATCGGCTGTTCCCCAACGCAGAACGTCACCTGCGCTCCATAGAGCGACTGCGCAGTCTGTATGGCGATGACCTGTTGCTGGAGGCAGCGCAGATTGCCCGACGCTGCACCTTCGAACTGGACAGCCTGAGCTACGAATACCCCGGCGAACTGGTGCCGCCCGGCCTGACGGCCAGCGAGCACCTGCAGCAGCTGACGACAGAAGGTGAGCGCCGTCGCTACCCGACAGGCACGCCGCTGCCCGTGCAGGCCACGCTGCGCCGCGAATTGAAACTGATTCAGGAGCTGGGTTACGAGCACTTTTTTCTCACCATCGAAGATCTGGTGCGTTTTGCGCGGTCGCGCGGCATCCTCTGTCAGGGGAGGGGGTCTGCAGCCAACTCGGCGGTCTGCTTCTGCCTGGGCATCACCGAAGTGGACCCGAGCCGGGCTACCCTGCTGTTCGAGCGCTTCATCTCCAGAGAGCGCAACGAACCGCCCGACATTGATGTGGACTTCGAGCATGAACGGCGCGAAGAGGTTATCCAGTATGTGTACGAGAAATATGGCCGCCACAGGGCAGCACTGGCCGCCACCGTCATTACCTACCGGGCCAAGAGTGCCATCCGCGATGTGGGCCGGGCACTGGGCTACGAAACCGACAGACTGGACCGCATGATTGCACAACTGGACCGCCGGGACAGTGACAACCCCTGGCACCAGCAGTTGCAGCAGCAGTGTCAGACTGAAGGCGACCGACTGGCTGAACGGTTCGTCCGTCTGGTCGGCGAGATCCATGGCTTTCCGCGCCATCTGTCGCAGCATGTCGGCGGCTTCGTGATTGCCGCCGATCAGCTCGACCGCTTGGTGCCGACCGAAAACGCCGCCATGGCAGACCGTACGGTCATCCAGTGGGACAAGGATGACCTGGAAGCCCTTGGACTGCTCAAGGTGGATGTTCTGGCGCTGGGCATGCTGACCGCCATCCGCAAATGCCTGCAGTTGATAGAGCGCTTCTCCGGGCGCCGCCTGAGCGTGCAGGACATCCCCGCCGATGACGCCGAGACTTATCGCATGCTGCAGAAGGCCGACAGCATCGGCGTGTTCCAGGTCGAGTCACGGGCGCAGATGAGCATGCTGCCGCGCCTGCGCCCGGAAAAATTCTACGATCTGGTAGTGCAGATCGCCATTGTTCGACCCGGCCCGATACAGGGGGACATGGTGCACCCTTACCTGACCCACCGCCAGAACCCGCAGGGTGTGACCTACCCCAACAAGGAGATTCGCAAGGTGCTGGAGCGCACCTATGGCGTTCCGATTTTTCAGGAACAGGTGATTGCGCTGGCCATGGTGGCGGCCGGCTTTTCGCCTGGCGAGGCTGACCAGTTGCGCCGCGCCATGGCGAGCTGGAAACGCCACGGCCATATGGATGTACTGCAGGAGCGACTGGTGCAGGGCATGCTCAAGCGCGGGCACAACCTCGAGTTTGCCCAGCGTTTGTGCCGCCAGATTCAGGGCTTCGGGGAATACGGCTTTCCGGAGTCCCATGCCGCCAGTTTTGCCCTGCTGGCGTATGTCTCCGCCTGGCTGAAATGCCATGAACCAGCGGCCTTCTGCTGCGCCCTGCTCAACAGTCAGCCGATGGGCTTTTATTCGCCGTCACAGTTGATTCAGGATGTGCAGCGTCACGGCGTTACCGTGCTGCCCGTCGACATCAACCAGAGTGAGTGGGACTACAGCCTGGAGCCCGACCCGCAGGCCCCCGACAAACCGGCGCTGCGTCTGGGTCTGCGGCAGGTCAAGGGCCTCAACCGGCAGCACCTGCAAGCCCTGCTGGCCGCTCGTCCGGCCGATGGTTTTCCTGACCTGCTGGCCATACGCCAACGGGATCAGCTGTCACGCGGCGACTGGTCGGCACTGGCCTCTGCCGGTGCGCTCAGCACTCTGGCCGGCCACCGCTATCAGGTGCGCTGGGACGTCATGGGGCAGGTCGACCCGACACCGCTGCTGCAATCCGGGCTGTTTCAGGACACACCGCTGGCTCTGGAGGCCCCGGGAGAAGGCGAAGACGTACTGGAAGACTACCACAGCCTGGGTCTGACACTGGGCCGTCATCCACTGGCCCTGTTGCGCGAGCAGGGACTGCTGCGCGGCGTGCTGTGCGCCGAAGCACTCACTGATGAACGCCTCTCTCCGCCCTGCCCGGTCACCGTCTGCGGTCTGGTCACGGGCCGTCAGCGCCCGGGTACCGCATCCGGCGTTACCTTTGTCACCCTGGAAGACGAGACCGGTCAGGTCAATGTGGTGGTCTGGCTCGATCTGGCCCGGCGACAGCGTCAGGCCCTGCTGGGCAGCCATCTGCTGCGGGTGAAGGGCCGACTGGAGCGCGAGAGTGATGTCATTCATGTGATCGCGCACCAGTTGGACAACTGCAATGCCTGGCTCAGTGAGCTGAAAGTCAAGTCACGGGACTTTCACTGAATCACGGGTTCGATCATTCATCAAATACGGCGCATGGTCAGGATGATGTTGCCGACCCGAAAACCGAACCAGCGCATGGTGGTCTCGGCGATCAGAATGTCGTCATCCACCAGATACAGCCAGTCTTCCATGCGCAGGGTCACTTCCCGGCCACTGTCGAGCGTCACCCGCAACCGGTAGTCCATCTCGATGGCGTTGCCGGCATACTCCAGTGACGCCACCCCTTCGACATCGCCGGCACGCCCTTCCCAGACGCCGTCTTCGATGCGTTCGAACTCCCACAGACGATATTCTTCCTCACCGTCCGAGAACCAGAACACCTCATCGAGATAGCCGTACTCGTCATCCCAGTAGGCCTCGATATCGGCAGTGAAGTAGCGTGTTACCTTGCCGGAGCGATTCTGAATGATGCCTTCAGCGACCAGATCGCCATTGAAAAATATCTGCGGGTCAAAGACGGGGGTATTGTCGGCATAGTCGTCCACCGACACCGAACTGCAGGCGGTCAATGTTATTGCAACAACCACAACAAAGCCCGTGAACAGGCGCTGCCGGCAGTCTGCCAGCTTGGATATCAGGGTGGCCATAACGATCCTCTCTCTGCGAGCGCTGCAGCCGGGTCGGCTGCCTCCATGGTTTCCTGATTACGCAGCGGGGTCGTTTTCGGGTTGCTCTGCCGCACGCAGCGTCCGATAGCCATAGAGCAGGCGCATCACCGTGGTGAGCACACAAACCAGGGCAAAGCCTGCGGCGATCTGCGGGAAATACTGCGGCCAGAGACAGAAGGCGGCAAACACCAGAATGGTTTCCGTGCCTTCTGCGATGCCACCCAGATAGTGCAGTGACTTGTTCGGATAGGCCAGGCTCTTGATACGGTGCTTCTCGGCCAGTGCAGCAAAGGCGAGAAAACTGACCCCGGTGCCGACAAAGGACAGCATCAGCACCAATGCCCAGACGGTATTGGACGGGTCCGCCAGAGCGAAAGCAAAGACGATGGCCTGATAGAAGATGAAATCAAGCGTGATGTCCAGAAACCCGCCCGCATCTGAAGGCTGCCCGAGTCGGGCCAGTTCGCCATCTATGCCATCACATAGCCGGTTCAGGGCAATACAGGCCAGAGCCAGCCAGTACCCGTTGAGAATGATCAGTGGCACCGCCAGCAGACCAATGACAAAGCCGGCAATGGTGACCTGGTCCGCTGTCACCCCCCGGACACGCAGCGGACGGGCCAGCATTTTCAGGCCGGGCTTGATGACCGGCAGCATATAGCGATCCAGCATCAGGCAAACCTCCCTTCCTGAATCAGGTAGACCGGGCCGTCGCCACAGTCCTCTTTGTCATGCGTCACCTGCAGTGCAGGCACTGCACGCTCTTGCAACGTACTGAACACCCAGTCGCGAAACTGGTCACGCATGGCCGTATCCAGCTTGCTGAACGGCTCATCCAGCAACACGGCCCGAGGCTCCGCCATCAGGGTGCGCAGCAGACTCACCCTGGCACGCTGTCCACCGGACAGGCTGGCCACATCACGCTCGGCATAGCCCTCAAGACCGGCTAGCGCCAGATACTCCTCCACGCGGGCCAGGCGCTCGCGCCGCGGCAGACTGCTTGCCAGCGCAAACCCCAGGTTCTGACCCACATTCATGTGCGGAAACAACAGATCATCCTGATACAGAAGCCCGATGCGTCGTCGCTGCATGGGCAGGGTCAGCACCGACTGGTCATCCAGTCTTACATCGCCTTGCAGGGAGAAGACCGGATTCAGGTCGCCGACAATAGCCGCCAGCAGCGTGGACTTGCCACAGCCGCTCGGCCCCATCACGGTGGTTACCTGGCCCGGCTCCACACGCAGCGTCACCGGATCAAAGAGTGGCGTGTTGTTGATGCTGACCGTGACCCGATCCAGCTCCAGTACCAATTCAATTCTCCTGTTGGTTGTATTGCTCAGCCCTGCAGCTTCATGCCTTGCCGATGGCGGAAAAACCAGGCCGGAACCAGCAGAGCCAGGGTATAGATCACCATCGGCAGCAGCCACTGAATCAGGGCATAGACACCGACCAGCCGACGGTCACCCCCTCCGGCGATGCTGACTGTTTCGGTCGTCAGGGTAGCAAAGCGCCCGCTGCCCACATACTGGGTAGGCAGATACTGCGCCAGGCTGACCGCAAAGCCGAGGGCCGTGACATAGCACAAGGGTCGCAGCAGCATGGGCCACTTGACCCGCCACAGCGGGCACCATTCATTGCCGCGCAGCAGCATGGCCTGACGGGCATAGCGGTCATCAAAGCTGCGATAGGGTCCGGACAAACTGAGAAACAGATACGGTACCACGAACATCAGATGCGACCAGAGCAGCGTCAGCCAGCGCCCGTCCAGGTTGAACCAGACCAGCACCACCTGTATGCCGAACAGAAATGCTATCTGCGGGACTATCAAGGGCACATAGATCAGCCAGAACAGCTTGGGGCCGGTATAGCCGGGCCGCCGCCGACGCAAGGTGACTTCGTGCTCCAGACAACCGACGACCAGCACCAGGCCAATCACAGCGGCCGCCAGCCCAGTCCACAAGGTCAGCCAGAAAGGTTGTTCGAGTCGTGTCCAGCCGCGCCCCCAGAAGCGGGTACTCCACGACTCGGGCAAGGCATCCGGAAAGCCCCAGCGAAACGCAAAGCTCCACAGGATCAGGACCGCGAAGGCGGCCAGCGCAGAGCCGATCAGCAGCAGGCTGAAACCCTCTGCCGGACGGGCGAACCAACTCAACGCAGTGTGCCGCTGACCGCTGCTCCAGGCCCTGCGACTCCAGGTCAGCCACAGCTTTTCCAGCAGCCACCAGAGCATCAGGCTGACTACCGTGATCAGCAGCAGCAAAGTAGCACCGGCACTACCCGGCAGGCGGCGGAAAATATCCGGATGATTGAACCAGCGATCGACCAGCACTGCCAGCGTCCCCGGAGCACTGGGCCCGACGATCATCGCCATGTCGACCACGGAAATGCCATAGGCAAGCACAGCAAACAGGGGCAACCGCAGCATGGGCAACAGTTGGGGAATGATGATACGCCGCCAGGCCATGAACTCCGAATAGCCCAGACTTCGGGCCATGCGCAATGATTTCTCGACCTGCAATTGCTGCAGTGCTGCCAGGGCCATGAAGATGACAAAAGGGGTTTCCTTGAGCGTCAGTACCGCCATCAGACTGAGCGCCATGGGATCGCGCACCAGACTGAACCCGGGTGGTAGTTCCCAACCGGTCAGGTCCGGGGACAGCAGCTTGATGATCCAGCCGGACGGTGCCAGTAGCGCCACAATGCCGATCGCAAAGGCAGCATGTGGTATGGCCAGCAACCCCGAGAGGCTGCGGCGCAGCCAGCGCAGCGTGCGTGAGCGCCAGGTCAGGGCCAGTATGGTCAGCGCCAACAACAGTGAAAGAAGTGTTGACCCCCAGGCCGACACCAGCGTATGGCGCGTGGCGGTGGGCACACTCGGGTGCTCAAACAGAAACTGCCAGTGCGCGAGTGTCAGGCTGGTCTGGCCCAGTACCGGCAGATAGCCGAAGGCAGGCAACCAGGTACCGACCAGCCCCACCACAACCGGCAGAATGAACACCGCTGCCGTTACCGGGGGAAACCCGCGCAGGATTCGCCTAACCATGTCCGGTCAGCCCATCCGCTGTGTTACAGCAGGTCGCGCCTCAGCGCGCATAGCGCCGCTGCCACTCGTCTTCCAGCATGGGGACCCAAGAGGCGTGCGGTTCCAACAGCACCGCTTCCAGATCCTCATCGTTCAACCCGGCCGGACCCCGTTCGATATCAGCAAAGCGCTGCTGATCTTCGGTGCTCAGCTTTTCCATTGATAACACAGTCGGGTCACCCCATATCTCGATATCCGCCTTGCGTGCCTGCGCCTCCGGTGACATCAGGAAGTTGGCCACCACCATGGCCGCCTCGGGTGCCTGGGCATTGAATGGAATAGCCACGAAATGGGTATTGCCCAACGTGCCCGAGGAATGCACATAGGTGCGCACGGTATCCGGCAGTTCACCGGTCAGAATGGCATTGGAGGCATCATTGGGGTTGAACGACAGGCTGAGCATGATCTCCCCGTCGTTCAGCATCTGCTTCATCTGGGGTGCATCCTGCGGAAACGACCTGCCCTGCTGCCATGCCAACGCATGCAGATCATCAAGAAACGTCCACAGTGGTTCCAACGCGGTGTCTGTATCTGTCTCATCGGCCGGTTGATAGAAAACGTCCGGATCATCAGCCAACTCCAGCATCGCCTGCTTCAGGAAAGTAGTGCCGTAGAAGCTTGGCAGGGCGGGATAGGTCACCCTGCCCGGGTTGTCCTGCGCAAACGCCAGCAGCTCTGCCATGCTGTCAGGTGGTGTATCGACCCGTGCCGAGTCATACATGAAGGTCAGTTGCGCCATGCCCCAGGGGGCTTCCATATTGTCGACCGGTGTCGAAAAATCCATCGTCAGTGTCGGCTTGTTGTCGAAGTCCAGCAGTTCGAAGTTCGGCAATTGATCGGTCCAGGGGTCCAGCAGCAGGCCCTCGTCTTTCATGGCCCGAAAGTTCTCTCCGTTGATCCAGACCAGATCGACACTGCCGCCGCTTTCGCGTCCGGCGGCTCGCTCTGCCAGAACGCGGCTGACGACATCGCCGGTATCACCCACCTTGACGTGCTCCAGATCGATGTCATAGCGCTCGGACAATTCATCGGCCGCCCATATCAGGTAATCGTTGATCACATCAGAGCCGCCCCAGGCATTGAAAAAAACCTGTTCACCCCGGGCCTCGGTCACAATCTCATCCCAGCTCCGGGTATCACCCATCACCTGCCCGGTGATCGACGCCAGCGTAAATGTGACGGCGGCCAGTGCGGGAATCCTGGTTTGCAGCATGTTTCTAATCCTTGTAGCAAATTTTGAGGAATAAACGACGGCGGTTCAGACCTGCTTCGGGCGCCAGAGTTCCCCGCTGCCAGGGTCAATCTCTGTCCCGAACCAGATCAGGCGGCGCAGCGTCGGTCTGCGCATAGGCTTTGCGGGCTACCAGTCGTCCCTGATAGTAACTGTCCAGCCCGGCAACACTCAGGATATCGTGCTCATCGAGCCGCATCCAGCCGCCTTCGGGCAGGGAGTCCACTGGCAACAATACTTCTTCGACAGCACCGATGAGCAACCGAGTGTCGTTGAACCGAATGTGCTGTTCCTCGACCAGGCGCAGCCCAATCGACAGCGGACTCTCGGCAACATGGGGTGCCGGGAAACCGTTGTCCAGGGGCGTCAGACCGGTGGCGGAGAATTCCGACTCGTCCGCAGCCCATTTGGCAGATGCATGGTGCGCCGCGTCCAGCATGGGCCTGCTGACCAGATTGAGGGTGAAGTAGCCGGTCTCCTGGATATTCCGGTAGGAATCCCGACGCACCGTGATCGGGCGGAACAGAACGCCAAGAGCAGCTGGAGAGGCGCCAATGTGCAGCACGGAATTGAACGGAGCCAAATTGTCCTGACCAGACTTGGATCGGCTTCCCAGCAGATGCAGACCCTTGATACCACTGCAAAGATTGACCAGGTGCGCACGGCTGCGCGACGGCAGTGCCTCAAGGTCAGCGGCAGACATCCGAGTGTGCGCAGGGGTATGAGTCATGGGTATCTCCAGAAGGGAACAATATGGTGGAACTTGGGGATCATGCCTCCATTACTCGTCGTTCGCCACTTTGGATCAGTCCTCTTTGACGGCCCATCTGTTACCCGGGTAACAGTTTGAGTTCCCATTGGTAACACACCGACCTGCCGAAGCTGTATGAACTCTGATCAGAAATCGCCTAACCCCTTGCCATGCATACACTTTGTTTTTCTGGCACGGCACCTGCTATAACCAGTGTGAGTATCTGAAGAAGATATGAATGCCCCAAAACAACAATAACAACCGGGCGAAAAACAGTTCCGGTGCCGCCCAAAAACAAGAACAAGGCACCGCGTCAACTGCACGGATCCAAGAACAATAACAACCCGGTACAGTTGCTAACAATGCTCTCGTCGGCCCCTCGGGGCCGACCTGCTTCCTTTCTCGTTTCCTGCTTCAGCTTCGCTTTCCAGCCGTGAGTCACTGGTTGCGCCCGTTCATTGTGCAACAATTATGTATGTCTTGAGGCTGCAGACTCAAGTTTTGCAGGATGGCCACGATGAAGTATAAAAGGGGTACACTGGAAACAGCCTGCTGTATAGCTACTCATCAAATGAGCCGACACTGCGGCGGAGGCCACCATGGCCAAAATTGACGGCATTGGACGCATGCGCCTGCCTCCGGACTCAGGCATTAGGGCACAGCCCCATTCCGAGCGCGAGAGAGCCACGTCCGAGCCCCTCAAGCGCGCGCTTACCGATTGGTTTCAGGCGGTTCGGCAGGGCCGTGAGGGCAGCACAGACCCCGCACTGACGGATGCGTTGCGCAATATACTGGCCGATCGAGTACAGCGTGGAGAACCGGTACCGCGTTTTTTGCCTTTGCAGGTGCTGTCCAGTCTGGAGCCCGGCAAGAATGGCCTGCCACGATTTCAGGTACAACTGGGCCAGTCGCTGCTTGAATTGACCAGCCGGGCCAACCTGCAACCCGGGCAAACGCTGGTCATGGCCGCCAGCGATCGCGGCCCCATTGTTCTGGTGCCCAAGACCCCCGAGCAATTCCGTCTGGTGGATGCACTGGTGCAGCGCCAGCAACTGTCCCTGCTGCCGGCGGTACAGCGGCAGGTCTCACTGAACCCGGTGCAGGCATGGCTCAATCAGAGTCCGGCCCATGCCACTCAGGCACCAACGGCGCCTCCAAATCAGGCCAGCGCCCCACAGCCGCCGGGTGCTCCGGTTACGGTGCCTGCCAGCCCCCTGAGTCCCGTCGCCTCCGCAGCGCTGCAGTCAGGCTCGGTGACACCCGCGGCCAGTTGGATGGCGCAACTGTTGCCTGTCGTTCTGCAGGCCTGGCAGTCTGCCCTGCCTGGTGTCAATGCCACCGACACCCTGGGCACGCGACTCGCTGCTGCCGCACCGTCATTGCCCGGCATGCCGGCTGGTGCCTCGCCGGTTCCGGCCACTGCATCCGATGCAGGTGCCCGGCCGTCAGCCCAGGCAACACCCAATGAGCAACGCCTGCAGTTGAGTCAGCATTGGATCCCGCAACTGATCGAAACAGCCCGTCGTGACTATGGCAGTGCCACCCCGGAGACGGTGCGTCAGGTCTGGCAGAACTGGCAGCAGGGCGCGACAAGCCGGTTGCAGACCACCCCGATGCCCGACCTGTCAAGAGTTCCTCTGTCCCCGGCTGATACCGGCGGGCGCACATCGGCCCCTGTTCCCGTGCCCTTGCTGAATGCCGGCGCCACACCACTGACCACTGCCAATCCACTCACTGCCGGAACAGCTACAGCAGCAGGTTCAGAGTCAACCTTGGCGCGCCCAACGGCTTCCGTACCGGCACCAGGCACCACCACCTCGGCAGCGCCAGCCAGTGCAGGAGGAGCGCCGTCTGCCACACCAACGACCGGCAATGCAGGCGCAGAGACCACGCTCAATCCAGCTCAACTGGTACCGATTTTGCGCGCAGCAATGAGGGCACCGACAGAGGCCGCAACAACACCGACACAGCGCAGTGAACCGCAAGCGCTGCCTGCTGATGTCTGGCGCGTGATTGCCGAGCAGGTTCTGGATCAGCGCCTGCAACAGCTCGGTCAGAGTGGCCACCCGAGCCTGCAGGAGCAACTGCAGCGACGGGCTGATCAGTTGCGCAGCCAGCGCACCATGACCTATTCACCGGAACAACTGCGTCAGAAACTGGGCCAGCGTACCGCCAGCGCCGGCGATACGACAGGCGGCACCCAGAGTGCCCAGCAGCAGGAGCAGCAGACCCTGATGCAACTCCGCCAGACGCTTGAGCAGGCTGGGCAACAGCAATTGGTGCGGGCCCTGCAGAGCATTCTGCCCGACAACCCGGCCGAGCCAGCGCGCCTTGTGCAAGGCATACCGGTCATGTCGGATCAGCAACTGCTCTGGTTTGAACTGGAGCGCCACCGGCCACATGACGAGGACGAGGCCGGAGAAGAGCCGGCATCAAGCAACCAGTGGGTACTGGATTTGCATTTTCATCTGCCCCCACTGGCGCCCGTCTGCGCGCGCCTGCACTGGCAGGGCGAAACGGCCGAGCTGACGTTTCTGACCAATGACACGCCGACATTGCGCCTGTTCCACAATCATCTGGAGGGGCTGCAGCAGCGCCTGGAAGACCTGGCGCTGCCAGTGGAGGAAGTTCAGTGCCGCTATGGCTTGCCACGCCGCAAAGGTCGGTCGGGTAGCTCAGACCAGATGCCGCCATCCGCGCTGCATCAGATTGATGTGCACACATGAGGGGGCTTCAGGATCATGAGTGACCGCAAAGAATCCGCCGCCGTTGCGTTGCACTATGATGGAGAGAAGGCGCCGACCGTGCTTGCCTCGGGTCAGGCTGAGCTGGCCGAGGAGATTCTGGCGATTGCCCGTGAGCATGAGATCCCGATCTATGAAAACCCCGACCTGGTCAACCTGCTGACGACGCTGTCAGTCGGGGAGGAAATCCCGCCGGAACTCTACCGCATCATTGCCGAAATCATCGCCTTCGCCTTCCACATCAGAGGCATAGTACCGGAAGGCTTCCAGCCAGAGGCCGTGTCCGAACTGGGGCCCTACAAGGGAACCTCCGAGTAGTTTCCCCCCGGGGAATCACTCTGAGGCCCCATTAGACCTTGTTCAACCAGCGCACGTCATACAGATCAGGCCGCCGATGCTTGAGGTTGGTCACCGACCCCTCGTTATGCAGCACTTTCAGCTTGTCCAGATCAAGATCGGAGAACATCAGCATTTCCGTGTTCGGCGTGGTTTCTGAGAGCACGGCATCATGCGGGAACGCGAAGTCTGATGGCGAGAACACTGATGACTGGGCATACTGGACATCCAGACTGTCGACGCTGGGCAGGTTACCGACACTGCCGACAATGGCCACGTAGCATTCATTTTCGATGGCTCTGGCCTGGGCACACTGCCGAACTCTAAGGTAGCCGTTTTTCGTGTCTGTCCAGAAGGGAACGAACAGTATCTCCAGCCGCTGATCGGCCATCACCCGCCCCAGTTCCGGGAACTCGACGTCATAGCAGATCAAGATACCCACCCGACCCGCATCGGTTTCGAATACCTTGAGCTGGTCGCCGCCTTCTATCACCCAGTCATTGCGCTCATGGGGTGTAATGTGAATCTTGCGCTGTTCTTCCCAGGTGCCGTCACGCCGGCAGAGGTAGGACACATTGAACACCCGATCGTCTTCCAGCAAGGGCATGGAGCCGGAGATGATGTTGATGTTGTAGGCCACTGCCATGCGCGACATTTCATTGCGAAACTGCTCGGTAAAGTCGGCCAGAAACCGAATCGCTTCGGTCTGACTGTCATGTTCCCTCAGGCCCATCAGCGGCGCATTGAAGAATTCCGGAAATACCGCGAAATCACTCTGATAATCCGACAGGGCATCGACGAAATACTCCACCTGATGCAGCATTTCCTCGGCCGACTGAACGGCACGCATCTGCCATTGAACAGCCCCCAGACGTACACTCGACTTTCGCGTGTCCACCACGGCCTGCTCGGGCTCGTAGAATATATTGTTCCACTCGAGCAGAGTGGCATAGCCCGCCGACTCATCGTCTTCGGGCAGGTATTTGCGCAGCAGCCGCTTGACCTGAAAGTCATTGCTGAGCTGGAAGCTGAGTATAGGGTCGTGCAACTCCTTGCGACTGACCGCCTCGATATACTCTGCCGGCGACATGTTGCTGCGGTGCTGGTGGTATTCGGGAATCCGTCCACCCGCCAGAATGGCGCGCAGGTTGTATTGGCGGCAAAGTTCCTTGCGCGCATCATAGAGTCGACGGCCCAGACGATATCCACGGTAATCTTCGTCGATCAGCACATCCAGGCCATACAGGGCATCGCCCTCGGCCTGACCCTGAATACGTTCCTTGCTGTCGACAATGTCGTCGTAGGTATGAGGGTTGCTGAACCGGTTGTAATCGACCAGCACGGTCAATGCCACGCCGATAAGTTGATCACTGTCTTCGATACCCAGCTGCCCTTCCGGAAACTCGCGGATCAACTGCTCGATGGTATGTTTTGGCCAGGCACCGCCGAGATCGGTATAGACCTGATTCATCAGTGCTTCGATCTGTGGATAATCCGAGAGCTGCAGATTGCGCAGATTCAGGTGTAGATCATCATGCTCCATAAACTGTCAGGCGCTTGCCTGCTCCCGTAGCAGAGTCGCATCCAGGTAATCCGCGATGGCATCACTGTCACAGTCGCCAATGACCGTGTTGGCCGCCTCCTTCAGGGGTTCGACCGCATTGCCCATGGCCACCGCAACGCCAGCCATTTCCATCAGTCTCAGGTCGGGCATTTCATCAGCAAACACCAGCATCTCGGAAGGGTGTATCTGCAAACGCTTCAATACGGTCACAACGGTGGTGGACTTGTCGATGGCCTTGGGCACGATGTTCACTACCGTGTTTTCAAGGGCAGGAATAAAGCTGTACTCGGGATAATCACCCGACCACTCGAGCAAGGCGTTTAGCGGCTGTCCCTGCCCGTCAGCCGTTACCTTGCTGATCCAGCCATAGTCTATCTGCTCAATGGTCTTTAGCATTGAGAAATCAGCATGCTGTTTCTTGCGCAGTTCTTCGTCACTGTATTCACGGTTGGTGGCGAAATCTTCGCCCCAGCACTCTGCGGTGATCTGTACCGGTGGTTCGGCATCCCGTAACCGCTTGATCAGCTTGCGCGCTGTCAGCCCCATACAGGACATTTGCCACTGGTGCCCACGAGTGAACTCATGCACCACGGCACCATTCAACGTAATCAGCGTACACCGCTGCAGCAGCGCCTCGGGAACAAAACTGCGCACGGCGCGCACAGGTCGACTGGTGGCAATAATCAGCTGAAAGCCCTTGTCATGGGCACGCACCAGACTGTCCAGTGTTCTGGGTCGAACCGTCTTGTCACGAGTCAACAGCGTAAAGTCCAGATCGAGGACAATGGCTCGGATGTCAGACATACATTCTCCTGCCGGATACGTCATCTGCTGCTGTGCTGTTGGATTTAAGCTTATGATCGCACAGTGCTCAGTATCCGCGATTGGCTAGCACTCTTCTCAATATTGCCATTTTGTCATATTGCCTGGCACTAGGCCAGATGATGCCATCGACACTCGTGGCACACCTGTCCGCCCTAATAACAAAATCATATAACTCATAAGTTTTTAATATTTTAACTTTACTACTCAGTGCTCTAGGCTCTCTGCTTCGGTAAATTCCCGGCCGGCCAGCCACGTACTCGATCCGTCGAAACGTGACCCCTGCCCGAGAGTTCCACAATTGCGGAATCGGTAGTCTCTATGACCTGGCAAGCCCTGCTGACAATGTTGGTGATCCTGAGTGTGCTTGGCACCATGATCACCACGCGAATCGCGCCTCACTGGATCATGATGGCGGCACTGACCGTTCTCAGTGCTGCCGGCGTGGTGTCGGCAGATCAGGCCCTGGCCGGTTTCAGCAACCCGGGGTTGATCACCGTGGCCGCCATGTTCATTATCGCCGCCGGCATGTATCAATCCGGCGCCATTGATCAACTGGTCCGCCATGCGCTAGGACATCCCAAAAGTCTGCGCCAAGCCTTGCTGCGCATTTTTCTTCCGGTTATCTCGCTCAGTGGGTTTCTCAATAACACGCCGGTGGTGGCCACCATGATTCCGGCCATCCGGTCCTGGTCGAAAAAGGTTCACATTGCACCTTCTCGCCTGCTGATGCCCTTGAGCTACGCGGCCATTCTGGGCGGCACACTGACGTTGATCGGTACCAGCACCAACCTGATCGTCAACGGACAGTATCAGGCGCTCACCGGGGCGGACGGGTTCTCCATATTCAGCATTACCTGGATAGGCCTGCCAGTGGCAGCGGTCGGCGGTTTTTTCATGTGGCTGTTCTTTCCCCGCCTGCTGCCTGATCGACAGAACCGGGAGCTGATCGAGTCGGTTCGGGAATTCACCATTGAAGTGCGCGTTGACCCGCTGGGCCCTCTGGTAGGCAAGAGTGTGGCAGCAGCAGGTCTGCGCCATCTGCAGCAGCTGTATCTGGTGGAAATAGAGCGTGATGACCGGGTGGTGACTGCCGTCCCGTCAGAAGAGCGCCTGCAGGGCGACGATACTCTGGTGTTTGCGGGGCAAACTGAAGCGATCACCGAACTGCTGCGTATTCCCGGCATCCGCCCGGCCAGTGAAATTGCACCGGGCAGCACCCTGACCAAGGATCGTGAAGAACGGCGCCTGGTGGAAGCCGTGGTTTCGCCCAATTGTGACGGTATCGGTCAGACCATCCGCGATTCGCGCTTTCACGATCGCTACGGTGCCATCGTGTTGGCCGTGGCGCGCAACGGTAAACGGCTGGACGGCAATCTGGGGCAGATCAAGCTGGCTGCCGGTGATGTTTTGTTGCTGGAAGCCCGCCCGGCTTTTGTCAGTCGCCAGCGCTATCAGCGTGATTTCCTGCTGATCAACGATCTGCAAGAGCAGTCGCCACAGCATGATCGGCATCGAGTGGCCTGGGCCATTCTATTCGGGGTGGTGCTAAGTGCGGCGATCGGACTGACTTCGATGCTGAATGCGGCTCTTGTCGGCGCCGGCTTGATGATCGCATTGAATTGCTGTTCATTCGCGCAGGCCCAGCGCAGCCTTGATCTGTCGGTGATTATTACCATCGGCGCTTCTTTTGCCCTGGGTAATGCAATGCTGGAGACCGGCCTGGCACAAGAGCTTGCGGTCTGGACCATCGAGACCAGCTCCGGCAAGCCCTGGTTGCTGTTGATTCTGACCTATCTGGTCGTCTCCCTGCTGACCGAGAGCATCACCAACAATGCGGCGGCAATTCTGATGCTGCCGATTGTTCTGTCGGTCACCGGGGAGGCGGGGCTGAATCCGGAGCCTTTCGTGTTTGCCATCATGATGGCGGCCTCGGCCAGTTTTGCCACGCCGCTGGGCTATCAGACCAATCTGATGGTATACGGGCCGGGCAACTACCGGTTTACCGACTTTCTGCGCCTGGGGCTGCCGATGAACCTGATTGCCGGGGTGACTGCGGTATCGCTGATTCTGTGGCGGATGCCGTTGGTAGCGGTTGTGTAGCCACAAGCTTGCTGTGCTTATAGGTACCGTCGCCACGCTCGGGTACATACCTGTGAGACACGCAAAATACGTCATCCCTG
>NZ_JAIUMC010000043.1 GCF_022565775.1 Natronospirillum sp.
CTTGAATCATCACCTGCAAATCCACTTCAAAACCGGCGCCAGCCTGGCGGGTGTACAAGGGGTAGGTAGCGATGACGCCCTGTTTGAATTCCGGCCTTTGAGTAACGGCCAGATCGGTCGGCACTTCGTCAAACACTGCCTGGTACCAGCGCTCCGAACCGAGCTTACGCAGCCGAACAACGAGCAGCCGCAACAGCAGGCGAGCCAGCCAGGGGGCCTTGCGCGCCGCGAGAATAAAGATGCCTTGCTGGGCCGGCATATCGACGAGTTGTTCCATGGCAATAAAGGGCGGAGCGCAAGAGACGCCGACGAAGCGCTTCAGACTGGCCTTGAAATGACGACAGATGGCCAGTGCCGGTACCAACCCAACTTCGTGCGCCAGTATCGACTCGGGCTGGATATTAAACTGCCGCAATACGGTCAAAGCATCGTCCACCTGGCATTGCAACGGGTCGTCCTTGCGGTGCGGCGGGTCGGTGCGGCCGTAGCCGGGACGTTCGATCGCCAGCACATCCAGTTTGCAATGCTTGGCCCATAGTCTGTCCTGCTCATACTCTCCGGCACCAAATGAAGGTCCGTGCACCAACATGACTTTCTTCCCGCTTGGGTCGCCAAAGCGGCGCCAGCTGATGCGGCGCTCTTCACGCCAGGATTCACCCTGCAGCAGCGGCTCCCGCTGATTGGGTAATTGCAGGCTGGCGGCGTCCGGTAAGGCAAGATTAACCGCATTGGCGGCGGCCGCGGCGAGGGTAGCAGCCTGGGTCTGATTGGCGGCCCCCATTTTTCTCAGAAGGGCTTTGGTTTGTTGGCGCACCGTGGTGACTTTACGCTGATGGTGTTCCGCAATCTGATCGGTTGTCAGGCCGCAGGCCAGCCCGGCCAGAACCTGCGTCTCGCGCTCGGTCAGGCCGAACAGATCCGCGATCGCCCGTTCAATGGAGGACGGCCAGTGTTGCTGCAGGGCAACCAGCACATAGGCTTTTTGCACCGGACTTCGATACCCCACCATTAACAGCGGCTTGCTTTCCATGCCGGCGGCGGGCCGTTGCAGGTTGATCAGTGTTGACCTCGCTTCATGGGTCAGACGGTGCCGGAAGTCTGTGAGGGCACCGCTGCTCACGCCAAGGGCGTGTCGCCGAGCGCCGATTTCCAGAGGCCAAAGCTGGCGCAGGGTGCGATTGGTGGCCAGCACTCTACCGCTTTCGTCCAGTGCCAGAGCCGGGGGCGCGTAGCGGTCGACCAGACTGTTCAATGCATCACTGGTGTCTGACTGGTCTTCAAGCTCATGCAACGCATTGGACAGTTCCAGCGCAACGCGGCTGTCAATGGTCTGCTCGTCGAGCAGTACCGGCTGCAACAGCGCGACCAGTTGTTCGAAATCGGCCTCACGCAATGCGATGTCCTGCACGAGACTGCTCAGCGCGCCCTGTGGCAGCTCTGCCAGAGAGGTGTTTGCATTGAACGACGTCATGTCAGTTTACCGATATCCGCAAGTTGTCAGATGTTCAGCATTGCCCTCAGGACAATGCTTGGTGGCCGGGCGGAGCGCCTGATAGACAACATCCGGCCTTTCTATTGCCAGGGTTTGTCCGCACCCTTCGATGGCAGTGAGTTGAACACCCGGCTTCATTTGAGTCAGTAATTGTACAAATTCCAGGCGCGTCGTTTGATTCTTGGTGCCATGCAGCAACGTTAGTGGTGCGGGTGACTCGGTTAACCAGTGCTCCCAATCACTAAGCGCCATCTCCAGGTCAGCTTCAAAACCGGCACCGGCTTGCTGGGTAATCAGACTGTAGGTGCCGATGACACCGGCCTGGTGGTCGGGACGGTTCAGCACAGCAATATCCTCTGGCACCTCACCAAATACGGCTTCCATCCATCGCTTGGGTCCCAGCTTGCGCAAGCGGACCATGCCCAGTCTGATCAGCAGACGGACCAGCCATTGAGTGTTCTGGGCTGCCCAAATGAAGATCCTCTGTTGGGGGGGCATGGCCGTCAGTTGTGCCAACGCTCTGAAGGGTGGCGCAGCCGAGACGGCAAGAATGTCGGTGACTCGCTCCGGATGTCGAACGGACAGGGCCAGTGCCGGTATAAGGCCGATTTCGTGCGTCAGAAACACGGCCTCGGGAATGGACTGCAAGTCCATCAGTAGGCGTGCGTCGCTGACCACCGTATCCACCATCGTCTCACCCCGGGGCGATAGCTCTGTCCGCCCATACCCCGGCCGCTCGAGTGCAAACACATCCAGTTCGCATCGTTTCGCCCACACCCGCTCGGCTTCAAAATCGCCTGCGCCGAAAAAGGGTCCGTGCAGCATGACTACCGGCTTGCCACCGGGCTGGCCATAGCGTCTCCAGCCAATACGCCTGCCCTCACGAAGGCATTCACCGTAGGCCATGTTGAGAGGATCACGGTCTGGTCTCAGGGCATCGCTGCCCACCCGAGCATCGGTCAGAGCATTGGCAGCGGCGGCGGCCATAGTCGCGGCTTGCACCTGAGCTGAGGTACCCATTTTTTGCAAAACAGACTTGATCTGTTGTCGAACCGTACTGATCGCGCTGGACCGAAGCTGAGCAATTTGCTCCACCGTTTGACCTTGCGCAAGACAGGAAAGGACTTCGCGCTCTGACCGGGTCAATCGGAAGAGTGACTCCAGAGCCTTGTCGACGGCCGTCGGCCAATGATGCTGCAGCGCCGTCAGCACAAAGGCACGATACCTATGGGTGTAACTACCCAGCATGACCATGGGGAGTTCGCGAGTTCCGGGTCTGGTTACCTTCAGCAAAGTGGCGCCGGCCACCTCAGCCAAACGACGTTGGAAGGTCTGAAATTCGTTGGCAGTCACACCCAGCGTAGTCAGGTTGTCGCCGGCATTGAGATTGAACAGTTGTCGGGCACCCGCGTTCAGGGCCAGGACGGCGGCGTTCCTGTTCACCGCAATGGCAGGGGCTGTTTGTTGGTCTACCAGCTGGTAAAGCGCATCTGCCTCACGGGCTTCCGCTTCAATCTCGTGCAGCGCGACAGAGAGCTCAAGTGCGGTTTCCGTGGGGAGCTCCAAGCCCCGATCTATCAGAGGAGACAGAGCGATGATCAGATCAGGAAAGTCGGCCTGCCGCTCGGCTACCTGCGACACCAGGTCACTCAAGCGTTGAGGCAGGGCGTCCGATAGCTCAGTGTTGGTTGCATGACTGCCAACAGTTGGACTGCTCATACTGTCTTCCCGAGTTCCGGTTATCTGCTGGCGTATCCCATTTCATTCCCCAGTATAAGCAGATTCTTTACAAGGAGTTAGTCGGGGAGTGACTTATTGACCTGAATCGCTTTCCCACTCCCCCGATGGCATTGCGTGCCAGCAACAGATATTCTGGTTGCGCACTGTGCATGACGGAGGTAGCGATGCAGGTTTCACTGGATGAGATAAGAGACAAGAGTCTGCGTGCGCTGATGGCGCACGGGGCGGGAGAAACCCAGGCGGCTGCCGTTGCTGATGCTGTGCGCCGTGCGGAGGCGCTGGGCAATGTCATCTGTGGCCTCTACTACCTCGAGAGCTATTGTCTGCAGCTGCTGTCGGGACGCGTCAAGGGCCAGGTAGAGCCTGAGGTCAGCAAGCCCCGCCCGGCCTCCGTGCAGGTGGATGCCCGCTGCGGGTTTGCCCAGCCGGCGTTCGCCAAGGCGCTGCCGGAAGCGGTGGCAGCGGGGCGCGAGCAGGGCCTGGCCATGCTGGCCGTGAACCATGCCCACACCTGCACTTCACTGGGCTATTTCACCGAGCAGATTGCCGCCCATGGATTGATGGCGATCGGATTTACCAATGCATCCACGATCGTGGCGCCACCCGGCGGCACCAAAGCCGTCATCGGCACCAATCCGATTGCGCTGAGTGTGCCCGGCAAGGAAGAGGGTGCTCCGCTGCGCATGCACTTCGACTTTTCCACCTCGGCCGTGGCACTGGGCAAGATCACCATGGCCAAGGCTGCGGGTGAACCTATTCCGGAAGGCTGGGCCATTGATGCCGAAGGCAATCCAACCACCGATCCCGAAGCGGCGCTCAAGGGCTCGCTGGTCAGTGCCGGCGGCTACAAAGGGTGGGGCTTCGGCCTGCTGGCCGAGTTGATGGCGGCCGGCATTGCGGGCGGTGTCAATTCACTGGACGTCAAGGGACTCAAGGCACCGGAAGGGCCACCCCACGATCTGGGTCAATGCTACCTGCTGCTGGACCCAACGACTTTTGGCGATCACTTCGACGAACGGTTTGCCCGCATGGCGGAAGCGGTGGCCGAGCAGCCCGGAGCGCGTATTCCGGGTGCTTCGAGGAACGAAAAAACACAGATTGATGTGCCCGATGCCCTCTGGCGTCGGGTGATCGAACTGACCGAAGTGGCCTGAGTGATCGGCTGGCATGAAAACCGGTAGCCTGCCCGATACCCAGCTGCTGCAGACCTTTGCCACCATCGCCGAGTCGGAGTCACTGACCGATGCGGCACGGCGTTTGGGGGTCACTCAGTCGGCGGTCTCACAGACCCTGAAGCAACTGGAAAGTGAAGTGGGTGTCGAACTGGTGGTGCGGCGCACCCGGCCCCTGCAACTGACCAGTGCCGGTCTGACTATGAAGCAGCAGTCGGATCAGGTGCTGGCCGACCTGCGGCGTCTGGTGGCGCGCGTGCGCAGTGCCGCGGATATGGGGGTCTTGCAGTGTCGTCTGGGCCTGATCAGTTCCTGCTCTGAAGTGCTGGGCAGTTCCCTGATCGAACAACTGGGTCACCGCTCGGAACAGTTGAATCTCAAAAGCGGTGTAACGCCGGTGCTGATCCAGTCGTTCCTGAATCGGGAAATCGATATTCTGATCTCCGATTCGCCGCTGGCGGAAATGCAGGGGCTGGAGCGCTTTCCGCTGTTTCGTGACCCTCTTCTGCTGGCAATACCCGAACCATGGCTGACGGTTGCCACCGACGAACTGACCTTGCCCGTATTGGCACAGGACTATCCGATGATCGGTTTTACCCGCACCAGCCAGATCGGGCTGCATGTGGATTTGGCGGTGCGCCGGATGCATCTGCAGACCCAGGTCCGCTTTGAGACCGATGAAACCCACACGCTGATGAGTCTGGTGCAGGACCAGCATGGCTGGGCGATAGTGAGCGCGCTGTGCGCGGTGCAGACGCTCTACAAGACCGAGGGCGTGCGACTGCTGGCCCTGGATGACAGTCGCCATGCCCGTACCCTCTACCTGGTTGCCCGGCAGGGGGAGTTGGGCGACCTGCCCACGCTGTTTGCCGGGGCGATACGGGACATGATTGATTCCCATCTGGTGGGTCGACTCGGTACAGTGGCGCCCTGGGTTGAAAGCGAACTGTTCGCCATAGACCGAACCGAGCCCTGAGGCACGCGGGTAGCTAAACCAGCGCTGCAAGCCCCACCGGACCACCTTCGAATTCCGCCATCGCATCGAGCAGTGCCTCCCAGAGATAGTCGGCAGACGCGCTGTCACAAAACAGGGAGAATACCGGCTGCCGTCCCCATTGGTGATGTACCACGATCGCATTGCTGCGCGCCACCGAGGTCTGGGCAATATGGCCGACCGGGAAGGCGCTCTCGCGCAGGTCGACGCCGCACAACTTGGCCATGACGGCGGCCCGATAACGGCCGGCTAGCACCAGCCAGGCATGACTGTGCTGGCAGTAGAGCGCATAGCAGTCTTTTGTTGGCAGCGGTTGATTGGCCATCCGGCGCACATGCTGTCCGTCGTCCTCGGCAGCCGACAGCACCCATAACTCGCGGGCGCTCAGGCGCAGCACGGTTTCTCCCTGGGTGCCCACTGCCGCCCGGTTGGGTGCGTCCGGCACGGGCAGGTCCAGTGACTCCAGGTGCTCTGCCGCCTGTCGGCCCCTGAATCCGGTGCGCTCGAGCACCGTCAGGTCGATCAGGCCGCAGCGTTCTGCCATGGCCGAGTCGTTCTCGCCGGCCTGCTGCACTACCAGGCCTTCACTTTTTACAGCGAGCGATTGGGTACTGGCTGCCCAGACGCGCCAGGCCAGACTGCGTCTGGGATGCTGGTCGGGCAGCATGGAAGTGGGGTCGCTCATGGTCAAAGCTCCTGGCGCTTGTTGTCGGGATCGAAGAAAGGCAGTGTGCATACTGTGGCTGTCACTTCCGAACCGCCGTCCACGCGAATATGAACCGTCTGGCCGGGCTCGGCCTGGTCCGTGCCGACATAGGCCAGGCCAATGATCGAGCCCACCGTGGGTGAGTACTCGCACGAGGTGACATGACCGCTGATGTGATCGCCCCGCAGCACCAGATGGCCTTCTTCCGGCTTTGGCGTGCCGGCGGGCAGGGTAAACCCGACCAGCCGGCGCGTCTGCGGCCGGGCCATCACGATATCGACAGACCGACTGCCGAGGAAAAAGGGCTTCTTGCGGTTGATCGCCCAGTCCAATGACAGCTCACCCGGGTGACTCATGCCGTCCGTGTCCTGACCGATAATGATATGGCCCTTCTCCAGGCGGAGCAGGCGCTGGGTTTCGACGCCAAACGGGCGCAGTTCTTCGGGTTCGCCTGCGCTCATGAACGCATCCCACAGGGCTTCGCCATAGAGCGCCGGCACATGGATTTCATAACCCAGCTCACCCACAAACCCGACGCGCAGCAGGCGTGCCGGAATACCTGCCACCGTGCCTTCTCGATAGGCCAGGTAGGGAAAGCCCTCGGCGCTCAGGTCCAGATCATCGCAGAGTCTGGCCAGGATCTGGCGCGACAGGGGGCCGGCCAGATTCACCGCGGCAAACGCCGACGTGACATTGGCAATGTCGATGTCGAGCCGCCACTGGGCATTCCACTTGAGCATGTCGCGATAGACGCGATCCACGCCTGTAGTCGTTGCCGTGACATAGAAGTGGTTTTCGGCGATGCGACAGGCCACCCCGTCATCGATCACCACACCCTGTTCATTGGTATAGATGGCATAGCGCGTGCGCCCGATCGGCTGTTTGAGAAAGCCGAAGGTATACACCCGGTTGATGAACTCGGCGGCATCCGGGCCGCGCACCTCGATGCCCCCCAGGGTGCTGACATCAATCAATCCCACCCGCTGGCGCACCTGCTCGGACTCAGCATGGATGCAGGCATCACGTCGGTCCGCAAGCCCGTAATAGCTGGGCCGCTGCCACACCCCTGCAGGAACCATGCGCGCTCCGAGTTCCACATGGCGGTGATGCATGGCGGTGCGCCGATACGGATCGAAGCCACGCCCGGCAAGTACCTCAAGACGTTCGGGTACAAAGGGTGGGCGCGCTGTGGTCACCCCGGTCTCGCTGACCGTGCGATCGGTGGCCGCAGCGACCAGTCGTGCGGTCGGCAGCGCCGAATGGCGACCCTGGGACGGGCCCATGCCCACAGTGGAAAAACGCTTGACCAGTTGAATGTCGCGGTAACCCAGCTTGGTGGCATTGACCAGATCCTTGCTTTGCAGGTCTTCGTCGAGATCCACAAAATCCTTGCCCCTGGGGTGCGGAAAGATGGGCCAGTCGACATTCACCCGCCGAGAGCAGGTGACGGCTTCGGCTACTGCATCGCTGAGTCCCAGTGACTGCAGCACACTGCCGGCTGCTCGCCGACCATCTGCCAGTACCGTATCAAGATCATGAATACCATTGACCGACCCGGCCAGATGCAGGTGTGGTGGCAGTCCGGTCAGGCTGAACTCGGCCCGTTCTTCCCGGTAGTCGAGCCGTGCACCCGCCTGGCAGGCCAACTGATAAGCAGGCATATAGCCCGAGCCCATGCACAGCAGGTCGCAGTCGATAAGTCGGGAGGTGTCGGCCACGGTTCCGCGTCCGGTGATCGCACGCACATCGACCTGTCTCAGGTGTTGCCGTTTGCGATCGGCCAAAGCTTCATAGACGGTGCTGCCGGACAATACCGTCAGTCCTTTTTCGGTCGCGATATGTCTGATATCTGCGGCTTCCGCGGCTGGACGCAGGTCGACAATGGCCTGCACAGTCACGCCCTGATCCTGCAGGTCCAGCGCCGTATGGTAGCCATCATCGTTACCGGTCAGCACCACGGCCCGCTGGCCGGGCGCAATGCCGTACCATTTCATCAGGCGCTGGGCGGCACTGCACAGCATGATGCCCGGCAGGTCATTGTTGCGAAACACCACAAGCTGCTCGAAGGAGCCAGTGGCCAGAATGCATTCCCGGGCCCGCACCTTGTACATGCGATTGCCCTGGATCACGGGCAGATAATTGTCCAGAAACCAGCCATTGCAGGTCGCGTTCAGCAGCAGCTCGATACGCGGATGAGCCTTTACGTCGTCGATCAGACGCGTACGCACCGAGTCGGCCAGGTTGCCTTCGGAATCGAATCGGTGATAGCTCAGAGCTCCGCCAGCCAGCGGGTTTTCATCGACCAGCAGTACATCGGCTCCGCCATCGGCGGCGGTCAGTGCGGCCTGCAGTCCGGCGGGACCGGCACCGACCACGACCACGTCGTGAAAGCGGTAGACCTTGTCGCAGTAGTCGGGCCTGACCTCCAGATTGACCCTGCCCAGTCCGGCCTTTCGCCTTATCAGTTTTTCCCAGTATTTCCAGGACCCGAGGGGGCGAAAAAAGGTCCGGTAATAGAAGCCCACCGGCATAAAACGGCCGAACCAGTCGAGTCTCGCGTCCTTGTCATCACGCAGCGAGCCGCTGTAATTCTGGCCGCTTACCTGCAGGCCGGCTGCGGCAGCCTTGCGATCAGCCAGCACATTGGGTTCATCCGGCAGCTGAATCAGAGTGTTGGCATCCTGACCGGCCATGGTCAGAGGCCCGCGGGGTCTGTGGTACTTGAAAGAGCGCGACAGCAGCCAGTGGCCATTGGCCGCCAGCGCGCTGGCCAGCGTGTCGCCGGCCTGGCCGGTGACCGTCGCACCCTCGAATTCGAAACTGATCGTCTTTTCCCGGTCGATCAGCAGGCCCATGGGGGCTTTCAGGCGCTGGTGAGTGCTCATGAACCCGACCCTCCGCCTGTGGTTGTGTTGTCTTCCGTCTGCTCGAAATCAACCCGCTCGGTAAAGCGCTCCGACGGATCATAGGTGCGCAGTATCTCGTCGGATCCGGTATGCCGCTCGGCGATGAACCAATAGCTTGACGGCGCGTGCAGCCACCACTCGGTGACAACCTGAATCTGATTGTCCGTATAGAACACATACTCGGCCCACTCCCGGTCGCTGCAGGTGGTGTGATCCGGCATGTCGGTGACTTCGCCGCCATAGACGAATTCGCTGATATTGCGCAGCCCGTTCAGTGGGCAAGGCATCATTTTCATGGCTGACTTTTTCTCCCTGATCGGTGCCTCGACCGACCTCAGTGACTGGCGGCAGTGGCACCCATTTCGTTGACCTGGCGGAAACTGTCGAAGCGATCCATGGCAAAAGGCGCAATCAATTCGGGCACCTTGCCGCCGCTGGCGACCAGCTCGGCCATGGTCTGGCCACAGATGGGCGTTGCCTTGAATCCCCAGGTGCCCCAGCCGGCATCCAGATAGTAATTCTCGACCGGACTCAGCCCCATAATGGGGCTGTAGTCGGCGGTCATGTCGGTGATGCCGGCCCATTGGCGCATCAGGCGCAGCTTGGCCATGAAAGGAAACATCTCCACGGCACTGGCGATCAGGCTTTCCTTGAGTTCGAGCGTGGAGCGACTGTTGTACAACGGGTAGGGGTCCGACCCGCCGCCGAAGACGATTTCGCCCCGGCTGGTCTGCTGCACATAGCAGTGCAGCGCGGACGAACTGACCAGCGGATCCAGAAACGGCTTCACCGGCTGGGTCACCATGGCCTGCAACGGGTAGGTGATGATCGGCATGCGAAAACCCGCCTTGGCGGCCAGCAGCGAGCTGTGCCCGGCCACGGCCTGCACAATGCATCCGCATTTCACGCGCCCGCGATTGGTGTCGACACCGATGGCGCGGCCCTTGTCGACCAGTACATCGGTGACTTCGGTCAACTGATGCAGTTCGGCGCCGCGCTGCGTCGCGCCCCGGGCGTAACCCCAGGCCACCGCGTCATGGCGCGCGGTGGCGCCGTCACGATGCCACAGGCCCTTGAGCACCGGCAGATGGCCCGGGTGCATGTTGAGCCCGGGCACTAGTTCCCGTATGGCGGGCGGGTCGATCAACTCGGTGCGGCCACCAAAATGCCGATTGACCTCGGCGCGTTGGCGAAAGGCACGAACGGTGGCATCGGTATGGGCAAGCGTCAGCTGCCCGCGCTGAGAGTACATGATGTTGAAATCGAATTCGTTGGATAGCCGCTCGAACAGATTCACCGACGCCTTGTAGAACCGCACCCCTTCCGAGGTGAGATAGTTCGAGCGGATAACGGCCGTATTGCGCGCGGTATTGCCGCCCCCCAGATAGCCCTTTTCCAGCACGGCCACATTGGTGATGCCGTGGTATTTCGCCAGATAGTAGGCGATCGCCACGCCATGGCCACCGCCGCCGATGATCACCACGTCATAGTGTGATTTGAGTTCACCGGCAATCGGCAGGTCAGGCTTGTGCGCGAAGGGGTAGTCCTTGCGCAGTCCGTATTTGAGCAGTGAAAAGGCCAAGTCAGTACTCCCGGGTCTGGTAGGGCACAACGATGGCTGTAGCGAGTTTCCAGTCAGACAATCGAAGGTCTTACCGAGTTAACTCGAACCGGCAGGACGCAGGCAAGGCGGAATCAACCACTTAAGCAAGTCTAATGCTCGTCATTGCCGTCCCTTATCAAGGGGGCGCGCTGTGCAGCCCGGATCAGCTCCCCAGCTTGTCCAGTATCGCGCGCTCCAGCGCCTGTGCCTGGGGCGTCAGTGAACGCTGTGCAGGTTTGATGATCCCGATTTTGCGTACCAGCTTTGGTTCACTTAGCGGGACAAAACGCAGCACCTGACTGTCCGGCGGAAAAGCCAGGCTGGGCAGTGTGGTGATGCCATTGCGCACTTCCAGCATGGCCAGCAGGGAGATCATGTTGGAGATGTAGAAATGACTGTTTTCCACCAGGCGACTCGCCGGTGTGTTTGCCAGGAGCCGGGAGGTCCCGTTGGTAATGAAGCGCTCGTCCAGCAGTTCATCCCAGCGCAACTCCGGTGCATTGGCCAGCTTGTGATCCCGATGCAGGACCACGCCGATTTCATCTTCCATGAGGGGAGTGAAAGACAGTCGTTCGTCCTCCACCCAGGCGCTGCTGATGCCCAGATCCACCTCGCCCTGGGCCACCATGCGGCAGACAAAATCGGCGCTTTCATCATGCAGGTTGATGTCGATATCCGGGTGGCGGGCGATGAAATCAGCCAGAAAAGTCGGCATCAGGCGGCTGGCAACCGAGGGGACCGTGGCCAGAGCCACACTGCCCAGTTGCCCCTGAGACAATTGCGTCAACTCCCGGGCGAGCCGATCGTGCTGTTGCACCAGCTCCCGGAATTTGGGCAGGCACTGCTCACCGAAAGGGGTGAGTTGCCCTTTCAAGTGCTTTTCAAACAAGGGCTGGCCGAGTTTCTCCTCGAGGTCCCGGATGGCCATGGACAGTGCCGGCTGACTGCGGTGCAGATATTGCGCTGCTGCATTGAAGCTGCCCTTTTCCGCGGCGGCGATCACATAGCGCATGGGTTGTATTTTCAGTTCAAGCGACATGCAAGGTAATGCTCTCGATGGCCTTTAAACGACTATAAGAAAAGCTTACTAAAATTACGATATTTCTTATTATACTTATATTGCAGTGATCGTTAGGATAGAGTAAAGATCCAGGAGTTACCTATGCCTACGTCATACCCCCTCTACATCAACGGAGAATGGACAAAGGGCGAGAATGCGCACCTGCCCAACGTCAATCCTTCGGACCTCAGCGATACGGTCGGTGACTATGATCAGGCCAGTGCCGGCCAGGTGCAAAAAGCTATTCAGGCCGCGAAAAATGGCCAGAAAGCCTGGGCAGAAACGGGTCTGGAAGCGCGTTACAGCATTTTGATGGCCATTGGCAATGAACTGATTGACCGCAAGGACGAGCTGGGTGAGTTGTTGTCGCGCGAAGAGGGCAAGCCTCTGGCCGAGGGCAAGGGCGAAGTCTATCGCTCGGGCCAGTTTTTTCACTATTACGCGGCAGAAGTGCTGCGCCAGATTGATGAGCGGACCGCGTCCGTTCGGCCCGGTGTCGAAGTCGAGACTCGCCGGGAGCCGCTGGGCGTTGTCGGTGTCATCAGCCCCTGGAATTTTCCCATGGCCACCGCGGTTTGGAAAATCGCGCCGGCGCTGGCCTTTGGTAATGCGGTGGTATTCAAACCTGCCAACCTGGTACCAGCCAGTGCCTGGGCCCTCACCGAAATCATCAGCCGTCAGGCTCTGCCGGCCGGCACCTTCAACCTGGTCATGGGCAGTGGCAGTGAGGCCGGCGAAACATTGATCACCAGTCCGGGTGTTCAGGCTGTCAGCTTTACCGGGTCGCTGGAAGTCGGACGTCGGGTCGCTGCAGCGACAGCCGCCAACCTGGTCAAGTGCCAGTTGGAGATGGGCTCCAAGAATGCGCTGATCGTCCTGGACGATGCGGATATCGATCTGGCCGTGGAGGCCGCTTTCGCTGGTGCCTATTCGGGCTCCGGGCAGAAGTGCACGGCGTCGTCTCGGCTGATTGTTACGGATGCGGTGCATGATGAATTCGTCGACAAGCTGACCGCGCGCCTGGCGAAGGCGAAAGTCGGTCATGCCCTGGACGAGGACACCGCCGTCGGCCCCATCGCCGACAAGCGCCAGCTGGAATCCAATCTGCGCTGGGTGGATACCGCTCTGAGCGAAGGTGCCGTGATGGCTTTTGGGGGTGACCAGGTAGATGTCGAACAGGAAGGCTACTACATGCAACCGGTGCTCTTCACCCAGACCACCAATGATATGGACGTCAACCGCGATGAAGTCTTCGGACCCATTGCCTGTGTCATCCGGGTACCGGACTATGAAACAGCCCTGAGTACACTGAACGACACCCAGTATGGTCTCACCGCCGGCCTGATCACGAAGTCACTGAATTTGGCATCCGATTTCAAGGCCAGGGCGGAAACCGGCTGCGTGATGGTTAACCTGCCGACCGCCGGAACGGATTACCACGTGCCGTTCGGGGGGCGCAAGAATTCCAGCTTTGGCCCCAGAGAGCAGGGCCAGTATGCGCGTGAATTCTATACCGTCGTCAAAACCTGTTACATCAAGGCATAGGTGGTTGAGGCATGTCGCAGTCAATGCTAACCATTGATGGATTGCAGTATTCGCAGTGGTCCCGGTCCATTTTTGAAGAAATGCGGGCTGGCGGTGTCGATGCCGTGCACGCGACACTGGTCTATCACGAGACATGTCGGGAAACACTGATGCGCTTCGGGGAATGGAACCGGCTGTTCGAGCAACACTCGGACCTGATCATGCCGGTGCTTGAGGCGGAAGATATCCAGCAGGCGCGGGAAACGGGCCGTGTGGGCATCTTCTTCGGAGCGCAGAACTGCTCGCCGATCGAGGATGACGTCGACCTGGTGGCCATCATGCGTCAACTGGGTCTGCTGATCATGCAGCTTACCTATAACAACCAAAGCCTGCTGGCCTGCGGCTGCTACGAGTCTGAAGACAGCGGCATTACCCGCTTCGGCCGCGAAGTGATTCGCGAAATGAACCGGGTCGGCATGATCATCGACATGTCGCACAGCGCCGAGCGCTCGACGCTGGAGGCCATTGAGCTGTCCGAGCGGCCGGTCATCATTTCTCACGCCAATCCCTACAGCTTTCACCCGGCCAAGCGCAACAAATCGAACGATGTACTCAAGGCGATTGCCGAAAGTGGCGGGATACTCGGTTTCTCCGTGTACCCGTTCCACCTGAAAAACGGCCCGGACTGCACGCTGGACGAGTTCTGCGGCATGGTGGCGGATACGGCCGAGCTGATGGGTATCGATCATATCGGCCTGGGTACCGACCTCTGCCAGAACCAGCCGCAGAGCGTGCTGGAGTGGATGCGCAACGGACGCTGGGCGAAAGAAAAGGATTACGGTGAGGGCAACCGGCAGAACGCCGGCTGGCCGGCACCACTGACCTGGTTCAGTGACAACCGGCACTTCCCCAATATTGCGGAAGGGCTGCGGCAGAAAGGTTTCAGCAATGAAGATGTAGAAAAAATAATGGGCCAGAACTGGCTTGGTCAATTGACCGAAGGCACCCGACCGGGTTCCGCATAACAGGGCGGGGCTCCCGCTGCTTTCAAACCATGACGGCAACAACAATAAAGGATCGTGAACATGACTCAGACCAATAAGACACCTGCCGAAGGCGGGGGCATCAAGCAGTTGGGGGACCCCATTGTATTGGGGTTGAGCGTAGGGTTTATCCTGCTGTTCCTGGGCGCTTCGCTCTTCAACATTGACTGGACGGCCGGCCTCATTGCCGATGGCTTTGCCTGGACGTCCCGCGTGCTGGGGTCCTACTTCCAGTTGCTGTTGGTGGCGACCTTCGTGATCGGCATGGGGGTGGCCATGTCTCCGGCGGGCAGCGCCAAGGTGGGGAACCGCAGTACGCCGGAACTCAGTACCTTCAAGTGGCTGTCCATCATCATGTGTACACTGCTGGCTGGTGGCGGGGTTTTCTTTGCTGCAGGCGAGCCCGTATACCACTTTGTCGTCACGCCGCCTTCTTTCACCACTGAAGCCGGGACTGCTGAGGCGGTTGCGCCGGCTCTGGCACAGTCGTTCATGCACTGGGGCTTCCTGGCCTGGGCCATCCTGGGCACGCTCTCTGCAGTGGTGCTGGCACACGCCCACTATGTGAAGGGTCAGCCTCTGCGGCCGCGTACACTGCTTTACCCGGTATTCGGTGATCGCGTCATGACGGGCTGGTTTGGCGGCATTGTCGATGCAGCCTGTGTTATCGCTGTTGTCGCCGGTACCGTGGGGCCCATCGGCTTTCTGGCGACCCAGGTCAGTTTCGGTCTCAATGAACTGTTCGGCTTTGGGGAAGGGTTCGGCTCACAGCTCGTGATACTGCTCATTCTGGCGGGCATCTATGTGACCTCGGCAATGACAGGCATTCACAAGGGCATCCAGATGCTCAGCCGGTTCAATGTCTTTCTTGCACTCGCCATTGCCGCGGTGATTTTCCTGTTCGGGCCAACGCTGTTTCTGACCAATGCCTGGACGCAGGGTTTTGGAGAGTACATCAGTTCCTTCTTTGCCATGGCGACGGTTACCGCTGAAACCGCACCCGAGTGGTGGATGCAGTGGTGGACCATCTTCTTCTTCGCCTGGTTCATTGGCTATGGCCCGTTGATGGCGATCTTCGTGGCCCGCATTTCGCGCGGCCGTTCCATTCGGCAGATGATTCTGGCTGTTGGCGTCATGGCACCTGTCGCGACCACCGTCTGGTTCACCCTGCTCGGCGGGTCGGGTATCTACTATCAGCTGACCGGTGCCATTGATCTGACGCAGGCGCTTAATGACTTCCAGTTTGAAGTGGCTACGCTGACCATTGCACAGGCGCTTCCGGGTGGCACCCTGATGGCCATGGCGATATTGCTGCTGACCACCATCTTCGTGGCCACCACGGGTGACTCCATGAGCTATTCCATCGCCGTGGTGAGTGCCGGCCATGATGACCCGAACCGTTTTGTTCGCGCCTTTTGGGGTGTGGCCATGGCACTGATGGCAGCGGTGTTGCTTTACATGGGGGCCGGTCAGATCAGTGCGCTGCAGCAATTTATCGTGATTACCGCGATACCGGTGTCACTGGTGCTGCTGCCGTCGCTCTACATCGGGCCCAAGGCGGCCTATGCCATGGCGCGTGAACAGGGCATAGTACCTCCCAAGGGAGAGCCTGGCTTGATGGGTGTGGAGAGACAAAGCGCTTCCAGAGAGAGTTGAAGCATTATGACAACGGCGACGGCGGAATCTGCAAACTGGATGCGCCCTGCTGATCAGGTTATGCGGCTGCCCAGACTGGGCAGCCTGCATGCCAGTCGGTTGAGCTTTTCCCGCAGTCTGGTTCGTCAGATGGCCCGGGAAGACTGGGTTGTATCGACCGTGCGGTTTGACCTGGACGATCACGGACACGGTACTGTGGTCTATCGGCTGGAGACGCCCGGAAGCACCTATCATGGTGTGGTGTTTTCCCAGGCGCTGGATCCGGAGCGGCGGTCCGACCGGGTGATTGCGGAAGCCTGGGATGTCACCTTTGCCCTGGTCGAGGGCGAGGTGGAAGACACGCTGTTGGCACAGATGGCCGCCAATGTGCCGTTGCAGGAAGCCGGCCGCCAGCATCCCCGATTGCTGGTGCTGTCACGCGCCAACAAGAGCATGCGCAACTTCTCGCAATTCGTTGACGCGCTGGGGGCAGGTCAGCAGCCTGATCCGGCCTGGCTGACCGCCGTTGGCTACCTTTACCGAACCACAGCGGTTTACGGCAACGGCAAGTTCGGCATTGCCGACTATGCCCGCCTGCAGCGCAACCCGGACTTCAGCCGCCCGTTTTCGGCACAGATGTTCGCGGTGTATCTGCTGCGTCACTTCTCCATTGAACAGGTGAATCACCTGGCGAAAATTCAGGCGCCCCATACAGCCGTACCTCTGGCCCCTGCGCTGCAGCGCTATATGGGTATCGGCAATTCCACCGGTCTGGGGATGGCGCCCTTTCTGATCAATCATCCCCAACTGATACAGCAATGGGTTTATGGCCGCGAGCGGGCGCTTGCTCATGCCCGATTGCAATCCGCCACAGACGAAGGCATGGCGCGCATGACTGCGTTGCTGCACCGGGCTCGCACGCACTTTCAGCAGACAGTTACCGAGGATGAGGAGCAAACAGCCCGCAATCGGGAAACCGTGCAGTCCATTGCCGTCATCATCGACTGGCTGGACCGGACGTCGCCAGCACCGGATCTTTGGGTTGAGCTGCAGGCATGGGCCGAAAGTCATTGTTCGATGGAAGCTCAGGAACTCATCAACACCCTGTTGATCGAGCTGTATCCGGAGCTGATCGACCCGGTGGAGGATGAACTGGGTTGTGAAGAAATACTCGAGTTGCAGCCGGAAATGAAGGCCCGTGAACTGCTGCAGTTGATCGAGTCGAGATTTTCCTGGGCGCTGGACTATGACCCGGATGACGATGCCCACAACCACTGGTTCTGGTACCGATCAGCAGAAAAGGAGGAGCCCCGGCTGGGCGTGCGCGGTCAGGAAATCGGGGTGGAAAAGGAAATGCCACTGGCCATAGGCCCGCGGATCCATGAGGTCCATTGGCGCCTGAAGCGCTTTCTCGACACTGCCCCCAATGGGTTGGTCGTGGAGTTCCTGCTGGCCAACCCGAGCCAGAAAGAGTGTGTGCGCCGCATTCAGACGATGGGGCAGACTTCCTACGGAGAAATACAGGCCAACCTGTGGCATCGGGACATGAAGCCAATGCACTTGTTGCGCACCAAACTGTCTTTCTTTGGTGCGAGTCGCTTTGATCCCAAGTCCGATCGCTGGGTCAGGGTGACGCTGTTTCAGGGAGCGCCCCTGTTCAGCGAACTGTTCAGCCATCATGGCACTGACGAAAAACGGCTGAATCAGCTGGACGACTGGAGCTTTCCGGTTGAGCCAGACCAAGTTGAGTTATGAAAGTCTCCTTCAACGAACTGCAGGGTATGGCACGAAAGGCCTTTGTCGGCATCGGCTTTGAAGAGGGCGATGCCATAGACGCCGCCGACATGGTGGCGTGGCTGGAGGTTCGTGGCCTGTTCGGCATGCACGCGCTGAAAAAGGGGCTTGAGTTTCTGCTCCAGGAGAACCCCAGGGCCCTGCCGGAACTGATCTATGAGGATGCCGATGTCAGCATCTTCGATGCCCATGGCAACAGCATTCTGGGCAGTGCCAGCCTGGCATTGGAGTTGGGCTATGCCCGCGCCAGAGCGCGTGGTCTGTCGGTGACCAAGATCCGACGCTGTCACAATCGGGTTCTGGTCATTGGTTACCTGTCGCGGTTGGCCCGTCGCGGCATCAACGTTACGGCCTTCTGGCGCAATGCGCACGAGCCACTGATCGAACAGTGGGTGGGCTTTCGCGCCAGAGATCCGGAGCCGGAAGTCTGCCTCTACAGCCTGCCGGACTCACCTGAAGAAACGGAGCCCAATGACGGCATCACCCTGGTCATGGCCAACCATGTGGATCTTCTCCCCGGCCTGCGCTCCGACTTTTCGCTGAACAACCTGATGCGGCAGACCGATCAGGATTTGCGTCGCCAGCGTGAACATGCACTGGTGGAAGGCATGGAAGTGGAAGATGACCTGTGGCGTACCCTGAAAAATCTGGCCGACCGGCTACTGGTAGAGGCCACTCAGGACTCAAGGTCTGGTGCCGGGGCGGGCACTACCGATAATGACTGAGTGAACAGAAAGGGTGGCTGCCCTGAAAAAAGGGGACCAACAAACGTTTTGCGCCCCCTGTGTCAAGTCCGGACGAGTTACCTCAATGCGCATGCATAGACGTCGCCGATGGTCCCAGGTTCGGCATCCAGGTGGGGTCCCAGATAACGAGCAACCCGATCAGAATCAGTGCGACGCCGGCGGGGCGCACTATGCGCTGGCCGTGACGGGCCACCTTTTCCACCAGCATGAGTACCGCGAGCGGCGCCATCCAGGCCAGGTTGGCGATCCCCACCACGAACATGACGAGCATCAACGCCCAGCAGCAGCCGACGCAGAAGGCGCCATGGCGTGCACCCAGAGCAAAGCCTCCGACTATGCCCTGGCGGTAGTGGTTCAGCATAAATGATCTTGGCTGACGGCACTTGTCCAGGCAGCGATCCTTGAGCGAGGAGAACTGGAAACCACCGGCCAGGATCAGCACCGAGCCGGTAAACAACTCCGGCCGATGCAGCAACCAGTGCCAGGTCAGCATGGCATGCTGCATCAGCGTATCGCCGAGCAGTGCCACTACACCGAACAGCGTCCAGACCACCAGATAGCCGCCCAGGAAGCCGAGCCGGGCAAGCCCCGGATGGGGCTGGCCGGCAGATGCGCGGCGAAAATGGCTGGCCATGGGCAGTGTCGAAGGCAGCATCATGGCGGCAATATGTACCTGCCAGGCCAACAGAAAGAGGGCCAGGCTGGCCCAGACTGTACCCTCGTCGACCACCAACTGATGATGGTGAACACATTGCATTTCTCCCGTCATCTCCGCACCAATGGCCAGCAGCCAGGCAAGGCCGATCGCCACGATCAGGACAGGAGCGCCTCGCCAGACAGAGCTCTCCGTCGAGGTGATACTGCTCGTGCTCATGCCTGATGCTCCATCATCCAGTCTGTCTGGATGGCGTTGTACCCGTCGTAGGTCCATTTCATGCCGTATTGCGGCAGGTTGACGCGGTAGCGGCGCGACTTGCCGAGATAGGCGGGAGCCCCCTTCAAAGTCGAGAAGGCACTGTCGTACAGCGTCGCTGAACTGCCGTCGGGTGACGACTTGATCGGTGCGAACTCCGCTTCGAACATGTCCCCGGCCTGCACTCGACCCTCGACCTGCCGCGCCTCGTGCTTGATCGGGACACGCTCAACGGCCACCACTTCCCCGACCAGGCTCGCCAGATCGGCCAGTGGTCCACCCATATTGCCACTGAAGGCATCCAGTAGCGCTTCATGCTGCTCGTCGTTGGCCTGGCTGTCGATCAGGATCACAGAGCGCCAGTTACCGGCCAGGGCATTCCCGGGAATGTGAGCGACATTCACGATAGTGAGGCCCGAGACGTCGACACCTCTTGCCTCACCTCGTTCGAGATTGAAGACAATCAAGCCAAAGCATTCGCTGCCGTCCGGATCTTCACCCAGGAAACAGGGGCAGGGTGCTGCACAGGAGCAGACCTCCAGCATGGTGCCCTCAAGTCGATAGCTCTCTTTCGTTGCAATGTTCATAGTCCATCCTCTATCAGTATCGTGTGTGTATTGGCCCGACCACCGCGCCTGTCAAAACGGGCTCTACTCATGTCAGAATGTGCCTTGTTCAATGAGTTGTTGGTCAGGTGTGCTTGGCACCTACGCCTTAAGGCGTGACAATCTTTGTTACAACCGAGACAAGAGGACTGAACGATGACGAAAAGGGAGTTGTCACCGATTCGAACCGCTCTTGATGCTGGAGAATTTGCCCAGGCTCAGGAGTTGCTCGCTGGATTATCCATACCGGTCTCGGCCGACCTGCTGGAGCTGCGTGCCCGGGCAGCCTACGGTGCCGGCGATCTGGAAGAGACGCTGGCTGCTTACGGAGAGCTCTACCGCCTGCATCTGGAAGTTGATCGAACCCACGAAGCGGCTTTTGCCGCTGTCATGGTGGGCATGTACCTGATGATGGACACTGGCCTGATGGCCACGGTGCGCGCCTGGTTGTCTCGGGCCGAGTGTCTGCTGAAAGACGCGCCAGACAGTTCGGTCTGGGCCTGGCTCGCCGCTGTCAGGACCTACGAGCGTCTGATGTGTGGCGATATGCCAGGCACCGGGCACTGGGCGCAGTTGGCCATCGACCGAGGACGGGAACATGGACTCAGCCCACCTTCCATCATAGGGCAGGTTGCACTGGCCAGAGTCCGCATCCACGAGGGTTACCTCGAAGAAGGGCTGAGCGCACTGGACGATGTGGCCGTGGAACTGAGCGCCGGAAACCTTGACCCCCTCACTGCGGGGCAGATGTGGTGCGAGCTGATCAGTGCCATGCAATGGATCTGCCATTACGACCGCGCCGAGCAATGGACCGAAGCCATGGAGTTGTGGCGCCGAGGGGCTGCTTTCGGAGGGCTCCACGGGCGCTGTCGGGTACATCGGGCCGAGATCATGCGCCTGCGCGGGCCTTTTGACCTGGCAGAGCAGGAGGCATTGCTGGCCTGCGAAGAGCTCCGCCCCTGGATGCGGCGAGAGTTCGGCTGGCCGCTGACCGAGCTGGGCAATGCACGGCTGCACAAGGGGGATTTCGCGGGCGCTGAAGAGGCGTTCATAGCTGCACACCAGAATGCCTGGCTACCTCAGCCTGGGCTCGCTCTGCTGCGGCTGGCTCAGGGACGAGTCGACGAAGCCTATTCGATGATTGCAAGCGCGCTCGACCACCCCTTTGCCATACCTTCCAAGGAGCGCCCGCCTGCCGGGGGTCTGCAGAGAGCCCCGTTGCGCGAAGCCCAGGTGGTTATTGCACTGGCCGCCGGAGACATCGAAACGGCGCGCATTGCTGCAGCCGACCTTGAAGAGATCGCCGCGACCTATAGTACCCGCACATTTCAGAATTCAGCGCTTGCCGCCAAGGGACGATTGGCACTGCACGACGGGCAGGCATGCGAAGCGATCCAGCTTCTCAGTGAGGCCGTCATGGAGTGGGTTGCGCTGCGCATGCCTTTCGACGCCGCCATCTTGCGCATCCAGCTCGCGGCAGCGCATCGGGCTGTGGGCAACGACAAGACAGCCGAACTGGAACTGGATGCGGCCTGTCATGTGCTGGAGGATCTCAAGGCTACGCCCTGGGCGGATCTGGCTCGCGACCATCAGCCGGCAATGCCGGCGCAACAGAGGGTAGAGCCCCAGCCTTGTCAGTTTTACCGCGAAGGGGATATGCGAACAGTGACCTTCGGCGGCGCCACGGTCCGTCTGAAAGACCTCAAGGGAATGCGTTATCTGGAACGCTTGCTGGCGGAGCCTGGTCGGGAGTTTCACGTTCTGGGTCTGGTTGAAGAAGAGCGTGGGACGCTGCCCGTCGACTCGTCTTCAGGTGCCCCCCGAATGGACGCGCAATGCGGGCTGGAAGTGTTCGACTCCAAGGCTCGCGAAGCATACCGGCAGCGCCTTGCCGAAACCGAAGAAGATATCGCGGAAGCAGAAGCGAACAATGACTTTCACCGTGCGCAACTCGCGCGGGCCGACCGCGATTTCCTGATCGACGAACTCTGTCGCGGTGTTGGCTTGAATGGCCGAACCCGGACTGTCGGCGATGGCCTGGAGCGCGCCCGCACCAGTGCAACCCGTTCGTTGCGCTACGCCCTCAACCGGATCTCACAGAACCATTCAAGTCTTGGTGAACACCTGGAGAGGACGCTGCGTACCGGCACCTATTTCGTCTATCAGCCCGACCCGCGCGCACCGGTGGATTGGAAGACCTGACGTTGCGCTTCAGCACCAAACCAGGCCCTTGTAGGGTGACTTCTCAAGCTCGGCAAGGCGGGTTGCCAAGGTTCCGCAGTGCAATTCCAGACTATGCCCATCGGGATCCAGTACATACAGCGAGTCGCCTTCACTGGTGTTCTGCTGCCATTCCTCGACACCCGCCAGCTTCAGACGGCTGCGCAGTTCTGCAAGCGCCTTCTCGCCAACACTGAACGCAATATGCGTATAGTCGCCAGCGGGTCTGGGCACTCCCACACTCAAGCAGACCCACGTATCGCCTGCGGTCAGATACGCACCCGTGTCCCAGTAGACATGCAGCGTCATGCCCAGCAGGTCACGGTAGAACTCGATCGACGCGTTCAGGTCCCTGACGGAGAAGGTAATGTGATTGATTCCGGTGATCATGCGATGGTTCCCGAGACTATCTTGGGCTCAGGCGGTTCGCCCTGCGAGCACCATTATAATCCGGAAGATACCTCCAAGCATGATGCCGCTGCCAACACCAAAAATCACCAGAACCGGCAGAGGCGCTATCGTGGCCAGAGAGCCGATGGCAATGCCAAGACCTGCCAGTGAAATAACCATGTGTTTCTTGATTGTGTTGTCGAGGACCATGTGCACGGCTCCTTACTATAGTGCGTTGTTCCCCTTCACTGTATTTTCTCGCTGGGACACACCGAACCCCGTTTTCGAAATTCTTATTGAGTGGCCCGGCCGCTGCCCGACTGTCAAGTCGGTCTTCCTGGAGCGCGGAGGCGGAGCTCATTGGAGCGCTTTAGCCCATCAACTATGGTTGCAGCAGCTTCATCCGCCAGGTGCCTGCATCCTCTCTGTCGTAAAGTTCGCGTTTGTGTAGTCTGTCGTCGCTGAATGTCAGGAACTCGATGCTGTCCGGCCTGATTCGAAATCCGCCCCAGTTGGCCGGTTTGGGAACCTCTGTTCCCTGATATCGCGTCTCTGCTTCCGCGAGCTGCTCGTGCAAAGCCTCACTGCTCTTGAGTTCCTGGCTCTGCCTGGAGCAAAGCGTCGTCAACTGTGCCTCTCGACTTCGGGTGCGCCAGTGGCTGATGGCTTCCTCTTCGGATATGGGTTCGGCAACGCCCTTTACCCTCACCTGATAGCCGACATGATCCCACCACAGGGTCAGGGCGACCTTGGGGTTGGCCGAAATATGGACCCCTTTCTCCGAATCCAGGTAGGAGCAGAAGGTAAAGCCCTCTTCATCCACCGTCTTCAGGTCGACAAACCGGCCTGATGGAAAGCCATCCTGATCGATCGTCGACACGCAGACAGCGCTCTTCTGTTTCAGCGGCGAGTCGTTCAACGCGGCTTGCCACCATTTTTTGAATTTCGATATCGGATGTTCCATATTCTGTAATTCTCTATCGTGCTGTTCTGGCTCAATGTTAGCCATGGTATTTGCAGTCAACAGTGCCGTAGTGTATCAGTTTGACTTCATGCGGATTTCGCCCCGGCAACGAGCAAGGTAGAACAGTAACAACAAGCAGGAATTGACCCGATGGCAGAACCAAAGACCAGTGCACTATTGATGGGAGCCACCGGGCTGGTGGGGTCGGCGGCGTTGCCGTTGCTCGCGCAGGCCTTTGATACTGTCTGGACGCCGGGGCGACGGCTACCGTCGAATGCGCCCGGCAACAGTCATTTCGTGGAAACCGACTACTCAGACCTGTCACCTCTGAACAAGGCGATTGCCGAGCCCCCGGAGGTGGTATGCATTGCCTTTGGCACCACCATCAAACAGGCGGGCAGTCAGGAACGTTTTGCGACAGTCGACCGGGACTATCCGCTGGCGCTGGCCCGCTGGGCGCTGGGTCGGGGAGCGCAGCGGCTGTGTCTGATCTCTGCCGTGGGGGCTGACGTGCAGTCACGCGTGTTCTACAACCGGATAAAGGGCGAGCTCGAACAGGCGCTGCGCGATATGCCGTGGCAGAGCCTGCATATTCTGCGGCCTTCTTTGCTGCTGGGCCCGCATGCCAACCGGCCTCTGGAAACTCTGGGGCAGGTGGTCATGGGCCCAATGGCACCGCTACTGCCGGCCCGAATAAGGCCGATAAAGGCCACGCAACTGGCCGGAACTATGGTGGCCTGCGCAAGAGACCATGAGGCCAAAGGTGTGCAGGTGCTGGAGGGCCGCCCGTTGTTCGAGGAGAAGGGGCGGAGCTGATTGCTTTCATGTCCCCGACTGAGGCACCATCCTTGAACAACCAACCAACCAACCAACCAACCAACCAACCAACCAACCAACCAACCAACCAATCAACCAACCAATCAACCAACAAGGGATTGCCCCCATGAAACTCGAGTCGCTGGCCCTGCATCACGGCTATGAATCAGAATCCACCACCAAGTCGGCCGCGGTGCCGATCTACCAGACCACCTCCTATACCTTCGACAACACCCAGCACGGTGCGGATCTGTTTGATCTGAAGGTCGAGGGCAACATCTACACCCGCATCATGAACCCCACCAATGCCGTGCTGGAGCAGCGCGTGGCGGCGATGGAGGGCGGTATCGGTGCGTTGGCGCTGGCCTCGGGCATGGCGGCCATTACCTATTCGATTCAGTGTATTGCCCGGGTGGGCGACAATATCGTCAGCACCAGCCAGCTCTATGGGGGCACCTACAATCTGTTTGCCCACAGTTTCCCCAACCAGGGGATTGAAGTGCGGATGGTCGACAGCAACGACTATGAGGGTTTCGAGCAGCAGATCGACGACAAGACCAAGGCTGTGTTCTGTGAGTCCATCGGCAATCCGGCCGGTAATGTGGTCGATGTCGCCAAACTGGCGGAAATCGCTCACCGCAATGGCCTGCCGCTGATCGTAGACAATACCGTGGCCACGCCCTATTTGTGTCGCCCCATCGACCACGGGGCCGATATCGTGGTGCAGTCACTGACCAAGTACATCGGCGGGCATGGCATAGCGGTGGGTGGCGCCATCATCGATTCGGGCAACTTTGACTGGGCGGCCCATCCGAAAAAGTTCGACATGCTCAATGAGCCGGACCCGTCCTACCACGGCGTGGTGTATACCGAAGCCCTGGGCGCTGCAGCCTATATTGGTCGCTGCCGGGTGGTGCCGCTGCGCAATACGGGCGCCGCGCTGTCGCCCACCAATGCGTTCTATATCCTGCAGGGTCTGGAAACCTTGGGTCTGCGCATGGAGCGCCATTGCAGCAACGCCCTGAAAGTAGCGCACTACCTGCAGAAGCATCCGAAAGTCACCTGGATCAACTATGCCGCACTGCCGGACAGTCCCCATTACGAGGTTTGTCAGCGTCTGTGCAAGGGCCACGCCTCGGGCATTCTGAGCTTTGGTGTGGAAGGCGGGCTGGAGGCCGGCGGGCGCTTTATCGACGCCCTGCAGATGATTCTGCGGCTGGTCAATATCGGTGATGCCAAGTCGCTGGCCTGTCATCCGGCATCTACCACACACCGGCAGCTGAATGACGCGGAACTGGCCAGGGCCGGTGTCAGCCGGGATCTGGTGCGCCTGTCGATCGGCATCGAGCACATTGATGACATCATTGCCGACATCGAGCAGGCGCTGAGCAAGGTATAGCTCTTCGAACAGGAACCGAGTGTCCTGTCTGGTTAATTCGACACTGCTCTGAGCCACTGAGCACTCTGAGAGCAAGGCGCGATGTTGAAGGTCTGGTGGCTCCAAATTGAAACATCGCAACGCCGCTATCAGAGTGCTCAGCGGCTCCCGGAGGGCGTGCCTCTGCGGCCCCTGGCCTGTGTTGACATCCCT
>NZ_JAIUMC010000044.1 GCF_022565775.1 Natronospirillum sp.
GAAAGGTCAGCAGAGCCTGACTGCCCAGGTCGGCCAGGGTGTCATGCAATTGGCCGCCAGTGGTGTCGGCCTTGATGGCCGTGCCTTCGCTGAGCATCACCGGGCCGGTATCCAGGCCTTCGTCCATCAGCATCAGTGCCACGCCTGATTCGGTATCTCCGGCCTGAATGGCCCGTTGAATAGGCGCCGCACCGCGCCAGCGCGGCAGCAGAGAGGCATGTACATTGACACAGCCGAGTCGGGGTATGGCCAGAATGTCGGCCGGCAGCAGCAGGCCATAGGCGATCACGATCAGCAGATCCGGCTTCAGCTCAGCCAGCTCTGCCACGGCGTCAGGCTGTTTCAGTGAGGGGGGTTGCAGTACCGGAATGCCGGCCTCTTCAGCGACCTTCTTGACCGGTGACGCCATCGGCTGGCGACCACGGCCTGCCGGGCGGTCCGGCTGACTATAGACAGCAATGGGCCTGATGCCCTGTGCCAGCATTCGGGCGAGAGGGAGTGCCGCAAACTCTGGCGTGCCAGCGAACACAATGCGCAGCGCCTGCTCCATATACCGGGAATCCTTGCATTGGGTGGGTGATCAGCAGTGGCGCAGAGCAGAACGGGCGTCTCCACTGCGCACTTGCAGTCATGCCATTGAGCGGTGGGCCTTTTCCAGCTTCTTGCGGATACGGCCCCGTTTCAGCGTCGACAGATAATCCACGAAGAGTTTGCCGGCGAGATGATCGCATTCATGCTGGATGCAGATCGCCAACAGGTCACGGGCTTCCATGGTGAACGGCTCACCATTCCGATCGAGCGCATTGACGCGAATGTGGTCTTTGCGTGTGACTTCTTCATAGTACCCGGGCACCGACAGGCAGCCTTCCGGGTACTGAATATCCTCACCCAGCAGCTCCAGCTCGGGGTTGATGAACACGTGGGGCTCGTTCTGGTCTTCCGACACGTCCACCACAATAATGCGCTGGTGCACATTGACCTGAGTCGCTGCCAGGCCGATGCCGGGCGCATCGTACATGGTTTCCAGCATGTCATCGCACAGCGTGCGGATGGTATCATCTACCCGGTCCACCGGCTTGGCCTGGGTGCGCAGCCGGGGGTCGGGAAATTCCAGAATGTCGAGTTTAGCCATGATAATCAGTGTCTCGCGACGGTATAGTGAGCCATTTTCAGCCTGTACAAACTTTGAACCGGACCACATTTCTGGCCATCGGGAGCCCCCTGAACCGCACTATCCGGCGCAACTGCACCTCTGGTGCGTTTTCAGGGTGGCCAAATTGGTTTAAGCTTAGACACAGACTGGCCATGATTATACATCATTCGGAAGGCCAAGACCCACAACCGGTAGGGACTGAAATAATGAAAAAATGGCTCCTCGGTCCGTTGGCCGCCCTCAGTGTGGTCCTGATGCCGACCCTTTGGGCAGACACCCTGCAGCTTCGTGATGATGTTCCGGAGCGATATACCGTACAGCGTGGTGACACGCTGTGGGATATTGCTGCGATGTATCTGAGCGAACCCTGGCGCTGGGAAGATATCTGGCTGATCAACCCCGAATTGGATAACCCTCATCTCATTTTCCCCGGGGATGTGCTGCGGCTTACCTATGTTGACGGTGAACCACGTCTGACCATTGATGATCGTGCCGACCGGCCTGTTCGGCTGACGGCCGAAGATATGGATGATGACGGCGTAGTCAGGCTCAGCCCGACGGTCCGGGTTCAGCCGCTGGAAGGTGCCATTCCGACTATCCCCCGAGAGCGGATTTCCGCCTTTCTCAATCGCAGCCTGATTGTCTCGGAAGATACGCTGGAAGAAGCGGCGTATGTGGTTGGTGGCGATGAAGGCCGGATCGTGCTGGGTGCCGGTGATCGGGTTTACGCCCGTGGCAGCTGGGGCGAACCGGGTGATGTGTATGAAGTGTTCCGGCGCGGTGAACGCTACATCGATTCCGAAACCGGTGAAACGCTTGGCATCGAAGCCATTGGCCTGGGTCTGGGTGAGCTCGAGACCCTGCAGGGTGACATAGCGCGGGTGCAACTGACCCAGAGCCAGCAGAACATTCGTGTCAGTGACCGGTTGCTGCTGATCAGCAGAGAGTCACCGAGCAGTGTGTTCTTCCCGTCGGCACCCGATCCGGATGTGCGGGGCCAGATTCTGAATGTCGCCGACGGTGGGCAACTGATTGGTCAGTTCAATGTGGTGCTGCTGAATCGCGGCACAGTCGATGGCGTCGAGGAAGGTCATGTATTCGACGTGGCGCGGCCGGGCGATCAGATCAGAGATCCGTTGAACAATGATGTGTTGCAATTGCCGGGAGACCGCACCGGTAGCCTGATGGTTTTCCGGGTGTTTGATCGGTTGTCCTATGGGTTGATCCTGACCGCTACCAATACCATACGCGTTGGTGATCAGATTCAGTCTCCGGATCTGTCCAGTTTGCCCTGACGACTGGCCGTGGACTGACATGAAACAGACCCGACCAGGGATGCGTCGGGTGCTACCAAAGGCAGAACAGATGTTGTTTCCGGTCATCGCCCGGGACTTTTCTTGAACTGCTGACAAGGATGAAGGTATGCAGATTGAAGCTTCACAACTTCCCTGGCTGGTGCTGCATCTGGTTCCCGGTATGTCCGGACCACGACTTTGCCGCCTGTTGGAAATCCGTGGCACAGCAGACGCGCTTCTGCACTGTTCACCATCGGAACTCATAACACTGGGTTGGTCCATGGATCTTGCCCAGCGCACGGTCCTCGCCATGCGCGACCCCTGGGGCCAACTGCCTGAACTGAAAGCCATTGCCAACTGGGCCGCCCGCCCCGGAAACCGTCTGCTGACCCCCACAGATGACGACTACCCCGCCGTGCTCCAGAAAATCCTGCCGGACCCGCCGCCCGTTTTGTATCTGCGCGGTGACAGTGCTCTGTTGCATCAACCGCATCTGGCCGTGGTTGGCAGTCGCAAACCCAGTGCAGCCAATCGCCGACTGACCCATGACTGGTGTCGGGAACTGGCCGCCGCCGGCCTGATCATCAGCAGCGGTCTGGCAAAAGGTATCGACGCAGCAGCACACCGGGGCACTCTGGCAGCGAGTGGGCAAACCCTGGCCGTGCTGGGCAGCGGCCTGGACAATGTCTACCCGACCTCTCATGTGGGCCTGGTGGACGACATTCTGGCATCCGGGGGTGCTATCCTGTCGGAACTGCCGCCGGACACGCCGCCTTATGCCGGAAACTTCCCGAAACGCAACCGGCTGGTTGCTGCTCTGGCCGAAGCCGTGCTGGTTGTAGAGGCAGCGCAACGCAGTGGCTCCCTGATCACGGCACGACTGGCTGCAGAATATGGGCGGGAAGTACTGGCCCTGCCCGGACATCCGCATGAAGAGGGCAGTCAGGGTACCAACCGACTGATTCAGGATGGCGCCATGCTGGTCGATCAATGGCACAATGTCGCCGATCTGTTCGGTCACCTGGAGGTGGCTGCAGCGAAGCCGGCAGATCAGGCTCTGACCGATTTCCAGGCCAGGGTCTTCAAGGCCATTGGCACACTTCCCACAGCGCTGGAAACCTTGTCGGTCACCCTGGACTGCCCACCCGAGCAGCTTTATGAACCTCTGCTGGAACTGGAAATATCCGGGCTGGTAGGTTCGCAAGGCGGCAGCTATGTGCGTCTGCGCGGGCCCTGAAGTACAATGCCGGTCACGCTAGGCAACAGAGTACGGCATATCAATGACTTGGCTTGCGCCGGAACCCATCCGGCAGGTTTTCTTTGGCGGCGGTCTGCTGGCCTATCCTACCGAGGCCGTCTGGGGGCTGGGCTGCGATCCGTTCAATGCCACCGCCGTTACCCGGCTGCTGGCGCTCAAGCAGCGACCGGTCGCCAAAGGTTTGATTCTGGTTGCCGGAGATTGGTGGGTACTGGCACCCTGGCTGGCGCATCTGTCCGCCGAGCAGCAAGGCCAGCTGCGGGAAACCTGGCCTGGCCCGGTGACCTGGTTGATACCGCGCCCGCCGGGAATGCCATACTGGATTACCGGTCAGCATGACAGCCTGGCCGTGCGCCTCAGTGCCCATCCGACCGTGCGCCAGTTGACCCGGGCAACCGGTGTGCCCCTGGTGTCTACCAGCGCCAACCGCAGTGGGCATCGGGCGGCCCGACATGGCTGGCAGGTTAGGCAATGGCTGGGGGACTCCGTCGAGTTGTATGTGCCGGGCAGGACCGGCGGAGCCACTCGCCCTTCGACCATCCGGGACCTGGCCACTGGCGCCATATTGCGCTGACATTCCGTTGAATAACACAGAGGCATTGATGGAACTCCACCCAGTCAGACACTACCTCACTCAGCTCCAGAACCGGGTTTGCTCGGCACTGGAAGCGGAAGACCCCGGCCACCAGTTTGTCGAAGATGTATGGGTAAGACCCCAGGGGGGAGGGGGGGCTACTCGTATCCTGGAAGAAGGGCAGGTGTTCGAGAAGGCCGGTGTTGGGTTTTCCCACGTTCAGGGTGACCAGCTACCCCCCTCGGCGGCGGCCAACCGCCCAGAGCTTGCGGGGCGGCGCTGGCAGGCCATGGGGGTGTCCCTGGTGATTCACCCCCGCAACCCCTATGTGCCGACGGCCCATGCCAATGTGCGCCTTTTTGCCGCGGAGAAACCCGGTGCCGACCCGGTATGGTGGTTTGGCGGCGGGTTTGACCTCACCCCCTACTACGGGTTCAGCGAGGATTGTGTGCACTGGCACCAGACCGCACATGATCTGTGTCTGCCGTTCGGTGCCGATGTTTATTCGCGTTACAAGACCTGGTGTGATGAGTATTTCTACCTGCCACACCGGCAGGAGCCCAGAGGTATCGGCGGGCTCTTCTATGATGACCTCAACGACTGGGGCTTTGAAACCTGCTTCGCCTTCATGCAGGCCGTTGGTGGTGGCTTTGTTGATGCCTATTTGCCTATTGTTCAGCGGCGCAAGGCAACACCTTTCGGGGCTCGCGAGCGCGACTGGCAGGCGGTGCGGCGCGGGCGTTATGTGGAGTTCAATCTGGTCCATGATCGCGGTACGCTGTTCGGGCTGCAGTCGGGTGGGCGAACTGAGTCCATTCTGATGAGTTTGCCTCCCAGAGTGGAGTGGCACTATGGCCATACCCCGGAAGACGGCAGCGCAGAGCAGCAACTGCTGCAGACTTTTCTGACCCGCAAGGAGTGGCTATGAACTATCATTTCGCAGTGCTCGGTCACCCCGTCAGCCACAGCCGGTCGCCTGACATCCATCATCAATTCGCCCGTGACCTTGGCCTGAGCGTTCAGTACGAGGCCATAGACATTCCCGAGGATGCTTTCGAAGCGCGGGTTCAGCAACTCATCGAGGCCGGGATGCACGGGTTCAATGTGACCGTGCCGCACAAGGAAACCGCCTGTCAGTGGGTGGCGAACCTGACGGCCAGGGCCAGCCGCGCCGGGGCGGTGAACACGCTGCTCCAGGATCCGGATCGACCCGGTCAGTGGCTGGGTGACAATACTGACGGCGCAGGTCTGCTCTATGATCTGACGCACCTTCAGGGGCTTGTTCTGGAAGGCAGGCGCGTATTGTTGATCGGTGCCGGTGGGGCTGTCAGGGGCGTCCTGGAACCTTTGCTGGAAGCTCAGCCCCTTGCAGTGCACGTCGCCAATCGGACACCGGCGCGCGCCGAAGAGATGGTGGAGCACTTTGCAGATACGGCGCAGGCCTGCGGTACCGAACTCACGGGCGGCGGGTTTGACACTGTCAGCCCCGGTTGGGATATCGTCATCAATGGGTCGGCAGCGAGTCTGCAGGGCGACATCCCCGCCATTGATGCTGCTGTCATGGCGGGCGTCAGTGCCTGCTATGACATGATGTACAGCGCTGACGCAACCCCCTTCAATGTGTGGGCCAGTGCACAGGGTGTACCGCGCTGCATGGATGGGCTGGGCATGCTGGTCGGCCAGGCCGCCGAGTCCTTCACTCTGTGGACCGGCCAGCGGCCGGACGCGGCTCCGGTGCTTGCGGCGCTGCGCAAAAAGCTGAGTGGAAAGTAGGCCGTCCGATCAGCGACCGCTGTTGCGTCGGTGGATTCCGGCTTCCAGATATTCGTCCTTGAGGCGGACATAGTTGGCGGCGGTGTAGCGGAAGAAAGACTTCTCCTTGTCGCTCAATGCCCGTACCTGCCGGGCCGGGCTGCCCATGTAAACGAAGCCACTTTCCAGTGTCTTGCCCGAGGGGACCAGGGTGCCCGCCCCGATCACTACCTGATCTTCAACCACGGCACCGTCGAGTACCCGGGCACCGATACCCACCAGAATCTGGTTGCCCAGCGTGCAGCCATGCAGGCAGGCCTGGTGGCCGATGGTGACATCATCGCCGATAACCAGTGGGTATCCACCCGGGTTGTAGTCACTGGCATGGGTGATGTGCAGCACGGCGCCGTCCTGCACCGAGGTGCGAGCACCCACCCGGATAGCGTGCATGTCACCGCGAATCACGGCGCCCGGCCAAACGGAGACATCGTCCCCCAGTTCCACGTCTCCGAGCACAAAAGCGAGTGGGTCGATCATTACGCGTTCGCCGGTGCGCGGGGCCTTGTCTCGAAAACTGATTCTGCTCATGGTCGGTTCTGCAATTGATCCTGAAGGAAAACGACCCCACTATAGCAGAAACACTTGTGAGGACACCCTGATGACTGCTGACGCCAACCCTCTGTTGACTGCGTCCGAACTGCCGCCATTTTCAAGGCTGCAGGCAGAGCAGGTGCTGCCTGCCGTCGACACCCTGATCACCCGGTCGAGGGCCGTGATCGAGGCCATTGCCGCCGATACCGGCCCCGCCACCTGGGAGACTGTCGTGGCACCACTGGAACAGTCGGGGGACGAACTTGAACAGGCGTTCACACCGGTCAGTCATCTCGCCAGCGTGCGAGATCGACCGGAATGGCGGGATGTCTATCGCGACGTGGTGCAAAAACTGACCGACTTCGAGACCGAGGCAGCGCAGCACCCCGGGCTCTATGCCCGCTATCAGTCCTTGCGCAGCGGCCCGGCCTGGGACAGTCTCTCGCCGGCGCAGAAGACGGTCGTCGAGCATGCGTTGCGCGACGGCAAGCTGGCCGGTATCAATTTGCCAGCCGAGCAGCAGGGCAGATTCCGTACTCTGATGTCAGAGCTGGCGACGCTGTCCAACCAGTTTTCGGAGCACTTGCTGGATGCCACCCAGGGTTGGTCATTGCTGGTCGAGGATCAAGGCCGCCTGGAAGGTCTGCCGGATACCGCGCTTGATACGCTGGCTGCCAACGCTGAGGCAGCGGGCAAACAGGGCTGGCTGATCAATCTGGAATTTCCTTCCTATCTGCCGATCATTACCTACGCCAATGATCGGGAACTGCGGCAAACCGTTCATGAGGCCTTCAATACCAGGGCCTCGGATCAGGGGCCGAATGCCGGCCAGTGGGACAACAGTGACTTGATGGTCGAGATCCTGCACCGCCGCCATGAAGCGGCGAACCTGCTGGGGTTCGACAATTTCGCTGAAGAGGCCCTGACCACACGCATGGCGTCGTCAGTATCGGAAGTGCGTGAATTTCTGCTCCACTTGGCCGACCGCGCGCTGCCACAGGCACGCACCGAACTGGAGGAATTGCGCCTTTTTGCGCTTGAAGAGCTGGGTCTCGATGAACTGCAGCCCTGGGATCTGGCCTGGGCCAGCGAGCGCCTCAAGCAGCAGCGCTATGCCATTTCTGAAGAACAGCTCAAGCCCTATTTCCCGGTCGACCGGGTGCTAAGCGGTATGTTCGAGCTGGTACGCCGACTGTATGGCATCGATATCGTTGAAGAACAGGACTTCGATACCTATCACCCGGACGTGCGCCTGTTCGCCTTGCAGGAGCAGGGCGTCACCGTGGCCCGCTTTTTCCTCGATCCCTATGCCCGACAGGGCAAGCGGGGTGGTGCCTGGATGGCAGACTGCCGCAGTCGCCGGCGCACCGACATTGGCCTGCAGTTGCCGGTGGCGTTCCTCAACTGCAACTTCACGGCCCCGGTGGGCGGCAGGCCGGGTTTGCTGACCCATGACGAGGTGACTACCCTGTTTCATGAGTTCGGGCATGGATTGCATCACATGCTCACTGAAGTCGACGAAGGGTCTGTCAGTGGCATCAAGGGCGTGTCCTGGGATGCGGTCGAGTTGCCCAGCCAGTTCATGGAAAATTTCTGCTGGGAACCGGAAGCACTGGCCTTTATTTCGGGTCATGTCGACACCGGTGAGCCACTGCCCGAGAACTTGCTGGAGCGCATGCTGAAGGCGCGCAACTTCCAGTCAGCCATGCAGATGGTTCGGCAACTGGAGTTTTCACTGTTTGATCTGGAGCTGCATGTCAATTGGACACCGGACGCCGATGTTGCGTTTGTCCGTCGTACGCTGCAGGACGTCAGAGACCGCGTGTGCGTGGTCCCCGTGGCACCCTGGCAGCGTTTCGAGAACAGCTTCGGGCATGTTTTTGCCGGCGGCTACGCTGCGGGCTACTACAGTTACAAGTGGGCCGAGGTACTGAGTGCCGACGCCTTCAGCCGGTTTGAAGAGGAGGGTCTTTTTGCACCTGCACCCGCACAGGAGTTTCGCCAGACGGTTCTGGCACAGGGCGGTTCGGCGCCTGCCGAAGAGCTCTACAAGGCGTTTCGGGGCCGCGCGCCAGAGATTGACGCCCTGTTGCGCCATAGTGGAATAATGGTGCCGTCTGCATGAAGCACCCACTCACCCATTACCTGCTGGTCGCCATGCCGCTATTGCAGGACGCCTTTTTTGCGCGCGCCGTGGTCTATATTGTGCAGCATGACGATGACGGCGCCATGGGCGTTATCATCAACAAGCCGGTTGCCATGACCCAGATCGAACTGTTGCAGAACCTGGGCATTGATGGCCCCGGGCTGCAGCAGGCGCCGCCTCTGGTGTTTGGCGGGCCGGTGATGCGCGAGCGCGGGTTTGTGCTGCATGGCGATAGGGGTGACTGGGAGTCGACGGTGAACAATGATCACTGGGGTATCACGACGTCACGCGATATTCTGGAAGCCATTGCACAGGGTTCCGGCCATGATCGCTATCAGATATGTCTCGGCTATTCCGGCTGGGGTGCCGGGCAACTGGAAGAAGAGCTGGCCGCCAATGCCTGGCTGACGGTGCCGGCGAGGGCGGGTCTGGTTTTCGACTGTGCACCTTACGAACGCTATGATGCGGCGCTCAATGAGCTCGGCATTGACCCTGCTATGCTCTCCTCCGGGGGGCAGGCGTGAACAGCAGGTTTGAGGAATAGAGGCGATATGGCTGCACATGCACAGTTGCGACAACAGGTCCGTCGTCTGGGTGAACTCCTCGGGCGTACCATCGCGCGCGCCGAAGGCGAAGAGTGTCTGGCGCAGATCGAGACGCTGCGCCAGCAGGGCAAGGCAGCGCGCGAAGGCCATACCGACGCCCGTCAGGACATGGCCCGGGTGTTCCGAGAGCTGCCTGACGAGTCGTTGCTGACGCAGGCCAGGGCCTTCACCCAGTTTCTCAATCTGGCCAATATCGCCGAGCAGCACCATACCGTATCGCCGGTGGGGCGGGCGTCACAGCCTTATCCGGACCCGCTGCTCGATCTCTTGGCACGTTTGGCACAGGACGGTCAACCGCAGGAGGCGCTGCAGGCTGCGGTCAATCGACTGCAGATGGATATGGTGCTGACGGCTCATCCCACCGAGGTCACCCGGCGTACGCTGATCCACAAATACAGCGAATTGGCCGGCCAACTGGAGCATTGGGACGAGGGTGCAGACCCGGCGCTGCTGCAGGCAACAGACCGGCGTATTGAAGAGCTGGTCAGCCAGGCCTGGCATACCGAAGAAATCCGTTCCCGACGGCCGACGCCTGTTGATGAGGCGCGCTGGGGCTTTGCCGTTATCGAGAACTCGCTGTGGGAAGCCGCGCCGCGCTTTATCCGGGACTACGAAGAAACGCTGGCACGACATGACCTGGAATTGCCGTTGCAGGCCCAGCCCTTGCGTTTTTCTTCCTGGATGGGAGGCGATCGCGACGGCAACCCCAATGTCACCGCTGCGGTGACCGAAGAAGTTCTGCTGCTGGCGCGCTGGAAAGCGGCCGAGCTGTTTGCCGAGGATCTTCACGAGCTTGGCTCCGAGTTGTCCATGGCCGCCTGTACCGACTCGTTCCGCACCCTGGCCGGCGATGGCCCCGAGCCCTATCGGGCGTTGCTCAAGTCACTGCGCAATCGGCTGCTGCAGGCCAAGGACGCGATCCATCGACGGCTGGCGGGTGACCGGGTCAACCTCGACGACTGCCTGCTCAGCGACAGCGCCCTCTATACACCACTGCAGGCCTGCCATGAATCGCTGCTGGCCTGCGGGCTGGATGCCATTGCCAACGGACGTCTGCGCGATACCCTGCGTCGGGTCGTGACGTTTGGCGCCAGTCTGCAGCGCCTGGACATCCGTCAGCACAGTGAGCGGCATCTGGAAGCTATCGGTGAACTGACGCGCTATCTGGGCCTCGGTGACTACACACAGTGGGCAGAAGCGGACAAGCAGGCCTTCCTGCTGCGGGAACTGGCCAGCAAGCGTCCTCTGATACCGCCCCGCTGGTCCCCCTCGGCAGACACCGAAGAAGTGCTCGCCACCTGTCGCACCATCAGCCGCTTTCCGCAGGAATCTTTCGGGCTGTATGTGATCTCGATGGCCAGCCAGCCTTCGGACATTCTGGCGGTGCAGTTGCTGCTGCGCGAATGTGGTGTCGACTGGCCCATGCCGGTCGCTCCCCTGTTTGAAACCCTGGCGGACCTGGATGGTGCCCCGGATACCATGGGCGCGCTGCTTGAGATCGACTGGTATCGAGGCTATGCCCAGGGACACCAGCATGTCATGATCGGCTACTCCGACTCGGCCAAGGATGCCGGTGTTCTGGCGGCCAGTTGGGCGCAGTATCGGGCCCAGGAAGCGCTGGTGAAGCTGGTGCGTGACCATGGCATGACGCTTACCCTGTTCCATGGTCGGGGCGGCAGTATCGGCCGCGGGGGCGGTCCGGCGCATGCCGCCATACTGTCGCAGCCTCCCGGCTCGGTGGAAGGCGGCCTGCGGGTGACCGAGCAGGGCGAGATGATTCGCTTCAAGTTCGGTCTTCCGGATCTTGCCGTGCGCAGCCTGCAGTTGTATGCCAGCGCGCTGCTCGAAGCCATGTTATTGCCGCCACCGGAACCGGAGGGCAACTGGCGTGACCTGATGGACCGGCTGGCCGCTGACTCCTGTCAACGTTATCGCGGTGTGGTACGAGATGACCCGGACTTCGTGCCGTTTTTCCGGGCCGCGACACCCGAACAGGAATTGGCCAAGCTGCCTCTGGGCAGCCGACCGACCAAACGCAAGCAGGGGGGTGGTGTGGAGTCGCTGCGCGCCATACCCTGGATTTTTGCCTGGTCGCAAAATCGACTGCTGCTGCCGAGTTGGCTGGGCGCTGTCGAAGCGCTGCGCGAGGCGCAGGACGACGGCGATCGGGCCGCGCTGGACAGCATGAGCCGTGACTGGCCGTTTTTCGCCTCGCGACTGGCCATGCTGGAAATGGTCTTCATGAAGACCGATGCTGACCTGTCCCGGGCCTATGCGGAACGACTGGTGCCGGCTGAACTGCAGCCGCTGGGCCAGGCGCTCGCCGATCGGCTGCAGGCAGATGCGGCGGCGTTGAAAGCGCTGCTCAGTGAAGAGGTGCTGATGCGTGGAGACCAGTGGAACCGGGAAAGTATCCTGTTGCGCGAGCCCTACATCGAGCCACTGCACTGGTTGCAGATCGAGTTGCTGGCGCGGGAGCGCGAGGGCGACCGGGAAGGGTGGTCCAAAGCCCGCATGGACGTGATCGAAAAGGCCCTGATGGTGACCATCGGAGGCATCGCCGCCGGAATGCGCAATACCGGCTGAGTCAAATACCACAGGACAGTTCGAATGCATGTAGGTTTTCTGATTGAAGATTGGGCCAATATGGAGCCCGGCAAGAGTTCCACACTGCTGATGATGCAGGAGTGCATGCAGCGCGGCCACAAGGTGTCGGTCTTGTATGTACGCAACTTGACGGTGCGCAACAATGCGGTCCTGGGATTCCTGAAGCGGGTGCGCATGCCCGGAGACAAGGTGCCGGAGCAGATTGCCTCCTTTCACAAGAAGGCCTTGCTGGAGGACAAGCTGATTCCGCTGCAGGCGCTGGATGTCATCTTCATCCGCAAAGACCCGCCGATTGACCCTATCACCTACAATTTTCTCGACTCGGTGAAAGACCTGACCATGGTGGTCAATGAAGTGGATGGCCTGCGCAAGGCCAACAACAAGCTCTATACCACCACCTTTCATGATCCGGACAACGAATTCCTGCCGATCACGCATGTGTCCAAGAACAAGGACTATCTGCTGCGCATGATCGAGGAATCCGAAGATGACCGCATGATTCTCAAGCCGCTGGATGGCTCGGGCGGTCGCGGTGTGATCGTGCTTGAAAAAAGCGCCATGACCAATATCAATTCACTGCTCGACTTCTACATTGATGGCGGGCGCAATTACGTCATTCTGCAGGAGTTTATCGAAGGTGCTGATCAGGGCGATGTACGGGTGATGATGCTCAACGGGCGCTTCATCGGTGCTTATAACCGCAAGCCCGCAGACGGTGAGTTTCGCGCCAATTTACAGACCGGCGGCAGTGCCCATGCCTACACCATGACGGCAAGCCAGAAGCGAATCCTGCGCAAGGTGGGGCCCAAGCTGGCGCGTGATGGGCTCTATTTCGTCGGGCTGGACATGATTGGTGACAAGATACTGGAGGTCAACGTGTGCAACCCGGGCGGGATCACCAACATCAATCGCCTCAGCAAGGTCCGTTTGCAAAGACTGGTGGTCGACTTCCTGGAAGAAAAAGTCCATGAACGACACCAGGACTCGACAGAAATGCACGACCGGTTGGCCCGCCGCCATCTCTCGAAACAGGAAGAGCATTGAACGGATCCCGTGCCATAAAAAAGACCCGGTACCATTGAGGTGGCCGGGCCAGGTCGGGACAAGAGGGTGCTTACTGTTGCTGAAAGCTGTGTCCCTGTTCCGCAAGCATGGTGCTCTTTCATTTTCCAAAAATTGCAGAATCCTTTCTGCACCCTCAGCGATCAGGCTCGCACAAGACCTGTCATGCTGTGGGCCACCGTCCCTGGTGACACCGTCCCTGGTGAGGCAGAACAAGAGCAGTGTATGTTATTTCCTTCCCCGGTTTTATGTCCGATACTTGCCAAAAACAGCCCTCAGAATGACAACTTCTGTCTACTCGACTGCCAAAGGAAACAGGAACCAGTGCACAGAACAGGGTTCGACGACTTGCGGAAAGTACAAGGATTCGCACAATAGTGTTCAAACCCTGGTATGCGGTTACCCGCGGGTGCAGTCGCTGTCATGACACATAACCTGAAGCCGGTGGCTGACCGGATCCGGGCCGAATACAAACCCCGAATGCTGGACTTCACGGCACTGGAGGTGGGCATTGGTGAATGCTATGCCCAGAATCTGCGTCGTCTGAGGGCGGAATTTGGCTGGGGTCAGATGACGATCTCGGATGTGATGGGGGTGTCTCGAACGCAGTATCGCAACTACGAGCAGGGTGGCTCCTTCCCCAAAATGAGCACCACTGCCCGGTTCATGCAGGTGACCGGCGTTCCCTTTCCCTATTTTTTTCTGGGCAGTGCCTATGAGTCCCTGTTCAGCACGCTGCACATTCGCTCCGATTGGTTGCCGTTGCAGATATTTGCCGGCCGTGCCAGTGATATTCAGTTTGCCGCTCTGGTCGACATCCTGGAGGAGCATCTGGATCGGAAACTGGCCAAGCCGGAAATTCTCACCGTCTTCAGTTGGCCGGAAGCCACAGACGTGCAGGCTGAACTGGATCAGTACTATGAACTGGTGGCCCAGGGGTTGCGGCAATTCCGGGAGGTGGTGGGTTGCTCGCAGGATGACATGGCCGAGATGCTGGGCACCACCCAGCGCACCCTGTGCCGCTATGAAGACTCGGGCGAGGAGCCCCATTTCAGTGTCGTGATGGCGTTGCGGTTGTGGGCAGCGACCGGGATCGCACCCATCTGGCTGATGTACGGCACCTGCTTCTTTCGCATGCGCATGTTGCAGCACCAGCGCATGGGCTTTCTGGGCTCACTGCTCAATGATGTGCCCGCCAGATCCCGAGAGCAAATTACCAATCTGGTGCGGCAAGTCAGCCGACTCACCCTCTGACCTTTACGCCTATTCTGGTACAATGCCGCTTTTCATTCTCGGTATCTGAATATGGTCATGCGATTCATTGCAGGCGCGGTGTGTCCGGCCTGTGGCAGTCAGGATTCAATGCGGGCCGAACTGTCCAGCGACGGCGAAGGCCAGTACCGGGAGTGCGTTGAGTGCGGTTTCAACGAAAAGGGTACTGCAGAGCAGGTCGCTGCTCAGCCGGCTTCCCGGCTGGCGGACAACACGGACGCGGAGGGTCGGCAACCGATCCGTATCCTCCATGACCCGCGCAACCACAAACCCTGATCAGAGACCGCGTCGCCAATCAGGATCGACAAATTTCGAGGACAGACTGAATGAGTGCACCCAAAGTAGGTGTCATCATGGGTTCCGTTTCAGACTGGGAAACCATGCAGCACGCCGCAGAAACGCTGGACAACCTGGGTATTCCCCATGAGACCCGGGTCGTATCGGCGCACCGCACGCCGGATCTGCTGTTCGAATACGCAGAGCAGGCGGTGGCCCGCGGTCTGCAGGTCATTATTGCCGGGGCCGGCGGTGCCGCTCACCTGCCCGGCATGTGTGCCGCAAAGACCGCTCTGCCAGTGCTGGGTGTGCCGGTGCAATCGAAAGCCCTGAACGGCATGGATTCACTGCTCAGCATCGTGCAGATGCCGGCGGGGATTCCCACGGGTACTCTGGCCATTGGCAAGGCGGGCGCCATCAACTCGGCGTTGCTGGCGGGCGCCATCATTGGGCTGCAGGACACTCAGGTGCAACAGCGGTTGCAGGATTTTCGGCAGGCGCAGACGGACAAGGTGCTGGCCCGCCCCGATCCTTCGGAGCCGACACCATGACCACTCTGGGTATAGCAGGCGCCGGCCAGCTGGGTCGGATGATGACATTGGCTGCGGCGCCGCTGGGCATACGCACGGTGATGCTGGATCCGAGCCGCGACGCCTGTGGGCAGCGGTTCGGCGATCATCTGGTGGCCGACTTTGATGATCTGGAGGCCATGGCATCGCTGGCGCAGCAGGTCGATGTGGCCACCTTCGAGTTCGAAAACATCCCGCCGGAGTCCGTCGCGAAACTGGCGGAGCAGGTGCCGGTGCACCCACCGGCAGAGGCACTGGCCACGGCCCGGGATCGCTGGGCGGAAAAGTCACTGTTTCGTGATCTGGATATCCCGTTGCCACCGGTAGCCCGGATCGACAGTCAGGAAGATCTGGATCAGGCCGTCCGGGAAATCGGCCTGCCGGCCGTATTGAAAACCCGCACCCTGGGTTATGACGGCAAGGGTCAGAAAGTTCTGCGCGATCAGGACGATGTTGCCGGGGCTCATGCCGAGCTGGGGGCACTGCCTTGTGTGCTGGAAGGCTTTGTGAACTTCTCGCAGGAAGTCTCCTGCCTGGGCGTGCGCACTGCCAAGGGGCAGATGCGGTTCTATGACCTGGTGGTGAATGAGCACGATGCCGGCATCCTGTTCCGTTCACAACCGGCGCCGGGCCATCGCCTGCAGTCACTGGCGGAAGACTATACCGGGCGCGTCATGGAGCATCTGAATTATGTCGGGGTCATGGCGTTCGAATTCTTCTGTGTCGAAGGGCAACTGCTGGCCAACGAGATTGCTCCGCGCGTTCACAACTCCGGGCACTGGACAATCGAAGGTGCGCGCACCAGCCAGTTTGAAAACCATGTGCGCGCCGTGTGCGGCCTGCCGCTGGGCAGTACGGAAACCCGGGAAGCCGTGGTGATGCTCAATGTCTATGGTGAGCGGCCGAATGTGACCGAGTTGCTGTCCATACCCGGTGCGGCCTGGCATGACTATGAAAAAGTACCGCGGCCAGGACGCAAGATCGGGCATATCACGCTGCATGCTGCCGATATGAGGCGCCTGCAGGGCATCGAGCAGGCGGCACGGGCCTGCTTGCGCAATCAGCGCTCCTGAGAGACTTCGCCTATCTTGCTGAACTGCTCCAATTGCTCGGCAAAGAGCCTGGTCAGCTTGGCTTCATCCACAAAGGTGACGGGCATGCGGATGCGCTCTTCGGTAACTTCGATGAACCGCTGGTCTTCTGTCGCTCGCTTTGCGGCGGCGCTCAGACGGCTCACATGTTCCTCCGGCGTATCAGCGGGTACTGCGATCACCCGGTAGGCATGCATGTCCATGTCGTAGCCCAGCTCACCCAATGTCGGCACGTCCGGATAGGCCATCAGGCGCTCGCGGGTTGGGCTGGCCAGTATCCGCATTTCACCACTGTCGGTATAGGCGCTGTGGGTGCCGCCACTAAACGCGATATGAGCTTCGCCGTTGATGATCAGCGGTGCCATGCCGGCTCCTCCGGTTGTGGGCAGCATGCGCAGTGATACGCCTTCTCCCTGCATGATGGACTCGATGACATACTGGTCGTGCGGGTTCTGTGTCGCATAGATCAGCTCCCCTTGCTCCCGGCCAAACTCGAGCATGTCTTCCCAGGTGGAAAAGGGCGTATCCGGGCCGGTCACAAAGGCCGCCTGGTCCAGGGTGATGCCGGCGACAAAACGATAGCTGTCGAGATCGTAGGAGGTGGCTGTGGTGAGGGGTGTGAACACGAAGGGATTGGACAGCCCGTACTGGAAGACATAGCCCCCGTCCTGACTGCCTGCCAGCATGGCGGCGGCATTGCCTCCACCACGGCCTGGAAAGTGCAGTATGTCTACCGGCTGATCCAGTTCTTCAGCCATGATCTCGGCCAGCACCTGAGCCTGAACATCCGTGCTGCCACCCGGGTTGAACCCGATCAGCAGCGTCAGCGTTCGCGAGGGAAAGCTGTCGCTTGCAAGGGCTCCGGTCACGGCCGTAAGTCCAAGACACCCCAACAGGGCCAGGCTAGGGACCATCCGCATCGTTCTGCTCCGTGAGCATCCTGAGACACTCATGCATCATCATTTCAAGAAATAATAGTCAATTCCCGGGGAGAGTTACAGGCAGAAGGGCGCGTCAGCGTCCCTGAAGTCCCTCGCTGAACTGTACCGTCTGCGCGGCCAACAGTGCGCTCAGGTCGTCTTCATTGATAAAGGTGACGGGCATTCTGGTGCGTGATTCGGTGACATCGATAAATCGCTGGTCTTCAGTCGCCCGCTGGGCAGCCTCGCTGAGGCGGGTAACATGCTCCTCCGGAGTGTCCGCGGGAACCACAATGATCCGGTGGGTATGCATCTCCAGATCGTAGCCGAGTTCATGCAGTGTCCGAACGTCAGGATAGCCCATCAGGCGATCGCGCGTGGGGCTGGCCAGCATGCGCATCTCACCACTGTCGGTGTAACCGCTGTGAGTACCGCCGCTGAAGGCGAAATGAGCCTCGCCATTGATGATCAGTGGTGCCATGTCGGCACCGCCACTGGTGGGCAGAATGCGCAGGTTGATGCCTTCTTCTTCCATGATGGATTCGATGAGGAGTTGGTCATACTGGCTCTGGGTCACATAAATCAAATCGCCACGCTCCCGGCCATAGGCGAGCATGTCTTCCCAGTTGGCAAACGGCGTATCGGGGCCGGTGACGAAGGCCGACTGTTCCAGAGCGACGCCGGCGACAAAGCGATAGCTGTCTATAGTGTAGGATGTGACGGCGGTCAGCGGTGTGAAGACAAAAGGATTGGAGTGCCCGTATTGGAAGACATAGCCGCCAACCTGGCTGCTGGCCAGCATGGCCGCCGCATTGCCGCCACCGCGGCCCGGAAAGTGCAGTATGTCTACCCGCTGGCCCAAATCCTCAGCCATGACTTCAGCCAATACCTGAGCCTGGATGTCCGTGCTGCCACCCGGGTTGAACCCGATCAGCAGTGTCAGCGGCCTGGAGGGGAAGCTTTCATTTGCCAGTACATCGGTAACGGCCGCAAGTCCAAGACACACCAGCAGGGCCAGACAAGGAACCATCCGCATCGTTCTGCTCCGTGAGCATTCTGTGATGCTCGATTTCGACTACTGTAAAAAGAATAGCCAATTCCGGGTGCAAGATACAGGCAGAAAGTGCGGGTCGGCTCAGCGAGCCTCAAGTGCCTCAATGAACAAACGTACCTGCTCGGCGAAAACCATGTTGAGCTCTTCTTCGCCGACAAAGACCACCGGCATTTTGGTGCGCGACTCGGCAACCTCGATAAACCGCTGATCTTCAGTGGCGCGTTTTGCTGCCGCACTCAGCCGGATGACATGCTCTTCCGGTGTATCTGCCGGCACGGCCAGGACTCGATAACTCAGCACCTCGATAGCGTAGCCCAGTTCAGACAGCGTCGGTACCTCCGGATAGGCCATCAGCCGGTCGCGGTTGGGGCTGGCCAGCAGGCGCATGTCACCGTTGTCTGTGTAGGCGGTGTGGGTGCCGCCACTGATCCCGAAATGAGCGTCTCCATTGATGATCATGGGTGCCATGCTTGCACCGCCGGTCGTGGGGAGAACGCGCACAGCAATACCTTCTTCCCGCATGATGGATTCGATGACAAACCGGTCATACGGGCTCTGGGTGGCATAAGTCAACTCGCCCTGTTCGCGGCCATAGGCAATCATTTCATCCCAGGTTGAAAACGGCGTATCGGGGCCGGTTACAAAGGCAAACTGGGCCTCCAGGACGCCCGCAACAAAGCGATAGCTGTCCAGAGCGAAAGAGGTATCGGATATCAGTGGCGTGATCAGGAAGGGACTGGCATGCCCGTACTGGAACACATGGCCGCCGTCCTGGCTGGCTGCCAGCATGGCTGCTGCATTGCCGCCACCCTGTCCCTGGTAGTAGAGCAGTTCCACCGGCTGGCCCAGCTCTTCGGCCATGATCTCTGCCAGTACCTGAGCCTGCATATCAGTGCTGCCACCTGGATTGAACCCCAGCAGCATGGTGAGCGGCCTTGAAGGAAAGCTGTCGCTGCCCATGGCGGCGGGCAGACCCGTCAGCCAGAGGCACCCGATCAGAGCCATGTATCGGGCAAGCCGCATCGTTTTACTCCCGGAGCATTTGTTCATGTTCGCTCACCTGTTGTTCAAACACCGCATCCAGTTCCGGTTCCGGGATATAGACGACCGGCATACGGGTTACGTCCTCGGCCACAGCAACAAACCGTTCGTCCCGGGTGGCTGCCCGGGCGGCACTGGCCAGTATTTCGATATGGTGGTCCGGCGTATCGGCCGGCGTCACCAGCACCCGAAAGGCATGCAGGTCATGGGGATACCCCAGTTCACTCACTGTGGGGACGTCGGGATAGTCGGCCAGTCGCTCCCGGGTCAGCGCCGCCAGCACCCGCATTTCTCCCGAGTCTGTAAAGCCACTGTGGGTGCCGCCGCTGTAACCCAGCGCCACTTCCCCGGAGATCACCAGCGGCGCCATCTCGGATCCGCCAGAAGTCGGCACAATATTGAGCCGGATACCCTCCTGTCGGGCAATGGCTTCCATCAGAATCCGGTCCTGCACCGTCTGAGTAGCGTAGCTGAGTTCACCTGTTTCCCGGGCATATTCGATCAAATCTTCCAGGCTGGCGAAAAGCGAGTCTCCGGCGGTCACCAGAGCCGACTGGTGCAGCGTCAACCCGGCGACAAAGCGGAAGCTCTCATAATCGTAGGAGGTGGGAGACGTCAGCGGTGTAAGTACAAACGGCAGCGAGAGCCCATACTGGAAGACGTAACCCTGATCCCTGCTTTCAGCCAGCATGGCTGCTGCCAGGCTGGACCCCTGTCCGGGGAAATGAACCACATTGACTGGCTGGCCGAGTTGCTCTGCCATGATCTCCGCCAATACCTGGCCCTGCACATCTGTACTGCCTCCGGCAGTAAAGCCAATCAGCATGGTGATTGGACGGTTGGGAAAATCTTCCGAAATCGCATTGAGTGACAGCAGCATGGCGCCCGCAAGGGCCACAAGTCTGATGATCGTGGTCATGTGTGATGTGCCTGAGTCTATTATTATTTGATCGCATGATCAGTTTAGGGTGCAATCGGGGCCCTGTCCAAGCCTGTCTGTTGGAAGCTCATTCGGCACAGGCCTTTGCTGTGCACTTTTTATCCGTATAATGAGCAGCCCGCTGAATCCATCACACTCAATGAGGCGTTCCGTGAATTTTCCCAGCCGTTTCGATGTCATTGTCATAGGTGGCGGCCATGCCGGTACCGAAGCTGCTCTGGCCGCTGCCCGCATGGGCGTCCGGACCCTGCTGCTGACGCACAACATCGAAACCATTGGCGTCATGTCCTGCAACCCGGCCATCGGTGGCATCGGCAAGAGTCATCTGGTCAAGGAAATCGATGCCCTGGGCGGCGCCATGGCCAGCGCGACGGATCGGGGCGGTATTCAGTTTCGGGTGCTCAACAGCCGCAAGGGGCCTGCCGTGCGTGCGACCCGCGCGCAGGCCGATCGCCAACTGTATCGGTCAGCGATTCGTGACATAGTCGAAGGTCAGGAAAATCTGTGGATTTTTCAGCAGGGTGCCGATGACCTGATGGTTGAAGGTGACCGGGTGACCGGGGTCGTTACGCAAACCGGTATTCGGATAGAAGGCAGCACCGTGGTGCTGACCGCAGGCACCTTTTTGGGTGGTCGCATCCACGTGGGCAAGGACCATTATCAGGGCGGCCGCATGGGCGATGCGCCGGCCAACCGACTGGCCGAGCGCCTGCGCGAAATGCCCTTCCGGGTGGGTCGCCTGAAGACCGGCACGCCGGCCCGGATTGATGCCCGCAGCGTGGATTTTTCCGCGATGGAAGAGCAGTGGGGTGACACGCCACTGCCCGTCATGTCGTATATGGGGCGGGTGGAAGAGCACCCCGAGCAGGTGTGTTGCCATATCACGCATACCACCGAGCGCACGCATGAGATCATTCGCGACAACCTCGACAAGTCCGCCATGTACAGCGGCAATATCGAGGGTGTGGGTCCGCGCTATTGTCCGTCCATTGAAGACAAGGTGGTGCGTTTTGCCGACAAGTCGTCGCACCAGATTTTTGTCGAGCCCGAAGGGCTTAACTCGAACGAACTCTATCCCAATGGCATATCGACCAGCCTGCCCTTTGATGTGCAGACGGCCTTCATCCAAAGCATCAAGGGATTCGAGCAGGCCCATATCACCCGCCCGGGCTATGCCATCGAATATGACTATTTCGACCCGCAGGACCTGCGTCACTGGATGGAAACGCGCTTTCTCGGCAACCTGTTTTTTGCCGGCCAGATCAATGGCACCACTGGCTATGAAGAAGCCGGTGCCCAGGGGCTTTTGGCAGGCCTCAATGCAGCGCAGCGCGCTCGCGGGGCCGAACCCTGGTATCCGCGTCGTGACGAAGCCTACACGGGCGTGCTGATTGATGACCTGATCACCATGGGCACCCGCGAGCCCTACCGTATGTTTACCAGCCGCGCCGAATACCGGCTGCTGCTGCGCGAGGACAATGCCGACCAGCGACTGACCGAACAGGGTCGTGCTTTGGGCTTGGTGGATGATGAGCGCTGGGCCGCCTTCTGCACCAAGCAGGAAGCCATTGGGCGGGAACGCGAGCGCCTGCGCACCACCTTCATCCACCCCGACACCCCGGAAGCCGAGCAGGCGACTGCCTGGCTGGAGCAGCCACTGAAGCGGGAATACTCATTACTTGAACTGCTCAAGCGGCCGCAGGTCGGCTATCGTGATGTGGCGGCGCTGGCTGACCCTGCCGAACCGATCACTGATATTGTGGCCGAGTTGGTGGAAACGGAAATCAAGTATGCCGGCTATATTCAGCGCCAGCAGGAAGAAATCGAACAACTGCGCCGCCACGAAAACACCCTGCTGCCGGACGATCTGGACTACGACAAGATCAGCGGGTTGTCCAATGAGGTGCGCCAGAAGCTGATCCAGACGCGGCCGGGAACGCTGGCCCAGGCCAGTCGTATTTCCGGCGTCACACCAGCGGCGGTCAGCCTGCTGCTGGTGCACCTGAAAAAGCACGCTGCCGTGCGCAAGTCAGCCTGATGAGCGAAGCCAAATATCGCGCGGCCCTGCAGGCAGGTGCCGACACCCTGGCGGTGCAGCTTGAGCCGCACCAGATCGACACATTGCTGGCCTTTCATGCTGGCCTGAGCAAGTGGAATCAGGCCTACAATCTGACCGCCGTACGCGACCCGCTGGAGATGATCCACCGCCATCTGCTCGATAGTCTGGCCATTGTGCCCTTTCTGTCGGCCGGTACCCTGCTGGATGTCGGCACGGGCGCCGGCCTCCCGGGCGTTGTGGTCGCCATCGTCCGACCGGACATCCAGGTCACCTGTCTGGACAGCAACGGCAAGAAGATCCGTTTCATTCGCCAGATGATTCTGGAGCTCGGACTAAAACAGGTTGCAACCACACAGGCGCGTGTGGAATCCTTTACCGCTGAACCCTTTTCAGCGATCACCAGTCGTGCTTTTGCCACCCTGGGTGACATGGTGCAGTGGTCGCGACACCTGCTTGCCCCTGAAGGACAGTTTCTGGCCATGAAAGGTCAGTATCCAGAGGCGGAATTGGCGGCATTGCCCGCCGATGTCAATGTGCTCGCCGTGCAACAACTGCATGTGCCGGGCGTGCCCGGAGAGCGTCATCTGGTCCGCCTCGGACTGCATGACTGAACCCTTGCCAACCCTCAGAGCAGCAGGAAACCGGAGTGAATGCATGAAAAAAGTCATTGCCGTCACCAACCAGAAGGGTGGCGTGGGCAAAACCACGACGGCGATCAATCTCGCGGCCTCCCTTGTTGCGACCAAGCGACGTGTGCTGCTGGTGGATCTGGACCCTCAGGGCAATGCCACCATGGGCAGTGGCGTGGACAAAAGCCAGCTTGAAAAGCACCTTTATCATGTCCTGATAGAAGGCGTTGCAGCGAAAGAAGTCCTGCAGGCCTCACCCGAGGGGCAATACGATGTGCTGCCCTCCAATGGTGATGTGACGGCTGCCGAGGTTGAATTGCTGTCCATGCCCGAGCGCGAGCAGCGTCTCAAAAGAGCGCTGGCGCCGCTGCGCGATGACTATGACGTCATCATTCTGGACTGCCCGCCGTCGCTCAATATGCTGACGGTCAATGCGCTGACCGCGGCGGATGGCGTACTGATACCGGTACAGTGCGAATATTTTGCGCTGGAAGGCATTGCCGCGCTGCTCGAAACCATCGAGCAGATACAGGCCGAGATCAATCCTCAACTGACCGTCGAAGGCGTCCTGCGCACCATGTATGATGCGCGTACCAGTCTGACCAATGATGTGTCCAACGAGCTGAAAAATTATTTCGGCAAGACGCTCTATCGCACCGTGATTCCGCGCAATATCCGGGTGGCCGAAGCGCCGTCCTACGGCCTGCCGGTCATGCACTATGATCAGTCGTCGCGGGGCGCCCTGTCCTATCTGGCGCTGGCGGGTGAGATGATCCGGCGCCAGGAAGACGCACCACAACCACAACACTGAGGCAGGAAGCAGCAACACCATGGCGAGCAGAAAACGCGGTCTGGGCAAAGGCCTGAGCAGTCTGATCAGTCAGCCGGCGGTACCGGTGTCATCGTCGTCCGAAGCCGGCACCCCGTCGCCGGCCGAGACGACTCACAGTGGCGTGTCCGCTGCCGAAGGTGAGTTGCGCTACCTGCCCATTGACCAGTTGCAGCCGGGGCAATACCAGCCACGCCGTGATATGGGTACCGAGGCGCTGGAGGAATTGGCGGCGTCCATTCGCTCGCAGGGCATTATCGAGCCCATCGTCGTGCGCCCGATCACCAGCAGCCGATTCGAGATCATAGCCGGCGAGCGTCGCTGGCGCGCCGCGCGCATGGCAGAGCTGGAGCAGGTCCCCGCCGTGGTGCGCGAGGCGAGCGACGAAGATGCGATCGCCATGGCGCTGATCGAGAATATTCAGCGCGAAGACCTGACGCCGGTTGAAGAAGCCACTGCGTTGCAGCGTCTGCAAAAGGAATTCGATCTGACCCAGCAGGAAGTGGCCGACATCGTGGGCAAGAAGCGGGCGACGGTGGCCAACCTGCTGCGCCTGCTCAATCTGAGCCCTGAAGTGCGCCGGCTGCTCGAAGACGGTGACCTGGAGATGGGGCATGCACGGGCCCTGCTGGCGCTGGAAGGCGAGGCACAGGCCCGAGCCGCCAACGAAGTCGTTGCACGGGGTCTGAATGTGCGCCAGACAGAGCAGCTGGTGCGTCAGGTAATGGAAGGCGGTGACCAGAAAGCGGCGGCCAGAAAAGCGCCGGTGGATGCCAACATCAAGAAACTCGAAGAAACACTGGCCAATCGAATCGGTGCTCCGGTGTCGATTCAGCACAAGTCCAGCGGCAAGGGGTCACTGGTGATTCGCTACAGTAACCTCGACGAATTGGATGGCATTCTGAACCACCTGAAATAGCCGCCTCAGGCGGGTTCATACACGCCGCTGACATTTTTGCGGCGGAATTTCAATCAATGGTTGATGAGCCTCATCCTTATCCCTATACTTTGGCGCGTTTTAGCGGATATTCGGCGTTTCGGTGGCGACAGACGGACAGGCGGCAGAGTCCACAATATTCAAACGCTACATGATCAGGGGTCTGTTACTGGAGACCGCCGTGATCATGATCGCAGCCGCACTGTTGGCCATCGCTTCTCCCCTGGTGGGGTGGTCTGTCCTGTTGGGCGGGTCGGTCTATATGGTTCCGCACGGATTGTTCACTCTGATGAGTCTGCGACACATTGGAGATACCCAGTCCGCTCGTCTGCTGGTGTCACTGGCCGTGGGTTTTATCGGCAAGCTGGTGTTCATCGCCCTGGGGCTGGGGCTGATTTTGACGCAAGACGTTGAAGTCTCCGGGCTGCCGCTGATGCTGGCGCTGGTGATTTTCTATTTGTCTGGGCTGATATTGACCGGTTTCCTAAGTTCAAAGGCTGCTGCGGCAGCAGAAGAGGCAAAAATCAACCATGGCATACGAGAACCCCTCTGAGTATATCAATCACCACCTCACCAACCTGACCTACGGGCGCCACCCGGAATTGGGCTGGAAGCTTGCTGAGAGTGGCTCCGAAGCATCTGAAATGGGCTTCATGTCCATACATGTCGACTCCATGATGTGGGGTATCGGTCTGGGCGCCCTGTTTCTGTTCCTGTTCTGGCGGGCTGCGAAAAAGGCTACCAGTGATCAGCCCGGTGGTTTTCAGAACGCCATAGAAATGATTCTCGAGTTCATCGACGACACCGTTAAGCAGGTGTTTCATGGCAAATCCGGCCCGCTGGGCCCGATCGCCCTGACCATCTTCATGTGGGTGCTGCTGATGAACTCCATGAAACTGCTGCCGGTCGATCTGGTGCCCTACACGCTGGAGCAGTTCGGTGTCGGCTATCAGAAGATCGCCCCGACCACCAACCCCAACGTGACGCTCGGCATGGCCACCTTCGTGCTGATGATGGTGGTGTACTACTCCTTCAAGGTGAAGGGTTTCGGGTTCATCAAGGAACTCTGCTTCACGCCCTTCAACCACTGGCTCTTCATTCCCGTCAATCTGTTCATGGAACTGGTCGGTCTGCTCTCCAAGCCGCTCAGCCTCGGCCTGCGTCTGTTCGGTAACATGTACGCGGGTGAAATGATCTTTATCCTGATCGCACTGATGTTCAGTGCCGGGTTCCTG
>NZ_JAIUMC010000045.1 GCF_022565775.1 Natronospirillum sp.
GCAGGGATGCACTAATGTCGCGGGCGCATGGATGCGCAGGAGCGACCGGGGCCGAAGGCGCCCCGGCTCGATGCGTGAGCAAGCTCACAGCCTACAAATGAGCCACAGACCCTGCCTTATTTGAGGGCCTGGGGCAGGCCTGCGACAACCAGGGTAACGCGGTCAGCCTGGCGGGCGATAGCCTGATGCAGCAGGCCGGCCTCGTCGACGAACCGTCGACTTAGGGCGTCCATGGGCACCACACCATGGCCCACCTCGTTGCTGATCAGCAGGCAGTTGGCCTGCAGGCTGTCCAGCGAGTCGAGCAGGGCTTCCCGCTCGCGGGGCCAGGTGGTGTCATCCGGCGCCAGCAGTGCATTGGTCAGCCACAGCGTCAGACAGTCGACCAGCACCGTGGCGCCCGGCTGATCCAGTCGGTTCAGTTCGGTGGCCAGAGCCAGGGGACATTCATGGGTGGTAAAGCGCTCGGAGCGATGCCGGCGATGGCGGTCGATGCGCTCGGACATCTCGCCATCACCGGCGGTGGCGGTGGCCACATAATGCAGAGGGTCCGGGCTCGTCAGGGCCAGCTCTTCGGCATAGCCTGACTTGCCCGACCGCGCGCCGCCCAGAATCAGATGAACAGGCACAAGAGCCTCCTATGGAATGTTCAACTAGCGGGCAGACACGCGGCTTGCAGTGCTCAATCAGAGCACATCAAGCAGTTCTACTTCAAAAATGAGTACCGAGAAGGGCGGGATATCACCCACGGCTTCATCGCGGTACGCCAGATCGGAAGGAATGTAGAACCTGTAAGTGTCGCCTTCGGCCATCAATTGCACGCCTTCGGTCCAGCCCGGGATGACGCCATCAAGCGGGAACTCGACCGGCTCGCCACGCTCCACGGAGCTGTCGAACACAGTGCCGTCAATCAGGGTGCCGTGGTAGTGAACGCGCACGGTGTCAGAGGCGGTCGGCGTCACATCGCTGCCACTCTCTTCAATGATTTCATACTGCAGGCCGCTGTCAGTGACCACCACGCCATCACGCTCGGCATTTTCGGCCAGAAACTCTTCGCCCGGCTCACGCAGTGCGGAAGACTGCTCTTCCATTTCTGCCTGCAGTTCTTGCTGCAATGCCATCACCGCTTCGCGGATTTCGTCGATGCTGAGGCGCGGCTCTGCTTCACTCAGGCCGTCTTCCAGGCCCAGGATCAACGCTTCCAGATCGACACGCTCGGTGCCCACCTGCTGTGCCAGATTGCTGCCCAGATCCAACCCGAAATAATAGCTGGATCGCTCGGTGACTGAATCAAGATCGCTTGCCACAGCGCCGGCGCTGACCATCGCCGCTGCCGCCAAAGTTGCCCACTTCTTCATGTTGAATGCCTTTAAAACTGTTTGTCTTAGTGCGCCGTTTCAGCCCTGTGACTTGCCGAACGGGCCTCGCTTCATTGGAAACAGCACCCTATCAGGACCGCATGACCAGCACAAGAAGGCGATCATGCGGCGCTCGAGGCTCATGGTGAACTTTTTTCGCCTTTTACCAATTCATCCTCTTCTGCCGACTTTCCGGCAGTCGGTCTGGCCCGCCGGCTCCAGAGTTCGTGCAGGCGCAGCAGCGGCGAGCAGAAGACATCGTAAGCGCCGAGCCAGAGCTGCTCTGCCATGCGGACCAGCAGGCTGACCAGGCGCAGCAGCCATACCAGCAAACCTACCACCGTCGCCACCAATTGCCCCAGCATGATGCGCAGGCCATTGAGCAGCGGTTCCAACGGAATTACCAGCAGCATCAGTACCCAGGGGGTCAGCACTGCCAGCAGCACTCGCACCAGCAGTACCCCATTGGCGACACCGGCAGGCCCGGCCAGCGCTGCCTCCTCAAGGGTAGCCAGCCAGGCCAGCACCCCATTGAGCAGCGACCAGAGCAGCAGTCCGGTGAGGGCACCCAGGCGCAGAACCTGTCCAGTTCGGGCTTCCACCACCCAGAGCCCGCGGAACAGGCGCGTCACCTGCAGGTTCTCCAGCAGCACCATGCCAGTCAGCACCTGAGCACAGATCAGGGCGATAGACAGCACCAGCACGTTACCGGAGGACACTTCCGGCAGGACCAGCGCCGTGCCGGCAGAAAAACTCCAGAAACTGGTCACACCCAGCACCAGAACCGCGGAAAACACCACTGCGGCGACCAGAAACTGCACCACCACCGATCCCACAACCCTTTGTACCGGTGGCTTGTCCGCCGTGTCGCCGTCCGACATGTGCTCATAGCGCTCGAGCAGCGTTTCCAGGCGACGGGCGCGCTGCTCAATACGGCGTACGCCCTGCCCTATGTCACCCTGCATGCGCAGCAGGCGGCGCCAGTAGGGCAAGAATTGATTGAGCAGCAAATGACGTTCTGCAATGGCCTGCCGATATTCCTGACGCGCCTCGCGGGATTCGGTCTGCACCCGGCTGAGCATTTGCTCCAGCAGGTGCTGCAGGGTGCGGTTGCCCTCGCGAGCCGCTTGGCTCTCGAGCAGGCCCTCGACGGCGCGATACCATTCCGGGGGCTCGGTGACCGGCTCCCGGGTAGAGGCATAGTCGTCTTCCATTCTTTCGATCAGGTTCTGCAGCTGCACACCCTGGGGCTCCACCTGGGCCAGGTCGCGTTCCAGTGACTGGCGCAACTGCAAGCCCTGGCGCTGTATCTGGCGCTCAAGATAATTGCGCCCCAGATTCACCAGCATGCGATTGTTGTGCGCCTGTATGGCATCCGCCAAAGCCTGCAGGCGGGCAGCGATCTTGGCCAGCAGGTACCGCACGCCCCGGAAGGTCTGCTGGCTGACGCTGATGACCACCGGTCGGATCAGCGTGGCCAACAGGATCGCCAGCAGCAACCAGGTCACCATCGAAAGCCAGGGCTGGCCTTCCCATATTTGCCAGGTCAGTGTGTCTGCCACCGGGATTCACCCTCCGCATGTGTCTTAAAACTTTTGCTTTGAGGGCCGATAGTACAATATCCAGTGTGGTCTGAATATTTGTAACCGTCAGGGCTGTCTATGTATCTATCGTCTTCCTTCCTTCGCCGCGCCCTGCTCTGCCTTTCCGCGGGGCTTCTGGTGGCCTGCAGTGATGGCTGCAGTTCGCGCTCCGGCAGCAGCGACGACAACGGGGACAATGGCGATCGGGTCGACGGACGTCTGATGGGCGAACTTACGCTACTCGGCACCGCAGCGGCCGACTACCCGCTGACCTGGCACCGCCTGTGCGCCCAGGACATCGCCGAGGGTGAACTGGACCCGCTGTGCACCAGCACCGATGATGTAGGTGATTATCGCGTGCAGGGGCTGTTTCATCGTCGCGGCCTGGTGGATACCAGCTTTACCGACCGTTTCGGTGTCGATCAGACCTGGTATTCCCTGTACGACCTGGGTGCTGTCAACACCGCCGCACGTACCAACCTCAATGCAACAGCGGACCTGATGACCCGGGCCTATCTCGGGCAGAGCGCAGGGCAGACACCCGAAGAGTGCTATATCAGCCCGGGCTGTATCCAGACCCTCGGAGACCAGGGCCTGGACGACGATCTGCTCAACCGGATACGGGACAATGTCGGCACGCTGCTGGGCCCGCTGTGGCCCAATGGCGCCCGCCCGATTACCGGCGCCTATCAGGCTGACCCGTCAGTAGAGGACGACCTGGCTCAGATGCATCGGCGGCTGCGCTATACCTATGAGACGGTGGCAGAGGGCCTGCAGGTAGAGGTACGCACCTTCAATGACGGCCTCGGCTGTGACGGCACCATTCTGACCACGGCGCTGGTCAGCGACCTGGCGCAGGACTCACTGCCGGACGACGTCACAACCCTTGATGAAGACGACCTGACAGCGGCCAGCCAATGCGCCAGTAGCGGCAACATCCCGGCGCCCGACTTCGTGCTGGAGATGGAGGCTGATCCGGATTTCGGAGAGGCACCGCTGGATGTCGACCTGCTGCTCTCCACCACGGCCAGTGGCGATATCACCTACGAAGGCCAGTTGATGAATCCACGCGGGCAGACGATGCGCCAATGGACCGGTCAGGAGCAGAGCGCCACACTTGAAGCCCCCGGGGAGTATCTGGCCACCGGGCGGGCGACGCGCAACGGCGAAGAAGCCCGGGCCGGCACTTCGATTATCGTGGAGGGCGACTTTGATGACCTCAGCATGGCGACCTGGGGCCTGACCGGCAGTTGCCGACCCGCCGAGCAGCAAATAGGTAACATGGAAAACAAGTGTCTTGAAAAGATGGACGGCACGGTAGAGCAGCCGCCTCTCGACGCTCCGAACTGCAGTGCGCTCGCCGAGCGCCCGGAACTGATATACAACCCCGGGGTCTGCAGCCAGATCGAACAATATGGCGGAGAACTGCTCGGCATCTGCACCAAGCCGGACAGCGAAACCAGGCTGCTGTATTACGCCAGAGACTCTCTTGCCGAGTCGACCCAGCAACAGCACAACCGGCTGTCAGATCGCTGTGATACCGAAGGCGGAGACTGGGATTCGCAGCTTTAGGGAGCTCCGGAAAGTTAGCTCCCGGCACAGTGCCCAATACTGGTCTATAGTGGGAGTTGGATGAGGCTCTCCCATGAAACAGACTGAACAGTTGCCCGAACATCAGGATAGAGAAGTCGTTTTCGGGGTTTTACAACAAGGCCAATCACGTTTTGTGTCGGCGAGTGTCTATGCGATGCTCACCGCGCTGGTTGTTGTCGGCCTGGTGCTGACACTGCTCGCGCTGGAAATCCAGACGGCAGCGCGCGCCTATGTCACGGGCGAAAGTCTCTGGTCAAAAGCACAGAAAGAAACCATCTACAGACTGGATCGCTATCTGACCTCCGGCGACCTGCACGACCTGGAAGAGGCTCGCCAGCAACTGCAGGTGCCATTGGCAGACCGCCGGGCACGGCTGGCTCTGGAACAAAGCACGCCCGACCGACAAGCCGCCATTGATGCTTTTATCCAGGGCCAGAATCACCCCGCAGACGCCCGGCGCATGGTCTGGTTGTTCATCTACTTTCAGCACGCCCCGTACTTCCGAGAAGCCATTGGTGACTGGAGGGCAACAGATCACTACATCCTACGCCTGGAAAACATCGCCAACCAGTTGGACGGGCAAATGGCTTCCGGTCAGCCTGACTCTGTACTGATGGCCAGCCTGCGCCGGGAGTTGAGTGACATCACCGAAGACGTGCGCCCTCTGCAGGATGGCTTCTCCGCCTCTCTGAGTGAGGGTACCCGCCATCTTGTTCGCTGGCTGCAGATCATGGCGGTGGCCATGATTATCGGCCTGGCGCTCATCGCCGGAACTATTTTCCAGTGGGCCACGCGGCGCATTGCCTTGTCAGAGCGCAAGTTCCGCGACACCTTTGAACAGGCGGCCATGGGTATGGCACAGGTCAGTCTGAGCGGAGATTTGCTGGCGGTGAACCACGCCCTGTGCAACCTGCTGGGGTACTCGCGCCAGGAACTTGAGACCCTGTCTCTGGACAGGCTGTTCCACCCTGATCAAAAGCCAGCAACACTGAAACACCTTCTGAGCTCGGCCCAAGCCAGCAAGAATGCAGAAATTCGATTGGTACACAGAGACGGTGCGCCCTTGTGGTGCCGGGTATCTCTCTCCATGGTCGATCAAAAATGGCAGGGGAAGCATTATCTGATCCTGGGTGTCGAAGATGTCTCGCAAGCCCACAAGCTGATGTCCCAGTTGAGGTTTCAGGCTTACCATGACCCGCTCACCGGGGCGATCAATCGCCGAGGGCTGGAAAAGCAGCTCAAACGGAGTATAGAAGAGGCTCGAGATCATGACTCTCACCACCTGCTCTGTTTCATTGACCTGGACCAGTTCAAGGTGGTCAATGACACTGCGGGTCATCCTGCGGGAGATCAGGTGCTGCAGGAGGTGACTCGCCTGCTGCGGCGCGAACTCCGCCAGGCCGATATCCTGGCGCGCCTGGGTGGCGACGAGTTTGGCGTGATTCTGCGCGATTGCGATGCCGAAGCAGCCATCAGGGTGGCGGAAGGTCTGCGCAAGGCGGTAGAAGGCTATGTCTTTACCTCTGGCGAATTCGCGCTGCGGCTCGGTGCAAGCGTGGGCTGCGTATCCATCAACAGGGATTCTCCAGGCCCGAGCGAGCTGTTGCGCACGGCCGATACCGCCTGCTACATGGCAAAGGAATACGGCCGCAATCGTGTGGTCCACTATTCGCCGGATGACCGGGACATCCAGGTTCGGGAATCCGAGATGGCCTCTCTCTCCCATATCCGGCATGCCCTGGCCGGGAACCGGTTTGTACTTCTTGGCCAGGAAATCAGGCCGGTGCAAAGCAACGGCAAGTCACGCTGTGAGGTGCTGCTGCGCATGCTGGACGATGCAGGCCGGGAGATATCACCCGCCAAGTTTCTGCCCGCCGCAGAACGCTTCCATGTTGCCCCGGACATTGATCGCTGGGTGGTTCAGAACACGCTCGATACGCTGGCTCGTCATGCACGGGAGCTGGCCCAGCTTGAAGCCTGCCACATCAACCTGTCAGGACAGTCCATCGGTCGTGAAGACTTTCTGAAGTTTCTGGAAGCCGCTATAGACGAGTCTTCGATCGACCCAACGAAGCTGTGCTTCGAGATCACCGAGACCGCGGCCATATCCAATCTGGCGGATGCCCGCCACCTGTTCCGTCGCCTGCGCCAAAAGGGCTGCCAGTTCGCACTGGATGATTTTGGCAGCGGCCTGTCTTCTTTCGGCTATCTCACCAGCATGCCGGTCGATATCATCAAGATAGACGGCGCCTTTGTCTGCGACGCGGTTGACAATGAGCTGCACCGGGCCATTGTGCGGTCAATCGGTGAAATCGTCAGTGTCATGGGCAAGCGTGCGGCAGCGGAGTTCGTGGAAACCGACGCTGTGGGCACTCTGATGGCCGAACTGGGCATCGACTTCCTGCAGGGCTATGCCATTCATCGACCCTGTTCGCTTGCGGACCTGCTGGGCCAGCTTGATGCCCAGCAAAAGCAGCAATCCAGGGCCTGACTCAGGCTCATCTATCCTTAGCTACTCTGGCGGCAGGTTCTGCTCCAGCGTTTTGATGTGCTCTTTAAGCCCCACAGCCTGATCGACATCGAGCATCAGGGCGATGCCCGTGTCCAGGCTGTCATCCATTTTTCCGGCCACTCTGATGGCTTCCAGGACGCTCTCGGCGCGCCGTGATTCCACGAGAACCATCACGATTTCGCGCTGTGCCATGATTTCCAGACCAAAAAACCCCTTGATCGGCTCCAGCCCCTGCCCCTTGGCATTGGTGATAACCGTGGCACCGGTGGCACCGGATTTGCGGGATGCAGTCAGAACTGTATCCGTCAGTGCATTATCGACAAAGGCAATCAGCAATTTGAAGCGCACCTGTCCGTCTCCTGCCGTTTTGATGATTCTGGCAGGTTAACGCAGCATGGCTCAAACTGCTATGATTGACGCCATGGCCGCCTTTACGGGCAAGGTCAATGCAGCCGGCCCATCACTGAAGGCAGCCTTTCAACCGTGCCCTTTGTTGTGTCTTTCGGACGTCAGCTTCTCGACAGCGCAAAAGACCTGATGCCGGTCATCCTGGTCGTGCTGTTCTTTCAGGTTCTGGTACTCCGCCAGCCGCTGCCTGAAACCGTGGCTGCCGGTCAGGTGCTGCTGGGTCTGTTGTGCGTTGTCATCGGCCTGGCGCTCTTTGTTCGGGGCCTCGAACTGGGCCTGTTCCCGGCCGGTGAGGGCCTTGCCAATGCGTTTGTGCGCAAGGGGTCCGCCTTCTGGCTGCTGTTGTTTGCCTTTGCTCTGGGTTTTGGCACCACGATAGCGGAACCCGCCCTGATGGCGGTGGCGGCGCAGGCAGAGCGTGCTTTCATCGAAGAAGGGTTGATCCGGGAGCACCAGCTCGCATCCGGGCAGGTAGCGCTTGCGTTGCGCGCCATTGTGGCTCTGTCGGTGGGGTCTGCCATCGTGCTGGGCGTCTTGCGTATTCTCAAGGGCTGGCCACTGCACTGGCTGATCATCGGTGGCTATCTGATAGCCTTGGCTCTGACCGCTGTGGCACCCGCACCCCTGATCGGCATCGCCTATGACTCCGGTGGCGTGACCACCTCGACCATCACGGTGCCACTGGTCACCGCGCTGGGGGTTGGACTGGCGACCTCCATCAAGGGGCGCAACCCGATCACAGACGGGTTCGGGCTGATTGCCTTCGCCTCGGTCATGCCCATCATCTTCGTACTGGCACTCGGCAGCCTGGGCTTCTGGTGGCTGAATGGGTGAGTTCATGAGCGGCCCAATGGCCCTGCTGGCCGAACACTTCCTATCCACACTGCGCGATCTGTCGCTGATCGTGATCATTCTGTTCGGTTTTCAGTATCTGGTCATCCGTCGTCCGCTGGCGAGGCTCAAACGGGTGCTGACCGGATTTCTGCTGGCCCTGACGGGACTGACGCTGTTTATCGTCGGCCTGGAGCTGGCTCTCTTCCCGCTTGGCAGCCTGATGGCCGAGCAACTGGTGTCGCCCGATTTTCTGCCCACCCTGGCGGAAGGGGCCGAACGACACTGGCGTGACTACTACTGGATCTATCTGTTTGCGTTCATGATCGGCGCCAGCACCACCATTGCGGAGCCGGCCTTGATTGCAGTGTCCGAAAGAGCGCATCAGGCTTCCAATGGCACGCTCAACCCGCTGGTTCTGCGCGCTGTGGTCGCCATTGGCATGGCCACGGGCATAACGCTGGGCGTCTGGCGCATTGTCATGGGTTGGCCGCTGACCTGGTTTATCGGCAGTGCCTATCTGGTGGTGATTGCGCTGACGCTGCGCTGCCCAAAACACATGATCCCGCTGGCCTATGATTCGGGTGGGGTCACCACCTCCACCATTACGGTGCCCATTATCACGGCACTCGGGCTCGGCCTGGCAACACAGATTCCTGAGCGCAGTCCGGTGCTGGACGGGTTCGGCATGATTGCTCTGGCCTGCCTCTTTCCCATTATCAGCGTCATGGGATATGCGATCGCCGTGCACCCCAAAACCAGATGACAATCAGCCCCATGCCTGTCTGACCCGACGGCTGGTCACCAACTCACCAGCATAGCCGCTCTCGCTAACATGAGCTTGCCAATAAACTTTAGCGGATAGGTGTCGTAGGTGGGTACATCCCTGGGTGGCGCACTGTCGTCCGGCTTGAATCGGGTCTGAATGCGCAGTTGCAAAGGCGGCGCAGCTTCACCAAACCTCGTCCGGTACATCGAGTACCAGTGCCCCTTGCTGAAGTCGAGGAACATGGCTGTATTACAGCAACTGGCCGCAGCTAGATGCCAACTGCTCTCCACTCCGACGCTACCAGAGCAGGTTACCGGCTGAATCAATACAATATACACCTACCCTAAGGCGCACAGTGTCTTCATGCCTCATCATGCCCACACAAATATTGCCGGTTGCCGGATGCCAAGAGGCGTAGCGACTTTCATCACTCTGCTGCAACTCCTTCAGGGCCAGACTGAGAGGTGATGCAGTCTCCAGACCGCCGCCATCACGTTTCACGATTGCGAGCCTGCCCGTTTCAGTGCCATCGACCGTGGTGAAAGTACCTGCCACCAGGAAGCCTTCTTCATCCGGCAACCACTCGAGGTTCAATGCTCTCGTGGTCCCTGGCCCGGAAAGCTCAGCGGTCCAGGCAGAGAGGGTGCCCGATGTGTTGATGGCGGCAAGATGCAAGCGCTCGGCATCGCCATTGAACTCGGTGAAGGCACCTGCCATATACACCAGATCATCCTGGATATTCAGATCACTCACCACGCCATAGACAGAGGCGAAGTTGGTTTCCGAGATGTCCGGCAACCAACTGTCATCAACCTCGCCTTTATCTGCGCCGCCCCGATGGACACGGGCAATATGGATGGCGGCAGCTTCTCCACCGAAACCGCTGAACTGCCCCCCTAAATACAGATGGTCGTTCGTTAATGCCAAGGTATAGATGCGGCCGTCTGCCTCATCGGTACCGTCTATCGGATCGCCATTGGCTCCTTGCTGATCCACCAGTGTCAGCCCCTGCCGAGCAATGCCATTCACGCTGTTAAACAGTCCCGCTATTACATACTGGCCATCCATGGGCAGTATATGATTGACCTCATGTCTAAAGCTCGAATGACTGACTTGCGGTGCAAACGGCTCCAGTGCCGCGGTTTCCAGATCAAACACCGCCACTCCGCTGCGTGCGACCATTTCCGATTGATTGGATCCGCGTGCCTGTTCAAATGAACCGCCCACATACAGCCTGCCCTGGTGGATATTCAGGAATTGAACTCGTCCATCCAGTGCCACCGGAAAATCCTGCCAGCGCCCATCCAGATCCATGACGGACAGGCCTTGCCGATATTCTTCAATACGTATCAAAGATTCGCCGACAATGACGACCTTGTCGCCGACCAGCGCGAGATCATTGACCCGCTGATCAACTCCCCGACCTATACTGGTATCGAGAGTGCCATCAGTGCGATATTTCACGAAGTTCCTGTGAGGCTCTGTTTCACCGACGGTAAAAGAGCCTCCTGCATAAACGCCTGTTTCCGAGGCCAGCAGTGAATACACTCGATTTTGTGGTCTTTGCTCTGGCCAGCTTTCATCGATGGTTCCGTCAGCCTCGACCCTGAACAGGTAGTCATGCGGTTGCGTGAATTGACCGCCGACGTAGAGCCAGTCATCGTAAGATGCCAGGGCCTCTACAGAGCCACTGAGCTCCCACTGAAAATCGAGAACATCGCCGTCCAGATCAATCATGGCCAAACGAGACTGGTCTTCAGAGTCTATCTGACTGAAATTGCCACCCAACACAATATGCTCGCCCATGACGGCCAGCGCTTCTACTCTGCCATTGGGACTAGGCGCCCAATCAGTCAGGCTCCTATTGTCGCTCAGATCAAATGCAGCGACATAGTCTCGCTCTTCCTCACCCAGAATCATGGCATTGCTGAACTCACCTCCGATATAGAGGATGTCATCGTGCACCAACAATGCGTTCACATAATCATTCGGGTTTGGCGACCAACCCAGGACATCACCGTCAAGGGTAAGAGCGGCCAGGTGGTCGCGGCTGACGCCGGCTATGGTGCTGAATTCGCCCCCAACGTAGAGGGTTTCATTGTGCACCAGCATGACCAGAACATCCGAGCTTGCGGCGATCTCAAACGAATCATCGAGTTTGCCATTCTGGTCCACTCGTTTGATCCGCGTGGGGCTTTGCGTGGCGAAGAAATAACCGCCTTCACCATCTGCTGTCACCGCTGTGGTGCGAATGTCGATCAAAGGGTGAGCTCGGGGGAAGCCGAACTGATCATCAACCACCTGCAGCCGGCCATAGCCGTGTCCTGTGTATTGCTTACTCCCACCCAGAAAAATGCGACCGTCATCGCTTTGCACCAGCGCACTGACCCCTCCCCCTCCGGTGTTCCCGCGATCCACGCCAGGCGCGGCCACGCGCGTATCGAGACGATCACTGTTTAACGACTCGCCGTCATAACTGGCCCTCAGATAGAAAAAGTAGTTCTGATCATTCTGCAAGGTATCAAGCACGTAAGGGGAATCAATATTCGGAGCCATGTCTGACGTGGCGGCATTATCCGGATCAAGATCTGCATTGGTTGACCAGAACAGATCGTAGGTGACGTCAACTTCCATAGGCCAGGTTACTGTGACCTGTTTGGATTCTGTCCTGATGGCAATATCGGCTGGCACGTTCAGGGTCCGGCTGTCCTCCGTGCCATTTTCCGAACTTTCTTCAGGGCTTGAGCTTGAGCTGCCACCGGAGCAGCCCAGAATCAGAACCAGAAAAACAGGCATCAGCAACAGACGATAGGTCAGAACGAAGGGCTTGAAGAGGTTGAGTGCCGTAAGCATGGCATGAGTCCTTGAGTCATACACGCTGCCTTGAACGAGAGAGGCACTGCCATGAAGAAGCACCCGGCCGCAGACTGCGAGACAATGATAGGCAAGCCAAAGCATACGGCTCAGATTTTTCGGGTTGCCCGCCCTTCACGCGCGCAAAAAGACGCGGTTCAAGTGGAAATGTTGCAACCTCCCTTGAAAACTATCCGAATGGTGTCCTCTTGTCCATACCGGGGAGGCTGGAGAGCATGCCATGAACTCACTCCAGCCCTAAAGCCGGAAACAGGATCATCATGTTGCCCAGCAGATGCATCAGCATGCAGGCCCAGAGATTTCGTCTCCACACATAGAGTACATAGAGCAGGACGACGCTGAGCCCTTGAGACAGCAGCCAGTGCGGACCAAAGAAGGCGATATGGGGCAGCAGGAACAGTACAAAACTGATCAGCACGGCCAGACTGAGGCTGCCGGTCAGTTCCCGGATCCGTTCGATAGAGTAGCCACGATAGAACACCTCTTCGGTCACCGACGTGGTCAAAATGATGAGCAGAAGTACCGGGATGGAAAAGGCCAGAATGACCTCCAGTCCATCCAACTCGGGGGCCGGAAACCAGGTGTGGACCACTCCGGAGACCCCTACAGAGACCCCCCAGAAGATCATCGCCCACTGTATATCCTTGCCGGTGGGCTTGCGCAGGCCAATGGAACTCAGGCCACGCCGCTCAACCACCAGGATGAACAGCAGCAGCACCAGCATTACGGCCCAGTTCCAGACCAGCACCGACTGGGGTCCGCCCATCCAGTGCCATTCCGCACCCAGCCAGCGGGCTATTCGATTCAGGTAATTGGGGCTGTAGGCTATCGCCAGGCCCAGCAGGATTACCCACCAGGGGAGGCGCCGGGCTCCTTGAATAGTGTTTGTGCTGACGTTCATGGAACGGGCTCCTCAAAGGGTGCTGCGTGACTTCCTTTGGCCATACCCTGTCTTTTTTCTGAACATATGTTGTATCAGGTTCATTCTGTCCTTCCCAGTGTCTGCACCCGGTCCAGTGACATGGCTCGCGCCATGGGCTTACTGTGGGTGACCACGATCAGGGTACCCCGGTACTGACTCAGCACCTCGGCCAGCAGCGTCTGGCTCTCCAGATCAAGATGGTTGTCGGGCTCATCCAGCAGAATGAGCTGCGCCGCTTCGGGACCCATCAGGCTGCACGCCAATGCGACCTTCAATTGTTCACCGCCACTCAGTTGCGACACTGCCTGCAGAGCCAGGTCGCCGCGCAGGCGCAACTGGGCCAGCCGGTCCCGATAGCCCGCATCCGACCAGCCCGGATTGAGCCGCCGGAAGTTGGCCAGCGCGCTCTGGTCCGGGGTCAACAGCGTCAGATGCTGGTCCAGCCTGAGCAATGTGCCGCGCCGCTGAATGTCTCCACAGACGGGCTCAATGGCACCACTAGTGACGCTCATCAGGGTTGACTTGCCGCTGCCATTGGCGCCGCGCAGCCACCAGCGTTCGCCGCTCATCACCTGCCAGTCCAGCGGTTCCGCGTTTTCCACCCAGGGCAACTGGACACCCTGCAGGGCCAGCAGACAGCCGGAGATGGGGGCCGGTTCGGTGAGCGGGAAGGCCAGAGGATTCTCCCGCCCCAATACGGATTCGGCGGCCTGCAGGCGCTGCTGCTCGGCATCGAGTGCAGTCTGATGCTTCTGGGCGATACGACCGCCCGTGGCTTCGCTGCGGTCCTTGCGCGCATCGAGCAGAATCTTCGGCATGTCGCCCTTGCGTGCCTTGGCCCGGCCCTTGGCGGCTCTTTGTTCATGGCGTTCGCGTTCGAGCTGCTGTTGCTGGCGTTCCCTTTTCAGGGTCTGGCGCGCATGCTGCTTGTCGTGCTGCGCTTTTTCGAGCAGTTGGGCGCGGGTCTGCTGATAGCCGGCAAACCCCTGGCCATGGCGTTGCAGGCGACCTTCCCGCAGCTCCAGCAACTGCGAGAAGCTGGCCAGCAAACCCTGATCGTGGGTGATCACCAAGGTGCCGGCGGAGCGCTGCCTGATCCAGTCGGCGAGCCACTGACGACCGGCCTGGTCCAGGTGATTGGTGGGTTCATCCAGAATCAGATAGGTATCGGGCAGCCGGGACAGCTGCAGCAGATGCAGCCGGGTGCGCTGGCCGCCGCTCAGTGAACTGACCGGTGCGGACAGGATGTCCGCGGGCAACTGGAACTGTGCCAGCTGTGCCTGCAGGTCATCCCGCAGGGTCCAGCGGTCATTCAGAATCGACAGGTCATCTACCTGCCCTTCCCCGGCCAGCAGCCGTGTCAGTGCCGCCAGCGCCGTCTCCACACCCAGAAAAGCGGCCACGGTGCCCGAGTCGCTCTGCTCGGCCGCCTGCTGCGGCAGATAGGCCACCGGCACCAGATGCTGCACTTGGCCGGCAGTGGGTACACGGATACCGGCCAGGCACTCGGCCAGCACGGTCTTGCCGGCACCATTGGGACCGATCAGCGCTACAGGCTCAGCCGACAGGTGCACATCCAGCGCATGGAAAACGGGGGGTTTTGGATCAAATGCAACGGTCAGATCCGTTGCGGAAATACAGGCCATAGCCATGGACAACACCTCTGTAACACCACAAGAAAGAAACGGGGTTCAGAGTGCTGACTTCATTGGCATGGCTCCTGTATTGGAAAGACGGGACTAGCGGAAACACAGACTAGCCGAAGGCGCGAGCCTCGGCAAGCTCAATACTCGTTGAAACCCTTGCCTGCGAATATCTTGTCCCGGCAGCGCTCGATACGAGCCAGCCGGGTTTTGGCCTGTTTGGCGCCGCCGATATGAATCAGGTAGCTGCGCTGGCGGCCTGGGGTCAAGGCATGGTAAGCCTCTTTCAGGTGATGATCCTGATCCATGGCCGCCTGCAATTCGATGGGCATCTCATAGTCGGCGGTCTGCTTGAGCTCGACCTTGAGGCCGGCCTTTTCGATCTCGATGGCTTCCAGAACATAGTCTCTCAGCACTGGCGCCAGTGCGGTCACCCGCTCGGCATCGGTAAAACGAATCACCCGGCCTGACTGGGTATGCTCGCCCGGTGCTTCCAGCAACTGGTGCGGGTCCTTCAGCAGTGCCCCCTTCATAAAACTCAACACATAGTTGTTATTGAAAGCACCGATCATCACCACATTCGTGCCATTAAGGGTGTAACAGGGCGCGCCCCATTTGCGGTCTTCCACCAGTGGCGTGTCCAGCACCACAGCACGCAGCCGGGTCAGCCCGTCGCGCCAGGTATTGACCTTGCACGCGGGCGTTCCCACCTTGTCGCAGCGGCCACAGCCTTCGGCCAGGTATTCGTCAACTTCGGGGTTCTTGCCCACGGTTCAGTCACCTGCAAAGTTGGCTGTTGAGTGATCCCGGGTTTCGGCCTGAAACCCCAGTTGCCAGGCTGTTTCAGCCAGGCGGTCCAGTATCTGAGACGCGCGCACTACCGGCTGTTTGCGAGCCTGCTGCAGGGCGGTGTGCGTTACCAGCCAGGCGCCGCTTTCGGCTGCCTCAGCAACGGTCAGCCCCTGCGCCAGCAAGGCGCCGATAACCCCGGAAAGCACATCACCCAGGCCGCCGGTGGCCATGGCTCCGGAAGCAAATGGCAATACACTGCAGCGGTCGGCAGTGGCAATCACGGTACCCGCGCCTTTCAGCACCACTACGCCGTCATAGCGCTGCTGTATGTCGCGGGCGGCCTGCACACGGTCGGCCTCTATGTCAGCCACAGTGCAGTCGAGCAACCGAGCCGCCTCGCCGGGATGCGGGGTGAGCACCCAATCAGGCCGCTGAAAAGGCCGCGCTGCCAGATGCCAGAGTGCATCGGCGTCGACGACAATGCCGTCCGGTGGTGTCGCCGGGTCAGTCAGCAATCGGCAGACGGTCTGCCAGCGGACAGTCGCAGCCTGATCGCGTCCCAGGCCGGGGCCTACCACCACCGTCTGACGCGGCTGCAGGGCGTGCGGCACCGGGTCGCCACGCACCATGATCTCCGGGGCGCGCGTCAGCAGCGCCGAATGGCAGGCAGGGTTGAGATGCGCTGTTACCAGGCCGGACCCGGTCACCAGGGCGCCTTCAGCGGCGAGCATGCCGGCACCCCAAAGCCCCGCTCCGGAACCGACTACCAGCACATGACCCTGAGCGCCTTTGTGGGTCGCAGCCGGACGGTGCGGCCAGTGCAGATCACCGGTTTTCAGCAAGTTTGCCAGCACCGGCTGGTCATCCATGCTGACGTCCAGGTCATGCAGACTGAGTTCACCGGTCAGCCCCGGACCCTGTCCGGTAAACAGGCCGAGTTTGGCGCCAATGAAGGTCACTGTGCGGCCTGCTTCGACGACACAGTCAACCGCGCCGACAGCACCGGTGGTAGCATTCAAGCCACTGGGACAATCGATAGACAGAATCTGCCGGGAGTGCTGTTGGCGCAGCCACTGAATGGCATCAGCGATAGTGCCTCTGGGCTCGCCCTCGAAGCCGGTACCGAGCAGCGCATCTACACAAACGGCCGGAGATGGCAGCGCGGTCAGGTCATCAGTGATCACAACGCCCGCTTTTCGGGCCTCGGCACAGGCCCGTTCAGCATCACTGCCGGAACGCGGTTCGCCTTTCAGCCAGACAGTAACCGGGCGACCAGCCGTATGAAGATTGGCAGCCAGCAACAGGCCGTCACCGCCATTGTTGCCACTGCCACAAAGCACGGCTACAGGGCGTTCGCCAGGGAAGTGCTGTTCCAGTTCACGCTGTGCCGCAAGAGCGGCACGCTGCATCAGTATCCAGGTCGGTTGGGCACTGGTCTGCGCCCACTGTTGCTCTGCAGCGCCGACAGAGGCACCACTGTAGAGATTCATGGCGGTTACTCCTGGCTGGCGATGTCGCCACCAGCCAGAGCAGGATCAGAAGGTGATGGCGGTACCAACGAAGAAGCCGGAGGTTTCAAAATCCAGCTGGAAATCATCGTCGTCGATAAGACCTGCATCTTCACCGTCGATATCGACAGTCCAGCTGCGGTAACCCGCTTCCACACCGACCCGGGCGACAAAGTCCACTGGCAGAGGCGCAAACCACCGCGCTTTGACGTTCCAGTCGCGGTGCGACAGACCGCTGAGCGGCAGAATGTTCAACTCTCCGGACAGCTCGACATCAACTGTGGGAATGGTTGCCCCTGCGGCGATATGAGCTGCGGGCAGAGGAATGCCGGGGAAGTCGAACGACTCACTGTCTCCGCCATCAATCTCGGCTTCAAACCCGCCCAGCAACCAGCGCAGGTTCACACCCAGATCAACAAAGTAGTCGACGCCGGGTACCAGGTCGGGCAGACCATAAAAGAAGACCGTATCGATATAGCTCATGTCCAGGAAGATTTCGCCATCCGCCTGATAGGTCTCGCCAAAGGCTTCGAAAGTTTCCTCAAAATTGCTGTTTTCGAAGGTCAGCCGCTCATAGCGCAGCTTGATATCCGGAACAATGGGCAGACCCAGACGGCCGCCCAGATAGAAGCCGTTGTTGGCCTCGAGATCCAGTTGCACGTCACCGCCACTGTCGGTGAACGACACCCGGTCGTCGCCACTGCCTGTACCACCGTCATTCAGCGAGGGAAAGGTCAGGCCGCCCCCCACTTCAAAATCGATAAACGGGGCCGCCTGTACGGCGGGTGCAAACGCTACCAACGCGGCAGCCATTAGTGTTTTCTTCATTCCTGGTGCTCCTGCTGTTTTATGCCCCTGTCCAGGGACCGAATCCCAACCCAATGCGGATTATTGAAACTCGATACCAATGCGGCGACCTACTTCCTCATACGCCTCGATGACATTGCCCAGGTCCTGCCGGAAACGGTCCTTGTCCATTTTCTCCAGCGTCTTGCTGTCCCAGAGGCGGCATCCATCGGGCGAAAATTCATCACCCAGTACCAGTTCCCCCTTGAACATACCAAACTCAAGCTTGTAGTCCACAAGAATCATGCCGCCATCAGCAAAGAGTTTGAGCAGAACATCATTTACTGCAAGCGTCAGTGCCTTCATGCCAGCGATCTGTTCGGCTGTTGCCCAGCCAAAGGTGAGGATGTGGGCGTCATTGATCATGGGGTCACCCAGATCGTCGTTTTTCAGAAAGAACTCGAAGACCGGTGGCGACAGCGTCTGCCCCTCTTCAACGCCAAGCCGGCGCACCAGGCTGCCTGCGGCCCGATTGCGTACCACACATTCGACCGGCAACATGGTCAGTTTCCTGACCAGTGACTCATTTGCGGACAGTTGCTTTTCGAAGTGTGTCGGAATGCCCGCGGCTGCCAGCTTCTCCATGACAAAGGCGTTGAACTGGTTGTTCACGGCACCCTTGCGCGCCAGAGCTGCCTTCTTTTTGCCATCGAACGCAGACGTATCGTCGCGAAACTCGAGAATCATGAAATCAGGGTTGTCGGTGTGGTAGACAGATTTTGCCTTTCCGGAGTACAGCAGCTCGGCCTTGTTCATGCGGTGTCCTCAATTCGACTGTTCACGGCGCACCAGTCAAAACCAGCGTCCTGGGTGCTGATGCGAAGTTTGTGTTCATGCCCCGGAATGGCAGCGGCGAGCACGGCGGCGGCGCGCTCCGGGTCGTTGTTCTGTTCACTGATGTGGGCAATCACAATCTGCTGCAGGCGGTCCATGTTCAACTGACGCAGCAGATCAGCACTCTGTTCATTGCTCAGGTGGCCAAACCTTCCGCCGACGCGCCGTTTCAATGACGCCGGATAAGGCCCTTCTGCCAGCATTACCGGGTCATGGTTGGCTTCCAGTATCAGCGCATCCAGATCGCGATAGGCCTCGGCAATGTACGGGGTAATGTGCCCCAGATCAGTCAGCACACCCAGTCGTCGCCCGGAGGCGGCAAACACGAACTGGCAGGTCTCTCGGGCATCATGCGGCACGATGATCGGGATAATCTCGAAACTCCCGAGCTGAAACGACGCATGCGTATCAATCAGTCTGACATGCGGATCTTCATGGCACTTGAGGCCAATCGCTGTACCTGCCGACATGTAAGCCGGTATGTCCAGCTTGCGACACAGGGCGCGCACCCCCTTGCCATGATCACCATGCTCGTGGGTTACCACCACGGCATCCAGCTCTGCCGGATCAAAGCCCAGGCGCTCCATTCGGGCAATGGCTTCACGAGCTGCGAAACCGCAATCCACCAGCACTGTGGTGGTCCCGCTGGAGACCAGCGTTGCATTGCCCTTGCTGCCACTGCCCAGGGAGGCATATCGCATTACGAGAGTTCCGCGTAGAGCTTTTCCAGCAGTTCTCTCTGGGTTCCGACCGGGAAGGGCTGATCACTGTCACGCCGTTCCAGGTGGACCTGTGTACCACTGCCCAGAGCGTAAAAATAGACGTAGATAACGGGGCGCCGTGGGAACAGTTGGCCACTGGAGCGCTGCAGCCATTCGGAACCGTCTATTTCAACACGGCTCTCTGCCATCCGCACACGACGTACGCGCCACTCCAGATCTTCCATGGCACCCTGAACCAGCTCCGCTGTTTCCGTAGGACTTTCCGGCATTTCAATCAGCGGCAGGCCGTTGGAGTCGATATAGAGCCGGCGCCGCTCGATACGCCGCTCGGTCACATCGCTCTCCACATCCAGGTCCAGTCTCGGTGCCCGCACCGACACCAGGGTGCCGGCAGGCAGCGGGTCGTCCAGACGAAACCGGTCACTGGCTGGAGGCAGCGCATCGTGCTGAGTGCGCCATTGAAGTTCACTTTCCTGACTGGTCTGCAGCTCCTGACTGGAACACGCGGCCAGCACAACCAGAGTGCCAAGCAGAACAATGGAGCGCATAACGGTGCTAGTGCACATCAATTCAGAGTACTCCGGAGTCGATCAAGGCCTGTTTGACCTGCTCGTGATACTGCTCTGCCAGCGGTACCAGGGGGAGACGGATACCCGGCGGGATCAGGCCCATCAGGTTGAGTGCCCATTTGACCGGTACCGGATTGCTTTCAACGAACAGGTTCTTGTGCAATGGCTGCAGGCTGGCATCCAGACGCTCCGCAAGGTCGCGATTGCCTTCGATGGCGGCCATACACATTGACTGCATGGCCTTGGGCGACACATTGGTGGTGACGGAGACCACCCCGTCGCCGCCGGCAAGCAGAAACTCGAGGCTGGTGGCATCATCACCCGAGTACATGGCAAAATCCTGCCCGGCCATGGATTTGATGGCCTGCACGCGCGAGATATCTGCCGAGGCATCCTTGATGCCCACGATATTGGGTATGCGTGCCAGGCGCGCCACCGTCTCATTGCTCATGTCGGTCACAGTGCGGCCCGGTACATTGTAGAGCATCAGTGGCAGATCAGCCGCAGCAGCAATGGTCTTGAAATGCTGATACAGGCCTTCCTGACTCGGCTTGTTGTAGTAGGGTACCACCGACAGCGTCATGTCAGCACCGGCCTCGGCGGCAGTCTTGGTCAGCTCCACGGCTTCCATGGTGTTGTTGGCACCGGTTCCGGCCAGCACCGGAATGCGCCCGCGGCAGTATTCCACGGTAAATTTGATGACTGACTTGTGCTCCGCTATCGTCAGGGTTGCCGATTCGCCGGTGGTGCCAACGGAGACAATGCCCTGAGTACCATTTTCAATATGGAACTCGAGTAACTGCTCCAGACTCTCCCAGCTGATGCTGCGGTCTTCGTTCATCGGGGTGACCAGAGCTACAGTGCTCCCTTTGATCATGCGGGGCCTCTCGACTGTTCAGGAATGGCGGTGACTTCAAACCGTGCAATGGTAATGCTGAACGCCTGCAAGCTCAACCTGCAGGCAGTGTTCTATTTGTTGCTGACTGTAGTGCCTACTTGACCTCGGAAGTGCCGTCTTCGACCCGCGGTCTCGCCGGGGCAGGAAGATCATGCTGCTCCGGCCAGTTTTCAGATCCCATTTCGGGGTGTTTGGGCCAGGCGTTGTACACCGCCTTGATCAGGGTGGCCAGCGGGATCGCAAAGAAGACCCCCCAAAAGCCCCAGATACCGCCAAACAGAAAAACCGCAACAATGATGGACACCGGGTGCAGATTCACCGCTTCGGAGAACAACAGCGGCACCAGAACATTGCCGTCCAGTACCTGAATCACCAGGTAGGCGATCACCACCGTATAGAACTCGGGGCTGATGCCAAACTGAAACAGGGCAATCAGCGCAACGGGGATGGTGACCACCGTTGCCCCGATATAGGGAATGAGGACGGACACACCCACCACCACGGCCAGCAGGGCTGAATAATTCAGACCCAGTATTTCGAAAGTCACGAAAGTAACACCACCCACAATGATGATCTCTATCACCTTGCCGCGAATGTAGTTGGCAATCTGCATGTTCATTTCGCGACCGATATCGGTCAACAGCCGGCGTCGTGCGGGCAGCAGGGCCAGAGCCGCTTGCCACAGGGTAGTGCGGTCTTTCAGCATGAAGAACACCAGCAGCGGCACAATCAGCAGGTAAATCAGAACGGTGACGATATTGGGCAGCGTGGACAGCGAGTAGCTGACCAGTCGCGGCAACTGAGCGGCCGCCTGGTTACCCAGAGACGCCAGGTTGAGCTGCTGCACCCACTGCATCACCTGCTCTTCATCAAAGATCTCCGGAAAACGCTCGGCCATCAGGTTCATTGATAGCTGCAGATCGGTAATCATCTTGGGCAGTTCTGTGGTCAGGGTCATCAATTGTGCCCACATGAAGGGGAACAGCACCAAACCGACCAACAGCAAAAGACCGAGGAACAGCAAAGAGAGCAGGCTGGCGGCAAGAATCTGAGGCACATGCCAGGACACCAGGCGGTCCATGGCGGGCGCCAGTACATAGGCTACAATCAGTGCGGCGATGACCGGCGCCAGAATGGCGCCGAACAGCCAAACAACCAACATGGCACCCAGCAGCACAAACGCCAGGATGATCGCCTCTTCATCGGAAAAATAGCGCTGATATACCCTCTCAATTACCTTGAGCATGCTTGATGTCCCGCCTCTATTTCAGCTACCCAACAAGAGTCAGTCTGTTCCTGATGAATCAAATGATGTGGGCTTGCAGCCAGAAATCGGGGAATGTCCCTCGACGAACCCGGGTCAGTAGCGATCACTTGCAGGCGCTCCCCGGGGCGGGCCCGCGCCAGCCACTGCTTCACTTTCAGCAATGGTAAAGGGCAAGCCAAACCACTGGCGTCAATGATGTCTTGCTTTATATTGGTCTGCATGAAAATTTTCGCTTTCTTCTCACCCCGACGCCAGTCTAACCGTGGAGTCAGGGCTGGCCAAGGCATTTCCCTGCTGGTCATGGCGTTCATTGTGTTTTCAGTCGCTCGGGGTGATGTTCTGATCGGGGATCTGCCCAATCTCGGGCAACAGGATATCCGCTCCCAGAACGAACAGACCAGCGCCGGTTTGCGCTATCTGCGCTTTCTCAATGCTCAGGGGATGGCGGCTCAGGATCCGGGTCTCACCTACTACCTCGAGCAATCCATGGTCCCTCTCTTACCGGCTTTCAGCACTGAAGACGGCAGCCGCGATCTGCTCATATTCGGGGTCAGTCATCGCAGCTTCAATGCCTTCGCCCTGCCCGGCGGGTTGATCGGCGTACACGACGGGTTGCTTGACGCGCTGACTGAAACCCCGGAAGTGCAGGCCATTCTGGCCCACGAACTCGGACACCTGGCCCTAGGCCACCATCAACGACTCGCCCAGGCGCGCCAGCAATCTACTGGCCTGGTGATCGCCAGCATACTCCTGGCACCACTGGCCTGGCAGGTTGACCCGGATCTGGCCATTGGCATGATCTATGGTGCGCAAGGTACCGCCATTCAGCAGCAACTGGCTTTTTCACGCAGCATGGAAGAAGAGGCCGACCGGATGGCGGTGTCAGCCATGCGCTCGGGCGGACTGCCATTGGACGGCATGATCAGCGCCTACGAAACCATGGCCTCCGGGCAACGCCTGCAGACAGGTACTGCGGGTACCGCCTACCCGACCACTCACCCGGATGTTCGGGCGCGTCTGGCTGACCTGCGCAATCGGATAGAGCGCGAGCCACAGAGAGACAACCCGGTACTTGATATTCCGCTGTGCTGGGTCCAATTGGATCGCAGCCTCAACAGTCGGTCAACTGACGAACGTTGTGCGCTTTACCGGGCCTGGCATGAGGCGGACAGCCAGGAAGAGCTCTATGAACTCTGGGACGACTTGCTGACCGCTTATCCGGCACACCCATACCTGGTGTTTCGTGCTTCTGACTGGCTGACGGTGCAAGCGGTTGATGAGCAACGCTCAGCACTCGCCGAGCGCGTCAAGGCGAAGGCGAGTCTGGCGCCGGACAGCTGGCTGGTAGCGCTGAGCATGCTGCACCTGCACAAGGAGGAGGTTGTGCAATTGTCCGGTTCCGAGCGGGCCCGCTGGCGCCGGACTCTGCAAGAACAGGCCGCTGCCAATGACCTGATGACCTGGAATACTCTGCGCCTGGCCTATCCGGAAGAGCATGAACGTCATATGGCTTTTCGCGCTCAGGCGCAGACCAGTTGGATCAATGGCGACCTGGATACTGCGGTACGGCAGCTGCGGCGTGCAGTGGAGTTGAGTGATGCGGGGTCGCAGCGCTCCCAGTGGGAAAACCAGCTGCGGCGCTGGGAGCGCGCACAGCGTTAGTTTCAGCGCTTGTCGGCAGTGAATTCCAGCATGCGCTGCAAAGGTTGCAGGGCCTTTAGGCGCAATGACTCTTCTACCTGCACAGCTTGCTCGTCACCCTGCAGACTCTGCATCAGCGCATCCAACTTATTCATGGCCATCCAGGGGCAATGGGCACAACTACGGCAGGTTGCTCCATTGCCGGCTGTCGGTGCTTCGATAAAGGTCTTGTGCGGGCTGGCCTGCTGCATCTTGTAGAAGATGCCGCGATCGGTGGCCACAATGAACTGTTCATGGGGCAATTCCTGCGTGGCCTTGAGCAATTGAGTGGTGGAACCCACCCGGTCGGCCAGAGCAAGCACCGCCTCTGGGCTTTCCGGATGCACCAGCACCGCCGCCTCAGGATAGACCGCCTTCATGCGCTCGATACCTTGGGCTTTGAATTCTTCATGAACCACGCAGGCACCATTCCAGAGCAGCATATCGGCGCCGGTCTTCTGGGCGACATAGCGGCCCAGGTGCTGGTCCGGAGCCCAGAGAATCGACTCACCCCGGGCCTGCAGGTGCGAAATGACTTCCACCGCGATACTGGAAGTCACCACCCAGTCCGCCTGAGCTTTGACCGCTGCCGATGTATTGGCATAGACCACCACGGTGCGTTCCGGGTGCTGTGCCCGCAGGGCAGCGAACTCATCAGGCGGGCAACCCAGGTCCAGCGAGCATTCAGCCTCCAGGGTCGGCATCAATATCATTTTTTCCGGGCTGAGAATCTTGGCAGTCTCACCCATGAAGCGAACACCAGCCACCACTACGGTAGTTGCATCCGTATTGGCACCAAAACGCGCCATCTCGAGCGAGTCGCCCACAAACCCGCCACTGAGGTCCGCCAGTTCCTGCATCATGGGGTCGGTATAATAGTGTGCTACCAGCACAGCGCCGCGCTGGGTTAGCATCTGGCGAGCCTCTTCCAACTGCGCACTGCGTGCTTCCGCGCTGAGGGTGTCCTGCGCCGGATGCGCGGGAACACAAATGGCGTCGATGGACTCTGGCCTTGGGCCGATACGATAGGATGCTGTCATGGGTCTCAATCTGGCCTGTTTTCGGCTCTCTGACTTCTTGCCAGTATACTGGGGTCTGTGCCTTGGTTCATCAAGACGTTACCTTACAATGAACCAGATTGGACAAGATTGTAATACTGGGGCAACTGCAAGACTTGAAAGCGGAAAATGGTGGGTCGTGCAGGATTCGAACCTGCGACCAATTGGTTAAAAGCCAACTGC
>NZ_JAIUMC010000046.1 GCF_022565775.1 Natronospirillum sp.
CGCAGAAACAGTTCCCCGCGTGACCCTGCCGCCATGAACTCCTCGGTCAGGCGATCCAGGTCGGGGGCCCAGTTGAACGTCAGTTTGAACACCGACGGATGGGCCTGGGCAAAGGCCAGATAGGCATGGCCCATGGCCCGGATGCGTTGCTCCGTCTGCTCGGGCGGGATGTCCTGCACGGCCTCCAGCAGAAACTGGTCCAGAATGCCGAACGCTTCAGCTTTCAGGTCGACCAGCAACGCCGTCTTGTCCGAGAAGTGGTTGTACACCGCAGCAGGTGTTACACCCACGCGTCGGGCCAGACCACGCAGACTGAGGGAATCCAGTGTGTCTTCCTGCAAATGCTCGAAGGCAGCTTCAATCAGTGCATCTCTGAGATTGCCATGGTGGTAGGTGCGTTTTTCCGTGTCTGCCATGTTGCCTGTGTGCCTCTGGGGTCTGCCTGCTTGCTCCTGCGCAGAAGTCTAGCAGATTACCCTTTCCACATCCCTCGATGCCGGCCCGCTAACCCGGCGTGATGTCTTTTTGGCCAGAGACCGCAGACCACACGATGAAAGTTGCCCAATTAAACAGCCGGACACTGGTTGCTTGAAGATAAACGTATAAATACTGCGAAAAATCAGGAGCCCATCAAGCTGTTCGTTGCGAAACCACGTGCTGCTGGCCTAACTTGAAAGTGCGATACTTGAAATGCCATTGCTGCCGGGGACATGATGAAGGCCATGTACCAACGCAAGAGACAATATCGGAGTGGCGGGTTCAGGCGTCTGGCTTTGCTGTCAGCGCTGTGCCTGCTGTCGCTGCCGTTGCTGGCGACAGAGGTTCATATTACCCGCTACAGCTGGCATACCGGGGTGGTGATCGCCGCAGAGGATCTTCACGACGCACTGGCGTTTGTCCCCGATTATCTGGGCGAGGCACCCTATTATGAATTCGGCTGGGGTGATGCCGAGTATTATCAGCGCGGTGAGGACAGCCCCTGGCTGATGGCACCGGCCGCCCTGTGGCCGACTGACTCGGTCATGCATGTGGTGGCGCTGCCCGATCATCCGGATGACTATTTCCCGGCCAGCGAAGTGATGAGTTTGTCAGTTGATGAGGCAGGGATGATCGCCATGACCGAGGCCATAGCCGCTTCGTTTGAGCTGGATGAAGAGGGTGCCGTGCAGCCGGGTGGTGCAGGCTTGTATGCGCGGAGTCTGTTTTTCACCGGCGAAGGCCGCTTTCATCTGCGCCGCACCTGCAACACATGGACTCTGGAAATGCTGCAGGCTGCCGGCCTGCCCGTCGAACCCTCCGGCGTGATAAGGGCGAGTGGCGTCATGGAGCAGTTGGAGTCACTCAGTCAGTGACGCACTGATCAGCCATGAAGACTGGGATCATGCGCCCGACGCAAGATATGGATATCGATGACGGCCGACACCCGGGCCAGTACTTCTCTCAACCGGACCCGCCAGTGCCAGCGCAGTGGCGCATCTTCTGCCACGTAACCTTGCGCATCAATGCCGGCTGCACGCGCCTGGTAGAGGGCACGCTCCAGATGGAAGCGCTGGCTCACGATAATGGCCTCCGTCTGCCCAAACTCGGTACGCAGGCGGCGCATGGAATTCAGTGTGCGGATGCCTCCGCCATCGCGCAGAATAACCTGCTCGGGAATATCCCGGGCCATCAGGTCCTCCAGCATCATGCCGGGTTCGTCATAGAAAGGGGTGCTGTGATCACCGGAGGCGATCAACTGCTCTACCAGACCGGAGTGGTAGAGACTGGCTGCGGCGTCCATGCGTGCCTGGTAGAAGGGATTGAGCCCGCCGCTGTAATACTTGGCGGTGCCCAGCACTACACCGTATTCAGTGGGGCGCAGGAACTCGGGATCATTGGTAATCCGGTCACGCGATTGCAGCGAAATCCACAGATCAATGGTCAACAGAAGGCAAAGCAGCAGGCCGAGGCTGCTCAGCAGGGTATAAACGCTGCGCAGCAGCCAGACCTTCCAGAGTGGCGGCGGGCGACGCGTCGCATCAATCAACAAGTTGTCCTGTTTAGCCATCCCGCCAGATTACCTTGCTGACGCCCTCAGGCGTTATTTCGAGGAAGCGATCCGGGTCATCCCCTTCCTGCCAGCCACCATCCGTGCAGCGTGCTGTTTGGCCCAGGTGGCGAACAGCATCACTGGCGCAGTCGAAATCGTTGCTCCAGGGTGTCAGTCCGGAATTGAACCATACCGACGTCCAATCACCCCGGACCACCAGCAGCAGCGGAATCACAACGTCATCTGCCACTATACGATAGCGCAGAACGCGGTTGCGATCACTGCTGTTGATCGGCTGCGGAGCCTGCCCGAATACCTCGCGCAGCCAGCGGCAGATCAGTTGCGGATCAGCCCCGCGGAGGTATATCTCGATATCGTTCTGCATCAGGAATCCGAGAGGAAATATTTCAGCAATTTAAACAGCCCGATCGACAAATAGCCATACAGGGCACGTATGCCGCCGCCTGCAGCCAGCAGGACTCCGCTGCCGGCTGCAATTTCCTGAGTCAGGGAAGGCTCCAGCAGCAGCTCTGCCATGATGATAACAAAAAGCCCGCCCATCAGAATCAGACAGCCGGAGGTAAAGAGCGCCATATTGCGCTGCGGTTCCTCTGCTCGATGCTTGATCCAGCGCGCCAGACGCTGGCGCCGGCTTTCTGCCATGGCCACCTCTCGAAATCCGATGCACGGCCGTGCCTGTCCGGCCTGGGGTCACTTTGCTATACTCGCGCGCTTCATTGTACAGATTCGGTAGCACAGCAGCACATGAGCCAGACTTTAGAACTTGCCCAGGCCCTGATTCGCGAACCCTCCATTACCCCGACTGACGGCCAGTGTCAGCCCCTGATGCGGCAGCGCCTGACGGCCGCCGGCTTCACCTGTGAAGACATGAATTTCGAGGATGTCACCAACTTCTGGGCCACGCGAGGCGACTCCGGCCCATTGCTGGTATTCGCCGGGCACACGGATGTGGTGCCCACCGGAGACGAAAAGCACTGGACCCATCCACCCTTTGCCGCCACGGTGGCGGACGGCTACCTGCATGGCCGCGGAGCTGCGGACATGAAGGGCTCGCTGGCTGCCATGACAGTGGCGGCAGAGCGCTTCGCCAAAGACCACCCCGATCATCAGGGCCGGCTCGGCTTTCTTATTACCAGCGATGAAGAGGGCAATGCCTACCATGGCACGGTACGTGTGATAGAGGCGCTGCAGGCGCGCGGTGATCATATCGATATGGCGCTGGTCGGCGAGCCCTCGAGCACGGAGCAGGTCGGTGATGTGATCAAGAATGGCCGCAGAGGGTCGATGCTGGGGTATCTGACGGTGCATGGTCAGCAAGGGCATGTTGCCTACCCGCATCTGGCGGACAACCCGGTGCACCGACTGGCGCCGGCTCTGGCCGAGCTGGCTGCGACCGAGTGGGATCAGGGCAATGACTTTTTTCCGGCCACCAGTTTTCAGGTGGCCAACTTCAACAGCGGTACCGGTGCGACGAATGTAATTCCCGGTGACGCCAAAATCCAGTTCAGCTTTCGCTATTCAACGGAAGTAACTGCCGAGCAGTTACAGGAGCGAGTGGGCGCCATTCTGGATCGGCACGGCCTGAGGTACAGTCTCGAGTTCGAGGTCAAGGGGCTGCCTTTCCTCACTGAGGAAGGTGCGCTGGTTGAAGCCGCCGTGCAGGCGGTCAACAAGGTGCGGGGCGAGCCGCCCCTGCTGTCCACGGCCGGCGGCACCTCAGACGGGCGCTTTATTGCCAGTATCATGAACTCACAGGTGGTGGAGTTGGGTCCGGTGAACCGGACCATCCATCAGGTGAACGAATGCGTGAGCGTGCGCGACCTCGACCTGCTGACCGAGATGTACTACCAGCTGATGGTCAACCTGCTGGCGCGTCGGTGAGCCCGAAGCGCATCACCATGGTCTGACGATAGGGCCGATCCGGTGCTATGGTGCACTGCGGGAAATGAGGCTGGTTCGGTGTGTCAGGGAAGTGCTGTGGCTCACAGCAGAATGCCTGATGATTGTCATAGGTGCGCTCAGGCTCCGGCCCCGGCTGACCACCCATGTAGTTGCCCGTGTAAAACTGCATGCCTGGCTGGCTACTGCTGATGCGCAGTGTGCGACCGGTCTGTGCGCTGGTTATCAGCGCCATATCGACCAGTTGTTCGTTGTTCGCCGTCTTGTAGACATAGTTGTGGTCAAACCCGTTGGTACGCACCAGTGCGTCCGGCAAGTCTTCAAGCAAGCGTCCGATATCCAGTGGCTGGCGCAGATCAAACGGGGTTCCGCCAACATCCAGCAGTTGGCCTGTCGGCAGGTCACCCGGGCCTGACTCGGTGATCTGCTGCGCGAAGAGTCGCACATGATGGCCGCGCAGGCTTTGATAGTACGCTCCGTTGAGGTTGAAATAGGCATGATTGGTCATATTGACCACAGTCGGCGCGTCGGTTTCGGCAAAAAACGAGATCTGCAGAGCACCGTCCTTGCGCAGTGAATAGCGCACATGAGCGGCCACATTGCCGGGAAAACCGCCTTCTCCGGCAGGTGAGTGATAGGTGAAGCGGACTGTCGGCTCGGTCGCCCGCTCCGGTACAGAGGCCTGCCACAGGTGTCGATGCCAGCACTCGCCTCCATGCAGGGTATTGGCGCCTTCATTGGCCACCAGTTCACTGGTTTGTCCGTCAAGGGTAAACCGGGCACCCGCGATGCGGTTGGCATAGCGACCTACTGTAGCGCCCATGTAGGGCTTGTTGCCCAGAAACTGCTCGGCCAGTCTTGGCCCACATACAATATCGCCGCGCGCACCATGCCGATCGGGCGTGATGACGCGATAGAGGCTGGCGCCGGCATCGGTGACCTGAACTTCAACAGGCCCTTGGCGCAGGCTGAACACGGTGGCTCTGGTGGCGCCACTGCCCGCCATGGGTTGGCGAATAACGGGCTCAAAGGCTGAATCGGGTTGGGTCATTCAGATACTCCGCAAATTTCTCGCTCGGCAGTGTAGCATTTTGCACGACAGATTGGTGCTGTGCAGACAGCACACTGGTCATGCCCGTCATGGGTCGCTAGACTGTCCACCCATTGAATATCCAGTGCCAAAACAGCAGGTTCTATCTTGTTTATCGACCACCCCGGAGCCGGGACCCCCAATGATCAAAGTGGCCTTCCCCTGAGCCTGAACTGGCGCCTGGACGCGTTTGAGGCCCTCAGCACCCATTCGCTCTATGCCATCCTGCGGGCACGGGTCGACATCTTCATCGTCGAGCAGACTTGCCCCTATCCTGAACTGGATGATGAAGACCAGACTGCCTTGCACCTGCAGGGGTGGTCAGCTCAGGGGCTGTCCGCCTATGCCCGTATCCTGCCGCCGGATGTCGAGCAAAGGGTCTGGATCGGAAGGGTATTGGTCACGAACGCCGCTCGAGGCACCGGCCTGGGGTCTGAGCTGATGCGCCGCGCCATGGACGCGACACGTACCCACTTTCCGGGCAACCCAATCTGGCTGGGTGCTCAGCTGCGGCTCAGTGGCTTCTATCAGTCGCTTGGGTTTGTGCCAGAAGGGCTACCCTACCTTGAAGATGACATTCCGCACCAGAAGATGGTGCTGGCGAGCGCCTGACTGCGGTCTTTTGCGGCCTGCCGGGACAGAATTTCACACCGGGCAGGCCAGACAGCGTAATGGCTCAGCTGAGGAACGGGTTCATCCAGCGCCATTTCCAGTTGGTCATCTTCAACGGTTCTTCAGTTACGGTGAGACAGATACACTCTTCGCTCTCGGCAGCCACGGGCTCATGCTCGTGCTCACCAGACCGGTAGAGGAAATCACCCGGGTTGTAGTCGCCCAGACTGTCTGAGAAACCGCCTTTCAGAACCACTGTGTACTCGTCTCCACGGTGGGTATGGCGCGGAATGCGGCCACCGGGGCGAATACGGTGCAACGAAATCTTGGGCCCGTTGGGGCTGATTTCTATGTCGCACACCTGCAGATGCGGCAGCAGCTTGCGCCAGGGCAGGGTGTCGAAACCGCTCGGTACCAGCTTCTGCAGCGGTGCTGGCACTTCCGGATGCCGGTAGGAGGGCTCGGTGCGACGCTCCGCTTCAGGCTTGGACTCGATAGCATTAAGCGTCGCCTGCAACAGCGAATCACTGACCGGTTCACCGGGCAGATCATCCAGCAGCACGCCGCCCAGCGCTTCCAGCCCCTGGACATACGCCTTGCATTCCGGACAGAAGTGCAGGTGCACGGCAATCATCAGTGTTTCATGGTAGCTCAAGGTGCCGGCAACATAATCTGCCAGCCTGGCCTGATCAGGATGAAATTTACTCATTGCTGTCAGCCTCCAGCCCAACTCTTAATTTCTTCAACGCGAGTCGGATGCGCGATTTTACAGTTCCAAGGGGCAAGTTGAGGTCCTCCGCGGCCTCCTGATGAGACTTGTCCTCGAGAAATACTTTGCCGATGACCTGTCTCTGATCCACGGGCAGCTGTGCTATGCCCAGTCGAATCTGTCTTTCCAGGTATCCCTTTTCGACCCAGTCGGCGCCATCACCTTCAGTGTGCGGCTCCTGCCAGAGGTCGTCCGAGGACAAGGTTGTGTGATGCTTCCTCTGGCGCCGCAGCAGGTCGACGCGCAGATTACGCGCTATGGTAAAAACCCAAGTGGTGGCTGAGGCTTTGGAGCGATCGAACAGGTGTGCCTTGCGCCAGAGATTGGTCATGGTTTCCTGCACGAGTTCATCGGCCAACGCATCGCCCATGGCGGTCAAGCCGCTGGATCTCGCGTAGCCCTTGATCTGCGGCGCAAAATGGTTGAACAGATTGACGAAGGACTTGCGATCCTGTCTTTCCGCTATCGCTTCAAGGCAATCTGCCCATTCATCCGATGCTTTCACGGTGTAATTGCTGCCTGTTCTAGTCTTCACTGTACTGCGCATCATGAGCCAGCCTTACCGGGTTTTCCACATTTACGCCGGTTTTTTACAAGCGGATCAGTCTGGGTTGGCAGGAAAGTGCTCGGTGATGAGTTCGCGCAGGGTTTGCAGGAGTTTTTTACGTTGGCGCGCCAACTGGGGTCCGGGGGGTTGTCGGTCCTGCTCGCGTTTCACGTTCAGCACGAGTTGTCGCAAATACTGTCGGTCCGCTGTCGGATAGCTGTCCAGCAGTCGGGTCAGAGCATCCGGATCGGACAGCAAGTCATCGCGCCAGCGTTCACAGAGCTGGGTGATCTGCTGGTAGAGATCACTGCTGGCATCGAACAGCTCGAGGCGCTGTACCAGCCGCTCACTGTCCAGCTTTTGCAACTGCTTGCCGACATGGCGCAACTGCCGCTTGCGCGCGTCAGGCTTGGTCAGCCGCCGTGCTTCGCGAATGGCCAGCAGCAGACCTTCCGGCAGTTCCAGCTCGACAAGATCCGCTTCGGACAGAGCCGTCAGGCGGTCGGCCAGCACGCGCATGCGCTCTGCTTCCCGCTTCATCTCGGTGCGTGAAACCCATTCTATTTCATCGTCTGCCGGCCGCTCGTAGGGAGAGCCGCTGTCCTTACTGTTCAATGGACTACTCTCCTTCATCAAAGCGATTGTTGATCAGTTCACACAAGGCGCAGAACGCCTCTTCTTCATCCGGACCTTCGACTTCCAGAATGATCTCGGTACCCATACTGGCGGCCAGCATCATGATGGACATGATGCTTTTGGCGTCAGCGGTCTGTCCGTCCCGCTCGATTTCAATTCGGGATTCGAACTGCTGCGCCAGTGCATTCAGCTTGGCTGACGCGCGGGCATGCAGCCCCAGTTTGTTGATGATGGTGATAGTGTCGCGGATCATGACAGAGTGGCTTTCAGCTCCCGATGACGCACCTGAACCGTCATATTGTCTTGCTTCAGCAGGCGTCCGAGTTGCTGCGCGATGAAGACTGATCGGTGCTGGCCGCCCGTGCAGCCGACGGCAATGGTCAGGTAGGACCGGTTGTTGGCTTCATAGGCCGGCAGCCAGCGTTCCAGATAGGACTGAATGCTGCCGATCATGTCATGAACGTCCTGCTCCTGGTGCAGAAACTTCTGCACCGGTTCATCCAGCCCGGAATACTTGCGCAGGGCAGGGTCCCAGTAGGGGTTGGGCAGGCAGCGCACATCGTAAACCATATCGGCATCGTGGGGCACGCCATGCTTGAAGCCAAAGGACATGAACAGCAGTGCCATCTTCTGCCGACTGGTGCCGGTGATCCGGGTTTTGACCTGGTCGCGCAACTCATAGATCGAGAGACCCGTGGTGTCGATATTCAGGTGCGCCATATTGAGCACCGGGTCCAGCAGTTCCCGCTCGTTGCGGATGGCTTCCATCAGCGCCAGAGTGTCATTGGTCAGGGGGTGCTTGCGCCGGGTTTCCGAGAAGCGTTTGTACAGGGTGTCGTCTTGGGCATCCAGATAGACAATATCCAGACGCAGGCTTTCCGGAAGCTGGCGCACGATTTCGGGGAACTTCTGCAGCGCCCGCATCGCATTGCGGGCATCGATACAGATCGCTACCTTTTCGCCCAGATGACCGGCCTGCATCTCCCGCGCCAGTTCGGGCAACAGGGTTACCGGCAGGTTGTCTATGCAGTTGTAGCCCACATCCTCTAGAACATTCAGAGCTGAGCTCTTGCCGGAGCCAGAGCGCCCGCTGATCAGTACCAGTTCCACCTGAACAGGCTCCCTATTCGTTTATGAAGGCGTTGTACAAGGCTTCGGAGGTATCTGCCGCACGCATGTTGGACAGTCGGTGATCGTCACTGAAACGCTCGGCAATCTGCGACAACAACTGAAGATGGTCGTTGTTGGCCTCCTGTGGTACCACCAGAGCAAACAGGATGTCGACCTTTTTCTGGTCCATGGCATCGAAATCGACCGGTTCGGCCAAGCGCACCAGAAGGCCCATGGGGCGCGTGCAGTCCGGCATCCGGCAGTGAGGAATGGCGACGCCATTGCCGAACCCGGTAGAGCCTAGACGTTCGCGCTCATTGAGGCTGGTGAAGACCTGATCGGCACTGAGCGCCGGATCAGCGGCCTGCAATTGCTCACTGATGAATTCGAGGGATTTCTTTTTGCTGTTGCCGGCCGCACCCACCAGGGTGCGCCCGACTTCCAGTACTTGGTTCAGATTGGTCATGGGGTGTCAGCGACCGTTGCCATGGGCACGGTCAACAGCCTTCTCCTTGTGTTTGAGCAGTTGTCGGTCCAGCTTATCAATCATCAGATCAATCGCGGCATACATATCATCATGTTCTGCATCGGCAAACAGCTGGCCTCCCTTGATGTTGACGGAGGCTTCCGCTTTCTGTCGTTGCTTTTCCACACTCAGGGTCGCCTGCACATTGCTGATCTGGTCGAAATGTCGCTCCAGTCTGTCCATCTTGGTGTTGACGTACTCGCGCAGGGCGTCGGTCAGTTCGACGTGATGACCACTGATATTGATTTGCATAGGATGACTCCTTTTGAGGGATATCCGGGCAGGCCAGCTGCCTGCCTGGCAACGGCTGCCTGTGGTTGAAGCCCGGGCCGGCGTTGACTTGCCTGACCCCGTATTACCGCGTACTTCCTATTTGTAATTGTAGTCGGTTTGCGCTGCAACTACAGCACCGCGCCGACAAACACTCAAAGCAGACTTTTGCGTTCATTTGACGGGGGAATGCCCATGGCTTCGCGGTATTTGGCGATGGTTCGCCGGGCCACGTTGATGCCCTGATCTTTCAGCAGGTTGGCTATCTTGCTGTCACTGAGTGGCTTTCGGGTATTCTCGCTGCCGATCAGTTTGCGAATCAGGGCCCGGATGGCCGTGGAGGAGCACTCGCCGCCGCTGTTGGTGCTGACATGGCTGGAGAAAAAGTACTTGAGTTCGAACACACCCCGGGGGGTATGCATGTATTTCTGCGTGGTGACCCGCGAAATGGTCGACTCATGCATCTCGACCGCTTCGGCAATGTCGTGCAGTACCAGCGGTTTCATTGCCTCCTCGCCGAACTCGAGGAACCCCTTCTGGTGCTCTACGATCTGGGTAGCCACCTTGAGCAGTGTTTCATTGCGGCTTTGCAGGCTCTTGATGAACCACTTGGCTTCCTGCAGATTGTCCTTGATATAGGTGTTGTCGGCGCTGTTGTCGGCGCGCCGGATCATGGAGGCATAGTCGCTGTTGACGCGCAGCCGGGGGGCAATCTCCGGGTTGAGTTCCACCCGCCAGCAGTTGCGCTCCAGGTCCTTGGCCACTACAACATCCGGAATGACGTACTCGGAATCGCCACTGGCGATAAAAGAGCCGGGCCGCGGGTTGGTCTGCTGGATCAGCAACAGGGTATCGCGCAGTTGCTCTTCCTTGATCCGCATCTTGCGCATGATCTGCTGGTAGTCCTTGCTCACCAGCAGGTCAGGGTGATCGTTGACCAGTTGAATCGCTTCGCGCACCAACGGGGTCCCTTCCGGGAACTGGCGCAACTGAATGGTCAGGCATTCGCTCAGTGAGCGCGCACAGACACCGGCCGGATCAAACTGCTGCAGACGATGCAGCACCGCCACCATTTCGTCCATCTCGAGGGGATTGTCTTCGGTGCTGAGCTCTTCAGCGACGCCCTCGAAGATGTCCTCCAGGGTGGAGGACAGCAGGCCGGAAGGTTCTACCGAGTCGATGATGGCGCGAGCCAGTATCTGATCCCGATCACTCATCGGGGTCAGGTTCAATTGCCACATCAGGTGTGCATAGAGATCGTCACCGGTTACTGTCTGGTTTTCATAGTTGAAGTCGTCATCCGAGCTGGGTGCAGAGGCAGCCGTGGGCGTGTGCTGGTAAATATCATCCCAGTTGCTGTCGACCGCCAGGTTTTCCGGAATCTTGTCGTCCCAGTTCAGTTCGGACGACACTTCACCTTCACTGACCGCGTCATTCTGGGTGTTGCGGTCATAGTCGGTATTGTCTGAAGGGTTGGCGTCCACCTTGTCCGGAACGTTCTCTTCCTCGACCTCCAGCAAAGGATTCGAGTCGAGGGCCTCCTGAATTTCCTGTTGCAGATCCAGCGTAGAGAGTTGCAAAAGCCTTATGGCTTGCTGCAGTTGCGGGGTCATCGTCAACTGCTGACTCATCTTTAACTGCAGACTGGTCTTCATAGTGCTCCTGATACGATCTGTCGTGACGCGATCACAGACATGGAGTAAAAAAATTAGAGACGGAAATTTTCGCCCAAGTAGACTTCCCGGACTTTCTGGTTGGATAGTATAGCGTTTGCGTCGCCCTCTGCAATTATAGTACCACCTCCAACAATGTAAGCGCGCTCGCAGATATCGAGCGTTTCGCGCACATTGTGGTCGGTGATCAGCACGCCGATGCCCTTGTCCCGAAGTTGGTAGACAATTGTCTTGATGTCGGACACCGAAATGGGGTCGACGCCGGCAAAGGGTTCATCCAGCAAAATGAAATCGGGCTCGGAGGCCAGGGCCCGGGCTATCTCGACCCGTCGGCGCTCGCCTCCGGACAGGGCAATACCCTGACTGTCACGAATATGGGTGATGGTGAACTCTTCCAGCAGCGCTTCCATTTTCTGATGACGCTGGGCGCGGCTCAATTCCTTGCGCAGCTCCAGTACCGCCATCAGATTCTGGGCCACGGTCAGTTTGCGGAATACGGAAGCTTCCTGTGGCAGATAGCCCACACCCATGCGCGCCCGCTTGTGCATGGGCAGCCCGGTGATGGACTGGTCGTCGAGCAGTATGTCACCACCATCTGAAGGCACCAGGCCCACGATCATGTAGAAACAGGTCGTCTTGCCGGCGCCATTGGGGCCCAGCAGGCCGACCACTTCGCCAGTGGACACCGATAACGACACATCGGTAACGACGCGCCGCTTACCGTACTGTTTGGCAAGATGTCGGGCGCTGAGCTGCTTCGGCATCGGGGTCCATTTCCTCGTCGGATTCACTGTTATCAGGTATAAGGCACATGCTGACCCGGGCGCCGGTTGAACCGTCAGGGGCCTGGCGATCGGACTCGAATTCTTCGGTCTCGAGGTTGTATCGAATATAGTGCGCTGTCACCAGGTTGCGCCCCTGCTGCAGCCGGGCTTCGCCGGTGGCAGTAATGAACCCGGCTTCGGCATCATAAATGACCTGCAGGCCGAACAGGTGCGTGTAGGGCTGGTCTTCCTGCAACTGGTCAGAGACGCGTGCCGGCTCCGCGCCATAGGCTTCCATGCGCTCGATATCGTTGTTCTCGGTGCGATAAACGCGTACCTCATCGCCGACAATGATCAGCGTCCCCTGCTCGATGCGCACGTCACCCAGATAAATGATTTCATTGGCCGCCAGATTGCCGCGGTTGCGGTCAGCCTGGATATCCACCGGTAATTCCCGGTCGCCGGGCAGCGCGAGGCTGCCAGCGGTCAGCAGGCAGAGCGCAGCGAGCGTCAGCGGCCGCCAGACGTCTGGACGTCGCCGGCCACGGCTATTGAGCTTGGGTCTCTGGATAGAGACGAGTGCGCACTGCTTCATGCAGATCGAACTCCTGGGTAGACAGGTTGAGGGTCATGCCAATAGCGGTCGTATACAGGCGTCCGGTCTGTTCCAGCCGGACAGGCAGCGCCGTAGTGGCAATATCGGTGATCGTATCATACTCCAGGAAATCGGTATGAATCATTGACGGCTGGGGCGTGTCCGGGTTGCTGATCACAACCACGTCGTCCAACAGCGTCCAGTGTGTGCCATCAAGCAGGGTGGCGCGGCGGGCGATGATTTCCTGGTCGTCATCCTCACTGCGTCTCCACAGATGGGGGTTAAGCAGGTCCAGGCGGTCAGCCGCTTCGAAATAACGTGCTTCGTCTGCCAACAGTGTTGACTGCCATTCACCCGAGGTGTTGGTAGTGACGCGGCGCAGCGCTGACATGACCAGCTGTGGTGCCTCTTCGGTAGTCTCTACCGTTTCCGGTATGGGCTGCCGGTCTTGCCATTGCAGCAGCAGGACACCCACCCCGACCGCGATAACCGCAGCTGCCAGGGCCAGCCAGCGGCGCATCAGGCTACTCCGGCGCGCAGCAGGTCGTGCATATGTACCACACCCGCAACGCGATCGGAGGCGTCGACCACGACCAGCGATGTAATCTGGGCCTGCTCCATGTGGTACAGGGCTTCGGCAGCCAGCGCGCCTGAATGGATGGTCTTGCCCCCCGGATGCATGACATCACGGATGCCGGTTTTGTTGACATCCAGTTGTCGCTCGAAGGTACGTCTCAGGTCACCATCGGTGTAGACCCCCAGCAGATGGCGGTCGTCATCCAGAATGGTGGTCATGCCCAGCCCTTTTCGAGTCATCTCGAGCAACGCCTCTTGCAAGGACGCGGTCAGTGGCACCGAGGGCACTCTGCTTTCGCCTTGCATGATATCACCGACCTTAAGCAGCAACCGCTTGCCCAGGCTGCCCCCCGGATGCGAGAACGCAAAATCTTCCGCCGAAAACCCGCGCGCCTCCAGCAGCGCAATGGCCAGGGCATCACCCAACACCAGTGCCGTCGTTGTACTGGAGGTCGGTGCCAGGTTGAGTGGGCAAGCCTCGACATCGACACCACTGTCCAGTGTTGCGTCTGCCTCCTGACCCAGGGTGGACTCGATCTGGCCGGTGATGGCTACGACCGGAATCCCCAGCCGCTTGATGGCCGGCAGCAGGTCAATGATTTCTCTGGTTTCACCGCTGTTGGACAGCGCCACAATGAGATCCTGGCGCGTTATCATGCCCAGATCGCCATGGCTGGCTTCACCGGGGTGCATGAAAAAGGACGGGGTTCCGGTACTGGCCAGCGTGGCGGCTATCTTGTTGCCAATATGGCCGGATTTGCCCATGCCGGTAACCACCACCCGCCCCTGATTGGCAAGAATCAGATCACAGGCCTTGATGAAGTGTTCATCCAGCCGTTCGGTCAAGGCCAGCAGTGCCTCGGCTTCCATGGTCAGAGTACGCCGGGCCGCGGCGAGATAGTCAAAGGTCTGTCGGGTCATATGATCAATGCCCTGTAGTTCAGCAGAATATAGGTTGCATAGAGTCCCAGCAAAGGCAAGGCCCAAAGACGATGGATATTCTTCTTCTGCAGCCGGTAGAGCCAGATCAGGCCTACGAGCATGAGCCCGCTGAGCGCCAGAAACAAGAAGTCTCGGCGCCATATTGCCGACTCCAGTACATCCGGGCCGATCATACCAGCTGTGCCGATCACCGCGAATATATTGAACACATTGGAGCCCAGCAGATTGCCCAGAGTCATGTCGTGATGTCGACGCAATGTACTGCTGATGGCGGTTGCCAGCTCCGGAAGGCTGGTGCCGAGGGCGACTATGGTGGCGCCAATGACCAGTTCGCTGATGCCAAGCTCGCGCGCTGCCGTGCTGGCGCCCCAGACCAGAAGGCGGGCCCCCAGCAAAAGAAGCAGCAGGGTGGCCAGCAACAACAGTACCTCTTTGCGCAGGGGGCCGGGCTGAACGGCTTCGGTATTGGCTGCCGAGGCAGCGGCACTGGCCAGGCGTCGGTCACGCTGTGCCTGGTGCAGAGTCAGGACAAGATAAGCGACCAGTCCCAGCAGCAGCAAAGCGGAATCCAGTCGAGTTAGCGTCAGGTCATGCAGCGTATAGCCCAGCAGGCCGATCGCTGCCAGAGAAGCCAGTGCCTGGCGGCCGGCCAGGCCCGGGGGTACCGGCACCGGAGCCAGCAACAGCACCAGACCGAGTATCAGGGCGATGTTGGCGACATTGGACCCCTGGGCATTGCCCAGCGCCATGGCCGTGCTGCCTTGCCAGGCCGCACTGGCCGAGACCAGCACTTCCGGGGCACTGGTACCCAACGCCACGACCGTCAGCCCGATCAGCAGCGGACTTATCCCCAGACGCAGGGCAGTGGCAGCAGCAGCATGTACAAACCGGTCGGCGCTCCAGATCAGCAGGGCCAGGCCGCTGATGAAGGCCATGATGGGTAGCAGAAAGGTCATGGTAGGGTTGTGGCCACTCCGGGGTCATTTGGTGCAGACAACGGCCATTAGACGGGATAGAGGGGGCCGCTGGCAAGGTCCGGGTCGGCTGGGCAGAGCCCGCTGTCGCAGAGCTGTACGCAGGGTGTAACCGAAGCCTGCCGCCGGTGGTTAAGCGGCTTGAATTGCCCTATAATGCGGGCCCTTTTACCAATGAGGTGTGCCATGACCCCAGAGCAGGTCAAACAGATTCTGGAAGCCGCCCTGCCGGACTGCACAGTTGCGGTCACTGGCGGTGATGCCAAATTTCACGTTCGGGCGCGTGGCGATGTTTTCAAGGGCATGATGCCGGTCAAGCAACAGCAGATTGTATATGGGCACCTGAACGAATTTATCCAGAGTGGCGCGATCCACGCGGTGACCATGGATCTGGGGGCGTCAGACTGACATCATGGATAAATTGCTGATCACTGGCGGTGGCCCTGTCTCCGGCAGCATCCGGATTTCCGGCGCCAAGAACGCCGCATTGCCCATTCTGGCCGCAACACTGCTGACAGACGAGCCGGTCACGCTGCGCAACCTGCCGCACCTGAACGACATCACCACCATGATAGAACTGCTGGTCTGCATGGGCGTCGAGGTGCTGATCAATGAAGACATGGGCGTGCAGATCAATGCCGGTACCCTGAAAGACTGCACTGCGCCGTATTCACTGGTGAAGACGATGCGAGCCTCCATTCTGGTTCTGGGGCCGCTGCTGGCGCACTATGGCGAGGCCAATGTGTCGCTGCCCGGTGGCTGTGCCATTGGCAGCCGCCCGGTGGATCTGCACCTGCGCGGTATGGAAGCCTTGGGCGCCACGGTCAAGATGGAAGACGGCTATATCAAGGCCCGGGTCGACGGCCGCCTGAAGGGCGCTCCCTACTTTTTCGATACCGTCTCCGTCACCGGCACCGAGAATGTACTGATGGCCGCGGTTCTGGCTGAAGGCGAGACCGTGATCGAGAATGCCGCCCGCGAGCCCGAAGTCGTGGATCTGGCCAATTGCCTGGTGGCCATGGGGGCCATCATCGAGGGTATTGGTACAGACACCATGGTCGTGCAGGGTGTCGAAAAACTGCACGGATGTGATCACACCATCTGCCCGGACCGTATTGAAGCCGGCACCTATCTGGTCGCCGGAGCCATTTCCGGCGGTCGGGTCAAACTGAAAAATGTCGACCCCAAAACCATGGAATCGGTGCTGCGCAAACTGGAAGAGGCGGGCGCCAAGATCGATATCGAGGGGCAGACCATCACGCTCGATATGGAAGGGCGGCGCGCCAAGGCCGTGAACGTCACAACGGCGCCTTATCCCGCCTTTCCGACCGATATGCAGGCCCAGTTCACCGTTTTGAATGCGGTGGCAGAAGGCACCGGCACGGTCGAGGAAACGATTTTCGAAAACCGCTTCATGCATATTCAGGAACTGAGCCGCATGGGCGCCGACTGCACCATCAAGGGCAATGCCGTGATCATTCGTGGGGTCGAGAAACTCAAGGCGGCGCCAGTGATGGCCACGGATCTGCGGGCGTCTGCCAGTCTGGTGCTGGCCGGTCTGGTGGCGGAAGGGGAGACCATGGTCGATCGCATCTATCACATAGACCGTGGCTATGAATGTATTGAAGAGAAACTGCAACAACTGGGCGCGAGCATCCGTCGCGTGGCTGGCTGAGGGGAGCCTGGATCCAATATGACCGAAGAGCAAACCCAGGCGTCACCCATTACCATTGCATTGTCCAAAGGGCGCATCCTGAAAGAAACCTTGCCGCTGCTGGAACAGGCCGGGATCGTGCCGGCCGAAGACATCCACACCAGTCGCAAGCTGATTTTCGAAACCAATCTGCCGGATGTGAGATTGATCGTTATACGTGCAACCGACGTACCTACTTATGTGGAATACGGTGTAGCTGACCTGGGTGTGTCCGGCAAAGACGTGCTTTTGGAGCACGGCGCGCAGGACATGTATGAACTGCTTGATCTGCGCATCTCGCGCTGTCGTCTGATGACCGCCGCCCTGCGCGGCCATTGCATGCCGGAGGGTCGCATGCGGGTAGCCACCAAATTTGTCAATGTGGCCCGGCGCTATTTCGCCGACCAGGGCCGCCAGGTGGATATCATCAAGCTATACGGCGGCATGGAGCTCGCACCCATCATGGACCTGGCAGACTGCATTGTGGATATTGTCGATACCGGGGGCACGTTGCTCGCCAATGGGCTTGAACCGCTGGAGCATATTCATGACGTCTCTACCCGGCTGGTCGCTTCCCGCGCAGGCTACAAGACCAAGTCAGCCCGGCTGCAGCCCATTGTGGAGCGCCTGCACAAGGCGGTGCAGGTATCGGCCTGAGCACCGTTGCGCAGAATAAACTCGTCAACCCCAGCAGACAAAGTAGTGAAACGATGAAAGAGCAAACCCTGATTCACCGCCTTGATACCCGGGACGCCGATTTTGACCAGCGCCTGGCAACACTGACGGCCTGGGAAGGTGTCTCCGACGCTGGCGTCAACGATGCGGTGCAGAAGATCATTGCGGATGTGCGCACGCGCGGCGATATCGCCGTGATGGAGTATACCAACCGGTTTGATCGCACCGATTTCTCCGCCCCGGCCGATATGGTGCTGGGCCCGGATGCCCTGCGCGCGGCCAATGAGCGCCTGTCAGCTCCATTGCAAAAGGCGCTGCAGGTCTCGGTGGATCGGGTGCGTGAATTTCATCAACATCAGCGACAGGACAACTGGCAGTTTACTGATGCGGGTGGCACCACGCTGGGTCAGCGGGTCAGCCCGGTTGACCGAGTGGGCCTCTATGTGCCCGGCGGCACAGCACCGCTGGCCAGTTCAGTGGTGATGACGGCAGTGACCGCACGCGTTGCCGGGGTACCGGAAGTTGTGATGGCACACCCGACGCCGGATGGTCAGATCCATGATCTGGTGCTGGCGGCCGCCTGGCAGTCCGGCGTCGATCAGGTCTTTACCGTAGGCGGTGCGCAGGCTATTGCAGCACTGGCCTATGGCACCGAGACCATTCCCGCCGTGGACAAGATTGTCGGGCCGGGCAACATCTACGTCGCCACTGCCAAGCGCTATGTGTTTGGTCAGGTCGGCATCGACATGATTGCGGGACCTTCCGAGATTCTGGTCGTCTGTGACGGCCAGACGGATCCGGACTGGGTCGCCATGGACCTGTTTTCCCAGGCTGAACATGACCCGGATGCCCAGGCCATTCTGATCTCGCCGGACGCCGAGTTCCTGGGAGCGGTCGAAGCTGCCATCAGCCGTCTGCTGCCCAGCCTGGAGCGTGAGGCTATTGCCCGCCAGTCACTGACCGACCGGGGTGCTCTGATTCAGGTACGTGACCTCACCGAGGCCATGACCCTGGTCAACCGGATTGCGCCGGAACACCTGGAGCTCAGCGTCGAGAATCCGGAGCAGTACCTTGACCAGATTCGCCATGCCGGCGCCATCTTCATGGGGCGCTATACCTCGGAAGCGCTCGGCGACTATGTGGCAGGCCCCAATCACGTGTTGCCGACCTCCGGAACCGCACGCTTCAGCTCGCCGCTCGGGGTCTACGATTTCCAGAAGAAGACATCCATTATCCATTGCACGGCCCAATCGGCTTCTGAGCTTGGACGTTCGGCCGGGCCGCTGGCGCGTGGTGAACAGCTCACCGCACATGCGCGCAGTGCAGAATTGCGGATCAAGGACTGACAGCGGCATCCACCGAGGAGAGCAGATTGAATGACTTCCAAACCTGTGAACGCCAGCGACCAGCTTGAGCGCCAGATTGAACGCTGGGTACGCCCGGAAATTTCTCAGCTCAAGGCGTATCCGGTGCCGCCCTCCGCCGGCCTGATCAAGCTGGACGCCATGGAAAATCCGTATCGCTGGCCAGAGGACCTGCGTCAGCAGTGGGCGACCATGATGCAGGAGGTGGCGCTCAATCGGTATCCCTCTCCGCAGGCGGAGGAACTGAAAGCGGGATTGCGCGCGCGCTTCGGATTGCGCAACGATTACGGTTTGCTGCTGGGCAATGGTTCGGATGAACTGATTCAATTGCTGATGATGACGGTGTCCGGGCCGGGAAGGGTGGTGATGGCCCCGCAGCCCGGGTTCGTGATGTTTCGCATGATTGCCGAATTTCTGCATATGGATTTCTGCGGTGTCGATCTGGATGAAAATTTCGATCTGGATATGCCACGCCTGTTGCGTGCCATAGAAGCGGAACAGCCGGCCATCATATTCCTTGCCCAGCCCAACAACCCGACTGGCAACCTGTGGGGTGTGGAGCAGTTGCGAAGGGTTATCGAGGCGGCGCCCGGTCTTGTCGTCATCGACGAAGCCTATACCGCCTTCACCGACGCAGACTATCTGCACCTGCTGGATGATTACGAACATCTGCTGGTCATGCGCACCCTGTCCAAGGTCGGTCTGGCTGGCCTGCGTCTGGGCATGCTGATGGGTCGCCCGGCCTGGCTGGAGCAGATCGACAAGGTGCGTCTGCCCTACAATATCAATGTGCTGACCGAGGCCAGCGCCCGCTTTGCGCTGGAGCATTTCCCGGTACTGGAAGCACAGACCCGGCAGATTCGCGAGGAACGCGAACGACTGGCCTCCGTGCTGAAAGAGCTGCCGCTGGCCAGGATATGGCCGTCAGAGGCCAACTTTATTCTGGTGCGTACACCGGAGGGTCAGGCTCGACGCTGGCTGGATAAGTGCCGTGAGCAGGGAGTGCTGATCAAATGCCTGGATGGCAGCCACCCTCTGCTGCAAGACTGTCTGCGCCTGACCGTCGGCACCCGCGAAGAAAATGACGCCCTGATCGCCGCCTTGCGGCAGTGCTGATGCACCTAGTGTCCCGCTAAGCTGATGTTACGCTCCCGGGGTGGGATTTTTCCTGCCGGGGGTGTAACCGATTGCAAAAGGCTGAGTTCCTGTGCTCGGTCGCAATTCAATCTGATCGTTGCCGCCGATTGTCGCTACGCTTTTTCTGCACAACCTTCCGGTTACCCACAAGCAGAATAAGGAAAACGTGTGATCAGGCTGTATCATCAACCGATTCCGAGCCATCTGACAGCAACTGCTGCCGGTTTGACACTGCGTCTTCAGGTCCTTGGCACGCACCCCGAAGCGGTGACCGCGGCCTGGATTCGCATTGACCCCGACAATGAAGAAAAACGGGTACCCATGACGCCGCTGCCCGTTCAGGCAGGGCAGACCGGAGCAGTCTGGCAGGGCGACATACCTCTGGATGCGATACGTCCCCATACCCCCTATGTGTTCAAGGTGGCGGTTGATGAAGGGCGTCGTTGGTTGGCCGCCGACGGTGAACACGGGCGGCAGCCGCCGCGTGAGGTCGCCTTCAAATGGGCCCACCAGCCGCCACCAGACTGGGTGGCCGAGCAGATTTTCTATCAGATTTTTCCCGACCGGTTTCGCAATGGTGATCCTTCACTGAACGAGCCGGATGGTGCCTATCGCTATCTGGGTCAACGCGCCATGCGCTCGCGCCAGTGGCATGAGGCACCGCGCCAGGAAGACGGCCCCAATGAGTTCTTCCATGGCGACCTGCCGGGTGTCACCGAAGGCCTCGATTACCTGCAGAACACCTTGGGCATTACTGCAATATACCTGAACCCGGTGTTCCATTCCGACTCCAGTCACAAGTACGACACGCTGGACTATTATCAGGTCGACCCGCGCCTCGGCGGTAACGAGGCGCTGGTATCGCTGCGCCACGAAACCCGAGAGCGGGGCATGCGACTGCTGCTGGATGGCGTGCTGAACCACACCTCGGTCGAGCATGACTGGTTTCAGCGAGCCCGAGCCGGTGAACGCCCCTATTGCGACTATTATCTGGATGCCGATGGAGACTACGCCAGTTGGAAGGGTCACAAGTCTCTGCCCGTGCTTGATTTCAGCAATCCTGACGTGGTGGACCACTGTTATGCGGGCGACCATTCGGTGCTGCGCCATTGGCTGCGGCCACCTTACAGTGCCGATGGCTGGCGCCTGGATGTCATCCATATGCTGGGTGAGGGGCCCGGCGCCAGGAACAATGCTCGCCACGTGCAGGCCATGCGCCGAGTGATCAAGCAGGAAGACCCCGAAGCCTATCTGCTGGGTGAGCATTTTTTCGAAGCAACGGCCTGGTTGCAGGGCGATCAGGAAGACGCGGCCATGAACTACTATGGCTTCATGCACCCGCTCTGGATGTTTCTGGCCGGGCGCGACCTTAACAGAGATCCCGCACGCCTCAGCGGTCATGAGCTGGCGTCCTGGATGCGCGAGGCTCGCGCCAAGCTGCCGTTTCAGATTGCCCGCTGCCAGTTCAATCTGCTTGACAGTCATGACACACCTCGGCTGTTGACACTGCTGGAAGGCAATTGGCGGCGCCTGGTGATGGCGGTGCGCCTGCAGATGGCTTATCTGGGTGTTCCCTGTTTGTATTACGGGGACGAAATCGGCCTGCAGGGCGGAGAAGACCCGGATTGCCGGCGCCCCTTCCCCTGGCATGAAAGCCATTGGCATCACGACCTGCTGGAAGCCAGCCAGCAAGCCATCGCGTGGCGCAAGGCATTGCCGGCCTTGCGTGAAGGCGGCGTGCTGGATCTGGATACAGGAGAAGATCACTGGGTATTTGCGCGCTTTACCGGCGAACAGGGTGTGCTGGTGGCAGTCAATCGAAGTAATGAACCACTGACCATCCCGCTGTCTTCGGCCCAATTGCCTCTGGCAGGTCGTACCTGGCGGGGCCTGGAAACCGGTCAGTGCCTCGAGACGGACAGTGACGGAGCGATGGTGCTGTCCGTGGCGCCGGAAACGACCCGTCTGTGGCGAACAGACTGAACGCGTTGCGGGCTCATGGTTGATTCTCTGTCGCGGGCACAGTTCAATAGTGCGAACCGCAAGCCGATCTATCGGGAGTAAGGCCCATGGCTGTAGCCATCAGAGAACTGGACATTCACCTGAACAACCTGCTGGAGCCCTCGGCTTTTCAGGATTACTGCCCCAATGGACTACAGGTGGAGGGTCGGCGGCCGGTGCGCAAGCTGGTTACCGGCGTGACTGCCAGTCAGACGTTTCTCGACGCCGCCATTGCCAACAATGCTGATGCGGTTCTGGTGCATCATGGCTACTTCTGGAAAGGCGAAGACCCCTGCATTACCGGCATGAAGCAACGCCGGATAGCCACCCTGCTCGAGGCGGGCGTATCCCTGTGGGCCTATCATCTGCCGCTGGATGCCCATCCGGTGCTGGGCAACAATGCTCAACTGGCCAGGCGGCTGGGCTGGAAGGTCACCGGCAGTCTGCGCAACGAGGCCCGCCCCATCGGCAACCGGGGCACTACGGCGGCGCCCCAGGATGCGGAGAGCCTGCGCGTACAACTGGAGCAATTGCTCGACTTCACTCCGATACACGTGCCCGGCGGGCCGGAAACCATAAGCCATGTCGCCTGGTGCACGGGTGCTGCCCAGGGGATGATTCATGAAGCCGCCGCGCTGGGGGCAGATGCCTTTGTGACCGGCGAAATATCCGAGCCTACCGCGCATGCTGCACTCGAATTGGGTATTCATTTTTTTGCGGCAGGCCATCATGCCACCGAGCGTTATGGTGTGCAGGCGGTCGGTGAAAAGCTGGTGGCTGATCTGGGGCTGGAGCACCAGTTCATCGACTGTCCGATTCCGGTCTAATCTGCCTAAGGGGCACTGGACAGTGTCAGCCCCAGGATGGTCAAGTCGATCGCCTGCCCCTGATTGCGCGCCACGCCCGGACAATGCCCCCAGACTGCAAATCCGGCCTGTCGAAACAGATTCAGGCTGGGTTCATTGTGGCTGAAAATGTAGGCCAGCAGGGTATGCAGCTCGGCTTGACGCGCTTCGTCTATCAGGGCGGTCAGCAGGGTGGTGCCGACGCCTCTGCGGCGAGCCTCCGGCGCGATATAGATAGCGACTTCCCGCGTGCCTGCATAAGCCGGACGGCCGTAGAAGGCACTCAGGCTGCCCCAGCCCCAGAGCGTATGGCGTTCGTTCGGCGCGGTAGCCACCAGCAATGGGTAGGCCGGTTGTTGATGCGAGGCAAACCAGCCCTGGCGCTCTTCCATGGTGACCGGTTCGGTGTCAGCGGTTGCCATTCCGTCCGGAATGGACGCATTGTAGATACGCACGATGGCGCTCAGGTCTCGCTTTTTAGCCTTTCGTAGCTGCATTCGGGGTTCCAGAATCAAAAGCTGCGCTCAGCAGGCCGATAGGCGGCATAACGGGTGGACTTTCCGCCGCGCCTTGGCACAATACGGCCATCGTTGTGTCGCCGTGGGCTGTCCCGGCGCTGTCAGGAGATGATGATGCAAGTGCCGATGAAACTCAAACTTCCCATCCTGGAGGTGGTCACCGCAGCCTTTCGCCTGCCTGTGCAGATGCGAACCAACCTGCTGCCGGCCATTCAGTGGCCACTGGGCCTGCTGATTCTGCTGCAGGTGTCGGGGGCTTTCGTGGGCAGCCCCGAGGCGGGCGAAGATTCAGTCTTCTATCTGGCGCTGTTTGGCATTCTGGGGCTGGTGGTGACGGCCATGATCGCCGTGCCTGCACACCAGATTTTCATCAAGGGCAGTCTGGATGGCGGCAGCGGCGGCTTGCGCTGGACCGGCAGAGAGACCGGCTACCTGCTCTGGAGTATCGGCCTGCCGTTGATTGTTCTGGTGCTGGCCAGTCTGATCAGCATGCCGCTGGTCGCCATTGCCATCATGACCAATGTGCCGGTATTTGCCAATCTGGCGGTAATTATCGGGCTGGTGGCCGGTATCGCGGTTTATGGCCGTTTTTCCATGGTCCTGCCACGGATTGCCCTGGGGCAACGTGGCGGCCTGCGTGCTGCCGGGCAGATGGCGGCCGGGCATTACTGGCGGGTTGGCATGATCGGTGTGCTTTTCCCGTTGATCATCAGCCTGGTCCCGATGTTTCTGCAAACCGCGCTGGGGCCGCTGGGTGCCCCGGTGGCCGTAGTGGTAGCTGTATATTTCAGTGTGGTGCAGATTGCGGCGCTGGCGCTGGTATATCGGTGGCTGCAGGAGTTCGTTGATCCGCCGGATGAGGATACGCCAGAGGAAGAAGAGGGCGCAGATCAGACGCTGCTGGGCGACGATCGCTCGCCCTCGGAGGACGGTTCTGATCGACGTGATCACTGAGGAGATGGCAACTCTGGCGCGTATGCGTCAGGCATAAAAAAAGGTTCATCGCACCTTTCCGGGAAAGGCGGACTTAATCTTTAAAAAGAAATAGTCG
>NZ_JAIUMC010000047.1 GCF_022565775.1 Natronospirillum sp.
CCGCTCAGTGCCTGAAAGATAAACAGGGTGCCGTCTTCCGGCACCCGGTCGGACAGCGTTTTGCGGTCGAACACTATGGTGTCGTTGATGCTGAGATTCACATGCCGGCGCAGGGCCCCGCGGTCATCCAGTATGTAGTCGGTGAAGCCGGTAGCTTGCTTGTTGATGGCGTGCAGCGCCTCTTTCACCGAGCCGGCTGGCACGGTAACGGTCTGGCCTTCCAACTGCGGGAAGAACCGGTAGAGGTGTGGCGTCATCTGCACGGTGGGCATGACGTTACCCGAAACGCACGGAATAGATGGGTGGAAAGTTGTTGCCCAGACACTGCCAGGTGTCTCCCCGATCTTCCGAAATATAGGCATTGCCGGTGGTGCTGCCAAAGCACAGACAGTCGCCGGCGGAGTCCAGGCCGTGGCGCAGCACTATGTCGTGTGCGTTTTCCTGCGGCAGGCCATTGCGCAATGGCTGCCAGCTCTCGCCGCCATCGGTAGTGCGGGCAACAAACAGGCCGCCGTCTATGGTCATGCGCTCGGCATCGCTGCGCCCTGGCACCACCCAGGCGGTGCGGCCATCATGGTCGTCCACCGCGATCGGGAAGCCGAAGTGCACGCCGACTTCCGACTGACTGACTTTCTTCCAGGTTTTGGCGCCGTCGGCGCTGTAGAACACGCCAAAGTGGTTCTGCTGCCAAACATGCTCCGGCTGGCCCGGGCAGTGGGTGACAAAATGCGGGTCATGGCCCCATTCCACCTGAGGATTGGGCGCATAATCCACCAGCATGCCCTTGTTGCGCCCGGCCCAGGTCTGGCCGCCGTCGGTGGTTTCCAGTACCCCGGCAGAAGAGGCCGCCACGGTAATATGATTCGGGTCGCGCGGGTCGATCATGATGGAGTGGATGCCCGGTTCGAATACGCCATAGTCGATACTGGCCGGGGTGCCGGACCACTGGTTGTCGCTGGTGGCTTCACCGGCAAACAGGTCGCCGCCGCGGCTGTCGTGGTTCCACAGCGGGCGGTTCAGGGTCCAGCTGTCGCCGCCGTCATCGCTGACAAACAGGCCGCCGGGAATGGTGCCGGCATAAACGCGCCCAGGCTGTTCTTTGCTGCCAAAGGCAAGATGCCAGATCTTGTACAGTACCGCGTCGGCATACTCGGGCTGGCCGGTGGGGGCGTTGGGGTCGAAATCCGGCGTCGGCATGGTCTGCACGATGTGGCGGGCGCCCTCGGGGTATTTCAGCGAGCTCAGGTCTTCCCACGTTTTGCCATCGTCGCGCGAGCGCGACAGCTTTGGCCCCCAGTGTCCGTGGTCCAGCGAGGCCCATAAGGTGCCATCGCGCGGGTCGCGGGTGGCAAAGCAGACCGGCACACCGGGATGCTGGATAGGGCGGACCTGCCAGCCCGATGCAGTACGATCAATGATGACGGTTCCCTTGCGGGTACCCAGAATAATGGATTCAGCCATGGGATAGCCCTCATGCAGTCAGCGTTTTATTGTTGTGCACTCACTGCGGCACCGACTCCAATTTAGACACTTAAGTTGAAAAAGCGCAACAAAGGCGGATTTTTTCTTAGACAAACACCCGGGCAAAGGCACTGAAATCATCCAAGTGATTGCGCGCGATGTCATACACAATCGCCCAGTCTATCTCGTCATAGCTGTGCACCATGACATTGCGAAAACCGACTGACTTCTTCATTCGACTGGCAAGGCTCTGGTCGATGATGCCGGCCTGTGCCAGTGCATCGAAGGACTGACCCATGGTGCGCGGTGCGTTGCCATCCGCATTTTCAGCCAGCCAGTGTGCCGCCATGTCCACGCAAAGTTGCACGGCCCGGGTCAGGTTGAGCGCTACAATATCCTGCGCATCCAGGTCATTCTGAAGTGCCTGCAACGACTCGGGCAGTCGGTTCTCGACACGTTGGATACAGCGCCGCAGTGCCTCCAGCTTCTGTTCCATGACGGCGTTATTCATTGTTTAGCCATTGTCTGCGACGGCCGGCGAGAATGCGTTGCTGATAGGGTGCAAAATCTTCCTCCATCATGATGCTGCGAAAAAAGAGATCTCCCCGGTCGCTGGCAGTGCCTTTGACCAGAACTCCCTTGGCCGCAATTTCACCAAGCAGTGGCTGACCAGCCTGACGCAGATCGATGATGTCAATCGGCCGCCCGAAGTGCTCCGCCAGATGATGGATCAGGGCCATTTTTTTCTCGGCCGTCAGTGTGCCGCTCATCTGCACGGCCAGGTCCAGATCACTGTCGGCCTGGGCGGTGTTATCGGCAAGCGACCCGAACAGGTAGGCTGCCTTGAGTTCCGGCCAATTTGCCAGAGCGGCTTTCAACCAGGTCACAATGTCAGTTTCTTTAGTGGTCATGGCTGCTTTGTTCGCAGATATCCTTTCCTGAAGTGTACCATCATGCAGGTTCTTCATGCTGCATCCCGGCACCCTCTTGATCAGCATTGGTAATGATATGCCGCCCTGACATACTCGCCGACCTGCTTTTGCTCGATGTCTGCCAGTGACTGCAGCTTGATATGGCGTCGGTGCTTGCCACCGCCTTCAAGCACCTTGTGCGGGTCCTCCAGGCTGGCACCTTCGCTCAGTTCCACCGACACATGGCGGCTATAGGAAAAGACGCCCGCAAAGTCCCGTTGCGAGGAAAACAGGAACCCGCCGTATTTGACCTCTTCGGTGACGTCGTCGCCTGCTGAGGCGATCAGTTCGCGCAGGCCCTGCACCAATGTGTAGCGTTCCTCGCTTTGGTGTCGGATGTCTTCCAGCAGGTTGTCAATGCGATCATTGCTCATTGTTGCACCTCCCTTTTGGGCTTCGTTTTCTGCTTTCAATTGGGCGGTAATATGAGTTTCAACGAGGGTCGTGGCTAAAGTTTAAAGGGATCAGTGGCTGCCTTATTTGATATGATCTTGTTGAAGTGCTCAATCTCCAGTCAAGGCAGGAAACGCTCATGAATGCATCGGTTCTAATGGCAATCGTGACAGAAGATGTTGCAGACAAAGCACTCGATATTGCAACAGCAGAGGGTATAAAGGGTGCCACCATTTTGCCTGCCAGTGGTATCAGCCAGTCTCCTGCCACCACGTTTTTCGGGCTGACGTTTCAGGACACCATGAAAATGCTGGTCTGGATTGCTGAAACCGAGAAGGCGAATTTAGCGGCGAAGGTGATGAAAGACAAATTGAACCTTGATTCGCCCCGACAAGGGCTGGCGCTTACTCTGCAGATTGACCAGTTGCATGGGCTGAATCTGTAAAACCGGGACAAAATTGAAGCGTCCGCGAGACGCGGTAAGGGAATTGTGGAGTGAGCTGAAGTGGACTGGATGGCGAATATTGTTTTAGTCGGGGCCGGTTTGATTGCCTTGTCTATTCTGTCCAGTACCTTTGCCTTTCGGTTCGGTACCCCGCTGCTGCTGATCTTTCTGGGTATTGGCCTTTTGGCCGGTGAAGACGGGCTTGGGCTGGTATTTGATGACGCCGAGTTGGCCTACTTTATCGGCAGTTTGGCACTGGCCGTTATTCTGTTTGATTCCGGTTTTGGCACCCGAGTGCAAACGCTGCGCCGCGCTGCAGCGCCGGCATTTGTATTGGCCACCATCGGGGTTCTGCTGACCACGTTGCTGGTCGCTGTGGCCGCTCGCTTCCTGTTTGATTTGCCCTGGCTGTACGCTCTGCTGATGGGGGCCATCATCAGCTCGACAGACGCGGCTGCCGTCTTCTTCCTGTTGCGCGCCGGTGGCGTCAAGATCTACAAGCGAGTCCGTTCAATGCTGGAGGTGGAGTCCGGTTCGAACGACCCGATGGCCATCTTCCTGACCATTCTGTTTATCGAGCTGATCATTTCAGACACCACTGACAATGTAGTGACCAGTTTCGTTCAAGGGTTTGGGCTGCAGATGGGGCTCGGGATGTTGGCAGGTCTGATCGGTGGCAATGTGATTGTCGAAATCATCAACCGGGTGCGGCTCGAAGAAGCACTTTATCCGATTCTGGTCATGTCCTGCGCGCTTTGTGTTTACGGGACGACTGCCTATTTCGGCGGCAGTGGATTTCTGGCGATCTATGTGGCCGGTATAGTGGCAGGCAACCGGTCGATGAAGGGCGCCTCGGGCCTCAGGCGCTACCAGCAGGGCATGACCTGGATGGCCCAGATCGTGATGTTCCTGGTGCTTGGCCTGTTTATCACGCCCTCCGAGCTAGGCCCGGTTTTGATTCCGGGTGTGCTGCTGGGGCTGTTCCTGATTGTCATTGGCCGGCCGTTTGCCGTGCTGATGTGCCTGCTGCCGTTTCGCTATGACCGTCAGACCATCACCTTCAATGCCTGGGTGGGGCTGCGCGGTGCGGTGTCGATTTTGCTGGGTATACTGCCCACCGTGATGGGGGTTGAAGGGGCCGAAATCTTCCTCAATGTGGCCTTTATCATGGTAGTCACGTCTCTGCTGATACAGGGGTGGACGATCAAGCCGGCCGCCCGATGGCTGAAGTTGAATCTGCCCCTCGGGCTTGGGCCACTGGAGCGCATCGAGCTCGAGCTGCCGGGCAATCCGAAGCACGAGTTGCTGATATATCGGGTGGTGGAAGAGAGCCCGCTGGTCAGGGAGAAGACCACCTTGCCGCAATGGGCTCGCCCTGCATTGGTGATCCGGAACGGACGCTCCATGCAACCGGACTATGCCGGGCAACTGGAGGCCGGCGATTTGGTCTATCTGTTTTCGCCCCCTGAATACACGCGTTTGCTGGACCGACTGTTCTCTCAGATAAAGTCGCCTGATCACAGTGACAAGGAGTATTTCGGCCAGTTCATGGTCAACCCGGAGGCGCCGCTGGCGGAGCTGATCAACTCCTATGGCTGGGAGTTTACCGACCAATACATTCCTCCGGATCTGACAGTTGCCGACTTCATGAGAGACGAACTGGGCGGGCACCCGGTCACCGGTGACCGGGTGCCTGTGGGCAACTGCGATCTGGTAGTGAGAGGCGTTCATCAGGGGAGAACTGTTACCGAAGTGGGTATTTCATTGCTTCCGCGTAAGCGGGAACCGGCCTATATACGCAAGTACAGACGCTCAACCTCCAACCTGCTGGGCCGCTGGTTCAGACGCTCCCGGCGCAAAACCCAGAGTGGTGAGTAACGGGGAGCGCTGAGCTTCCACCATGGATTCAACTTGCAAAAGCAGGGCACTTGTATAAAAATAGATGCGTACGCAACTAAATGGATAGCGACATGAAAATTACAGTATTCGGTGCCACAGGTCAGACGGGCCAGCACGTATTGCAGGCGGCGCTCGACAAGGGTTATGAGGTCACCGCACTGGTGCGGAACCCGGACAAGGTTGATGCCGCACTGCGGATTCAGCATGCCAAGCAACTGAAGTTGGTGCAGGGCGACATCCTGGATGGAGAGGCGGTCTCGAAAGCGCTGACCGGCAGCGAAGGCTTCATCTTTGCAGTCGGGCCGGTCAAGGGCTCACCGCCGGATCTGCCGGAGCGGGCCGCCCAGACCGTTCTGGCAGCGGCAAAGCAGGTCGGCGTCAGCCGCTTTGTCTGGTTGCTCGGCGCCGGGGTGGTCGACAGTCGGGACGAGCCAGACAAGATACGCAAGGTGATGCAGGCACTGATGCGGGTATTTGCCAAATCGTTGCTGGAATCCAGCCAGAAAGCCTATGACCAGATTATTCAATCCGGTATGGATTACACGGTGGTGCGACCTCCTGTGCTGTCCAACAAGGCAACTCAGGGTTCGCTGACGGCCTCCTACAAGCCCCCCAAACCGAGCGCCATCAGCCGTGCGGATCTGGGGGAGTTCATGGTGAATGCGCTGACCGAAGAGCAGTGGCGTGCCGAGAGTCCCATGGTTGCCTACGCATGAAAGTCCTGGTCACGGGTGCCACAGGCAATGTGGGGTCGGCCGTATTGTCGAGCCTGCAACAGCGCCCCGAGATTCTACCGGTGGCTGGTGTGCGCCAGTCTGAAATCGGCGGGGCCTCAGGAGGCGCTCTGAGCGGCGTGGCTTGCCGTACCTTTGATTTTGAAGACCCGACAACATTCGATCAGGCCCTGGAGGGCATTGATCTGGTGTTTCTGCTGCGCCCGCCGCAGATTTCGGACATAAAGCGCTATTTTCAGCCATTGATCCGTCGTATCAAGCAACTGGGCATCCAGCAGGTTGTGCTCTTGTCGGTGCAAAACGCGGAAAAATCGAATGTGATTCCCCACCGGAAGATAGAAAAACTGATCCTGGAGCATGGGCTGGACCATATCTTCCTGCGACCAGCCTATTTCATGGAGAACCTGACGACGACGCTGCTGCCGGAAATTCATTCAAAACGATCCATTACGCTGCCGTCGGGCAAGGCTGAGTTCAATTGGGTGACGGTTCAGGACATTGGTGCTCTGGCCGCCGAGATGATCAGTGATTTTCCACGCTTTCGAAATCAGGCGTACACCGTGTCTGGCGCAGAGAATCTCTCGTTCAGTCAGGTGGTGGAGCGGATCAACCGTATTGCCGGCACCGACATTACCTACCGCAGTGTCAATCCACTGCGCTACTACCGGATCAAACGACAGGAAGGGGAGCCGAAAGGCAAAGTGCTGGTCATGCTGATACTGCACTTTCTGCCGGTGCTGCAGGGCCCACCCGAGGTGAGCAAGACCTACAAGGAAGTGATGAACACCGAGCCAACCTCGCTGGAGGCTTTTATCGAGCAGCATAAAGCGCAGTTTGTCTGATCGCAGACTGCATGTGTCGCCCTTTGCTACAATCGGCAATCATTGAATCAGGCTCGGAAGTACGATGGAAGAAGAAGCCACCAAGAACAAATTTGGCTACCACATCTGGTTGCTCAATCGCCTGGCTCAGACCCGGTTCAGCAAGGTGCTGGCGCCACTGTCCATCGGCCCCGGGCAGCAGGTCTATCTGCTGGCCCTGCAGCCGGGTGAAACCATCAATCAGGACACTCTGGCGCATCGCTTGCGGGTTGACCGATCCAATGTGACCCGCGCGCTCACCGCGCTGGTCGCGCAAGGCTACATTCATCGTGAACGCAGTGCTCAGGACGGACGCCAGTGGCTGATTACACTGACAGAGCAGGGCACTGAGGCGCGACGTCTGGTGATCAGCCATGCCAGTGCCTGGGTGGATGACCTGAAAGCCCCCCTCAATGAAGATGAATGGCAGCAGCTGACGACGCTGTTGGCCCGCGTATGCCAGCATCAGGTAGCGCCGGACTGAATCAGTAGGGCCCAAGAGTGCGCGGGAGTAAAGGCAACTGCAGTCTACTCGGGGCGTTTGAATGCCCGCCTGGCCTGTTCGACCACCTCTCGGTAAACACAGCCTTCGGCATGATCGTTGATCAACCCCATGGCCTGCATGAAGGCATAGACGGTAGTTGGGCCGACAAATTTCCAGCCTCGTTTTTTCAGATCTTTCGACAGAGCGACGGACTCTTTTGACGTGGTCGCTGTCTGGGGTTCTGCCAGCTCCCTGCTGTCCGGCTCGAAGCGCCAGAAGTACGCCGCCAGTGAGCCCTCCTGCTGCACCATTTCCCGGGCACGGCGAGCATTGTTGATGGTTGCTTCGATCTTGCCCCGATGCCGGACGATGCCCTGGTCCGTCAGCAGCCGCGCAATATCCGTTTCACCGAAGTCAGCTACCTGATTGAATTCAAAACCGGCAAAGGCGGCGCGAAAGTTGTCCCGCTTGGCCAGTATCGTGCGCCAGCTCAGACCGGACTGAAAACTCTCCAGACAGATCTTCTCGAACAGCCGCACATCGTCATCAACCGGGTAGCCCCATTCGTTGTCATGGTACGGAAAGAACTCGGGTACGGTGCCGCACCAGAAGCAGCGGGGACGGCCATCCGGGCCGGGAACGGTTGCAGTCATCAATCATCTCCTTGAGTAGTCAGTCTTGCGGCAGAGACCGCAGTGGATCACCTGTTTTGCTGGGGCCAGTAAAGGTTCAGGCTCCAGAATGCACTCATGTCAGGGGTGATGACAAATTGCTTTGAACATACCATACGGTATGGTATGTTAAGTGCCAGATACTTTATGAAAGCTACGAGAGGAAACACACATGCGACTTTATCTGATCAGCGGTTGGCTGTTGGTTGCCATTGGCGTGCTGCACAACAGTATTGGGGTGGTGATGGGCTGGCCGATACTGGCGGCCATTGTGGCCGAAGGCGGCTGGAACACCATTGAGCCAGGCGGGCATATGCACTTCGACCGCAGTGCCATACTCTGGTTCCTGGTAACAGGTTGCTTCTGGATGTTGCTGGGCTATCTGATGCAAAGCTGGCTTCGGGTGGTGCGGGCACCTCTGCCCAAAGTCATTGGCTGGGGCCTGTTCTCAGCCGGTGTGGTGGTGGCCTTCCTGTTGCCAGTGTCCGGCGCCTGGCTGTTTATCGCACTTGGTCTTATGGTTGCTCTGGGAGCACCCGAGCCGGCAGTGATCGAGGCTCAGACTTGCGAGAGCCCGGCATGAAGGTATCGCGCGAACAGTGGCTGACCGAGGGGCTGAAGCTCCTCGGCCAACAGGGCCCGGACGTGTTGAAGATCGAGCGGCTGTGCCAGCACCTGCAGGTGTCCAAGGGCTCTTTTTACCATCACTTTCGGGACCGTGAAGATTACATCGAAGCACTGCTGGTGCACTGGCAGGCCTGCAGCACCGAAGACGTGATTGCGTCTCTGGCGTCGATATCGACACCAGAACAGCGTAGTCAACAGCTCAATGAGCATATCGTGCAGGCTGATCTTCGGGCAGAGATCGAACTGCGGGCCTGGGGGCGTCAAAACCCACATGTGGCCAAAGCTATGGCGCAGGTGGATCAGCAGCGCATGAACTATGTGGCAGACCTGATCAGTGCAAAGACAGGCAATACCGAGCAGGCAAGAGTCATGGCTCGCATTGCCTATGCGCACTTCGTGGGCTGCCAGTATCTGCAGCACAGTATCAGGCGGGAGGATTGGGCCGAGATGGACCAGCTGCTGCAGGACATGGTTGAGCACTACCTGAGCAAAGAACAATGAGTTAATATGCGGCCGGTGGCAGGAAGCCAGGCAGAAAGGAACGGCGCTCAGGTGCCTGAATCTAATCAACACAAGGTCGTGTCATGACTCAATCCAATCCTGCTCAGGACGTACCGTCCTGGAATTTAGCTTTGCCTCAAATAATGCGTGACAGCGCTCATCTGCTGCTCTCCAACTGGATTCTACTGCTGAAGATCGGTGCTGTTCTTTTTTTGTTCAGCCTGGTCCGCTGGTATCTGCTGGGAGACCTGCATCTATTGTCGGAAGAGCAACAGGCAGAGCGGCTGTTCGGTACGCCGCTGTACTGGCTTGTTTTTCTGATCGAAATCCCGTTTCTGACCGCGGCGGCGGTGGCCTGTCATCGACTTTTCCTGCTGGGTCCGGATGAAGCCGGCGGGCTGCGCCCCTATGCGCTCAATGGTCGGGTTCTGCGCTTTTTCGGCTGGATTCTGGTGATCGCTCTGTTGTTCGTGCTGATGCTGATTGTGGGTATCTTCATCTCATTCATCTTGTTTTCCATGATCCCGCCGCTGGCAAACCTGCCGGAGGTGGCCATAGAGCTGTTGATGCTGGTGTTGCTGTTACCTGCCGGCGTTGTGCTGGCGTCCTGGTCATTGCTGTTGCCAGCTGTGGCACTCGGTCATGATCATGGTGGCCTGAAATGGGCCTTTGATCTGGCAGAAGGCAACCGCTGGACATTGACGATGATGGTCTATGTCATCCCCGTTGCCGGGTTGCTCCTGCTGCCCTATCTCCCGGTGTGGGCCTTTACCGGAACAGACCTGGCTCTCGAGTGGATAGGCATGTTGGTCACCGTGTTCAGCCTGTGCATGCTGTCGCTCAGCTATGGGCAATTGCGTCGGTACATGGAACACAACAAGGCGACAAGCAGCAGCCAGTTTGGAGAGACTGCGTTCAGCTCGAATTGAATGAGAGCCCCCCTCCTACATGACCCGTGAAAAACGGTTGGAGGGGGTGTCACTCAGGTGCGCATCGAACACCATGCAGATCGGCCTTAAAAGCAGTCGGCCGATATCAGTGACACGAATGTGATCGGTTTCGAGCTTCAGCAGGCCGTCACTTTCCAGCTCCAGAAGAACCGGCCACTCCCGGGCGAAATAAAGGCGAACATTGATGCCGAACAGGCGCTCCATTTCACTGAGCTGAACCGCATTCTGACAGGCCAGGCGCATGATCACATGGCGCCTGATCTCGTCGTCTCGGGTCATCTGATAGCCCCGCACGGCCGGGGTTCCCGCTTCCACTGAGGCCTGATAGTCACCCAGGTCCTTGTGGTTCTGCAGATAGGCGTTACCCAACTGGCTGATAGCCGACACCCCAAGGGCCAGCAACTCGGTTTCCGCCTGGGTGGAATAGCCCTGGAAATTTCGCTGCAGGGAGCCGTCGTGCCACGCCTTGGCCAGTTCATCTTCCGGTAAGGCAAAATGATCCATGCCAATGTAGAAATAGCCTGCGTCCTGCAGCGTGTTGACGGTGTCCTGCAGAATCGACAGTTTGGTTTCGGCTTCCGGCAGATCACTGGTGATCAGGCGGCGCTGCGGGCTGAAGCGCGAGGGCAGATGGGCATAGCTGTAGCAGGCAATGCGGTCCGGGCGCAGAGCAATGACTTTCTCCAGCGTGGCATGGAAGCGTTTGACGGTCTGCAGTGGCAGGCCGTAGATCAGGTCGAAATTGATGCTGCGATAACCGATTTCGCGGGCCGCATCCACCAGGTCCGACACCATGCCGAACGGCTGGATACGGTGCACTGCTTCCTGGGTTTCCAGATTGAAGTCCTGCACACCCAGCGACAACCGGTTGAAGCCCCGCTTGTAGAGCTGCTCGAGACGGTCAACCGAGGTCACCCGCGGGTCGACCTCAATGGAAAACTCCCGTCGTTCCGGGTCGGCATCAAGGTCGAAGTATTGCTCCAGCAGGTCACACAGACGATCGGTCTGCGCATCGGTCAGGAAGGTGGGTGTACCACCGCCCCAGTGCAACTGGGTGACTGGTCGCTGGCGATGCCAGGTCGCGGCAAGCTGCATTTCCTCTTCCAGCGCATCCAGATAGGCATCGGCACGACTGTGGTCGCGTGTCACGACTTTGTTGCAGGCGCAGTAGTAGCAAAGGTGGCGGCAGAAAGGGATGTGCACATACAGGGACAGTGGTGCCGTCGGGTCACTGTGGCCCATGATGCGTGCCGCCTCGTCGGGCGACAGGTCGCGAAAAGACAGCGCTGTCGGGTAGGAGGTGTAGCGCGGGCCACTGACGTTGTAGCGGCGGATCAGATCCTGTGGCCATGCTATGCGATGTTCACTGCAAGCAGTCACTGCCGATGAGTTGGGGCCTTTCATGGTGCGATACCCTGCGTTGCTTCATGGAATCTGCCACAGGGTAAGGGTTTCCGGTTTGCCGGTTATTGATTCAGGTCAGGATTGTTCACTTGAGGCATCGCGCGATTGCCGCCAGCGATGCACCAACACCAGAGGCAGGGCCAGCAACCAGAAGAGGTCGCCGGTATAGTCAAAGGCGTTGTGGCTGTCGAGCAGACGCCATTCATAACCCAGTGCCATCATCACCAGCGCGGCAACAGCCCAATAGTGGCCGGTTAGGCACAGCAACACAATGCAGATGACCGCAAAGCGGGCCAGCCAGGGGGTATTCTCACCATGAAAATAGGGAAATAGATCCATGCTGATCCATTGCCCGCCCACGGCGACGGCACTGAACAACCCTGCGACACACCAGAACCAGACGGGAAACAGCGCCTGTGGCCTGTTGCGCCAGCGGTAATCCAGCAGGGCAACGAGCATCAGGCTGCCGCTGTTCAGCAGGCCGAACTCTCCGACCAGGGCAAGGCTGTACTGCCCGAGCGGCGCGCCCGTGAATACCAGAGGCACCACGGTGACCCCCAGCGCCAGGCTGAAGGCCAGATGCGCTGCCAGGCGCCAGCGGGAGGCCAGATACAGGGCACAGAACACCGTGACATGGTGCAGTATCATGCCGCTGTCCCAGGTCACCGGAAAGGGCCGCCAGACCTGTACGCCAAGCACCAGAAGTACGCTGCCCAGCGCGATGATCCAGAAGCGTTTCTGGCGCAATCTGCGGGATAGTGTGGGCATTGTGCTGGCAGTCATCAAAGTCTGGAGGTGTCCTGTCTGTGGGCTTCTTGATAAGGTTGGGATCTTAACGTATCCATGGCATGGGCAGAAGAACAGGGCGCAAATCATGTATTGGTTTTGCCCCGTCCAGCACTACAGGCGGTCTGATGAAGCAACAGCAAATATTTGCGGCACTGCTCGAACAGTGGCGGGCCTTACCGGAGCCAGTCGCAACGGCAGATGAGCACTCCGGCAACCTGGAGAAACTGGTGCAAGCCAGCCGCTTTGCAGCTCAGGTACTGGCCGGAGATCCACAATGGATGCCGCAGATAGCGGTGGCGGTTGGCCAGTCGGACCATGACCCGGCTCAGACACTGGCCGAGTTCCGGGCGGAATCGAGTGCGGACGGTGAAGAGGAAAGCGAGGCAGACTTCATGCGGGCCCTGCGCCGCTGGCGCAACTGGGAGCAGGTGCGCCTGATCTGGCACGAGGTATTGGAAACGCCGCCTTTGCCAGAGCGCCTGGAAGACATCACCCGGGTGGCCGACATCGCCATCACCGAGGCGGTGGATTTTGCCATGAACAAAATGATGGCGCGCTATGGTGAAACGGCTCCTTGCCCGCACACCGGCCGGCCCCAGTGGATGACAGTGCTGGGCATGGGCAAACTGGGCGCTCGGGAGCTCAATCTCAGCTCTGATGTTGATCTTGTTTTTGCCTTCCCGCGCGAGGGTGAAACCAGGGGTGAGCGGGCGCTGTCGCACAGCGAGTTTTTTACTCGGGTGGGGCGCAAGATCATTCAGTTGCTGGATCAGCGCACCGCCGACGGCTTTGTTTTTCGGGTGGATATGCGTTTGCGACCCAACGGGCAGAGCGGGCCGCTGGCGCTCAGCTTTCCGGCATCGATCACCTACTATCAGGAGCAGGGCCGGGACTGGGAGCGCTATGCGATGATCAAGGCCAGAGCCATAACCGGCCTTGAGAGCGCCGACAGCGAACTGATGCCGGCACTGCAGGAGTTTGTGTTCCGCCGCTATGTCGACTATCAGGTGCTCAGTTCATTGCGCGAAATGAAACAGTTGATTGCTGCCGAGAACCGGCGCCTGCAACGTCAGCACAACATCAAGCTCGGCGCCGGCGGAATTCGGGAAATCGAATTTATTGTGCAAGCCCTGCAACTCATTCAGGGCGGTCAGAGCCCGGCACTGACCGACGCCAACATCTACCGGGTACTGGAAGCCATCCAGGTGGAAAGGCTGCTGCCGGCAAGTGTCTGTCAGGACCTGCACTGCGGCTATGATGCGCTGCGCCGTGTAGAGCACCTGCTGCAGGCGCAGGAAGACCGGCAGACCCAGACCTTGCCCGATGACGACTCGGCCCGACAAAGCCTGGCGCTCACTGCCGGGTTCGCGGACTGGGCAGAATTTCTGACCTGGCTGGACGAGATTCGCGACAGCGTGCACCAGCACTTTGTGGCGTTCATTGCACCGGAAGAGCCGGAGGAGTCTCCGGATCATCCCTGGGAGCCCTTCTGGCAGAACCCGGCAGGCGCCGACTGGCAGCAGGACTTTGATCAACATTCTGATGCGGTCAGGGGCGCTGTGGAACAGCTGCAGACGGATCTGGAGCGTTATCATGTCTCCGAGACAGGTCAGGCCCGTCTGGCGCGCTTCATGCCGCTCTTGCTGGCGGAGTTGGCCCGCCTGCAGCAACCGGTACAGGCGACAGAGCGAGTGCTGCAGATAGTGCGTTCGGTGCTGCGCCGCAGCGCCTATCTGGTGATGCTGGTAGAAAACCCGCGAGCCGTGCGCGAACTGGTCAAGCTCTGCGCTCTGAGCCCCTGGGTCACCGAACAACTGACTGACAAGCCGTTCCTGCTCGACGAACTGACCGACTCCGAACAACTTTACCGGTTACCGGAGCGTCGGGCGCTGCGTGATGATCTGCATCAGCGCCTGCTGCGCCTGCCGGACGATGATCTGGAGCAGCAGATGGAACAGTTGCGCCACTATCGGCACAGCCGGGTGCTGCGGGCCGCCGCCTGTGAGCTGACCGGCAATCTGCCGCTGATGAAAATCAGCGACTATCTGACCTATACCGCCGAAGAAGTGCTGCAACAGGTGTTCTGGCTGGCCTGGGAGCAGATGACCGAAAAATACGGCACGCCCACGCGCGAGGACGGCAGCCTCTGTGATACCGACTTTTCATTGCTCGCCTATGGCAAGTTGGGGGGTATCGAGCTCAGCTACGAGTCTGATCTGGATCTGGTCTTTGTGCATGACGGTGCGCCTCAGGGCACCACACGCGGGGTCAAGTCGGTCGACAACACGGTGTTTTTCATGCGCCTCGGGCAGCGCATCATTCACCTGCTGACCACGCAGACGCCCTCCGGCATCCTGTATGAGGCCGATATGCGGCTGCGTCCCTCCGGCAATTCCGGGTTGCTGGTGACCTCTCTGTCCGCCTTCGAGACCTATCAGCGGGAGGACGCCTGGACCTGGGAACATCAGGCTCTAGTGCGCGCCAGGCCGGTGGCCGGGTGCCCGCAACTGGCCGAGCGCATCAATGCCGTGCGCGCCGATATACTGGGCCTGGAGCGCGATCCGGAGTCATTGCGCGAGAAGGTACTGGAGATGCGCGAAAAAATGCGCGCCAATCTGGCGACACCGGTGGCCCACCGGGCCGAAGAGTTCCACATCAAGCAGGATGCCGGGGGCATAGTCGATATCGAGTTTATTGTGCAGTACCTGTTACTGCTGCACGCCCGCGCGCACCCGAAACTGGCGCAGTGGTCTGACAACATGCGGCTGCTGGAGAGTCTGGAAGCCGAGGGCATCATCAGTGCCGAGGTGCGTCAGGAACTGAGCACGGCCTATCTGCAGTGGCGCGGAGAGGTACATCGCCAGGCGCTGCAACAGGGCGACGGGCGGCTGCACGGGGCAGAGGCCATCAAGGCCTTCAACACTACCATAGAGAGTGTGACCCGGTGCTGGCAGTCCATCCTTTCTGCATGAATGTTGGCAGAGGTCGCGCTACAATCGGCGCCCATCAGAATGCAGACCCCCGGATGACCGATGGCGAATAAAGCAAAACCCGACCCGCTGAAGTTCCGCGCCCGCTGGCTGGCGCCGGATTTCTGGCCCGTCTGGTGCGTTGTCGGCTTCATGTGGTCTCTGGCGCATCTGCCCTGGCGCTGGCAGATGGCATTCGGCGCCGGCCTGGGCCGCCTGCTGTATTACCTGGTGCCGAGTCGCCGTCATGTGGCCGAAACCAACGTGGCTCGAGTGTTTCCCGACCTGTCTCCCATTGAACGTACGGCGCGCGTGAAAGCGATTTTCTCAGAAACCGGCAAGGGGCTTCCCGAGACCTGTGTCGCCTGGTTCGGCCGCCCGGAGCGCCTGGGCATCGACTGGACGGTGGAGAATCTGCCGGAGGCCCGCGCGGCGCTCGATTCCGGGCAGGGTGCGCTGTTCGTAGGGGCCCATTTTTCCTGTGTCGATATCTGTGGCGCCTACATCGGCACCCTGGTCGACTACGACAGTCTGCATCGGCCGCACAACAACAAGCTGCTCAACTGGTTTCAGCATCGCGGTCGGCTGCGCTTTTTGGGTGGCCTGGTCGATCGCAAGGATATGCGCGGCATGGTCCGTCGTTTGCGCCGTGGGCGCGGTATCTTCTTTGCGCCGGATCAGGACCTGGGGCCCAACAGGTCGGTGTTCGTGCCCTTTTTCGATATAGAGACCGCCACGGTTGAAGCCACCTCGCGACTGGTCACCATGTCGGGCTCCCTGGCTTTTCTGGTGCTGACTCATCGCACACCAAAAGGCTATCGAATCCGCCTCGAACCGGCACCCCAGATTGCCACCGGTGACGTCATGGCTGACCTGCGGGCCTACCACGAGTGGCTGGAAGCGCGCATCCGGGAGCATCCGACGCAGTATCTTTGGCTGCACAAGCGATTCAAGACGCGCCCGCCGGGCGAACCGCCCTTTTATGGCGCCGGAGGGCGCTGATATGGATATCCGGCCGGCCCGCATCGAGGATGCGCGCGCCATTCATCAGGTGATGGCTACCATCATCGCTGAGGGCCGTTATCTGATGAGCGGCAAGCCGCCTGACCTTGAACAGTATTGTGCCCACCTCGGTGCTACGCTGAAACTGGGGTCGCCGGTGTGGGTGGCCTGCAGTGACGGGCGAGTGATTGGCTGGTGCGATGTGCATCCGCGTGTGAACCCGGAACAACAGCATGTGGGCCGACTGGGTATGGGTGTGGCGCGGGCCTGGCGCCGCAGGGGTTGCGGCGATGCCTTGTTGCAGGCGGCGATCCGGAAAGCCTGGCGGGTGGGCTTTCAGCGTCTGGAGCTTGAGGTGTTTGCCGACAATGAGGAGGCCCAGCGGCTTTATCGGCGTCACGGCTTCCGGGAAGAGGGCCGGCATATCGCAGTGCGCCGGGAGGCGGATGGCTTTCGCGATACATTGACCATGGCACTGGTGCACCTGAGCGGCTGACTCTTGGTATACCGCATTGGGTCCGGCATAATGTGCAGCCCGCTCACCACTAGAAGTACTCATGCTCAGACTCGTTTACAGTTTTCTGCATACATTGTTGCTGCCGGTTCTCTTTCTGCGCCTCTGGCGCCGCAGTGCGGTCAATCCCGATTATCGGCGACGCTGGCGGGAGCGTCTCGGCCGTCCTGCCGTATCGCCATTGCGTACGCAGACGCTGGTCTGGGTGCATGCCGTATCGGTGGGCGAGTCCATGGCGGCTCGGTCACTGATCGAGACCTGGCGCGAGTCCATGCCGGATGTGCAGTTTCTGGTCACCACCACTACGCCGACCGGCTCTGCACTGGTGCGCGATTGGGGCGAGTTGCCGGTGCTGCACCAGTACATGCCCTTTGATCTGGTCAGCATGTACCGCTCTCTGTTTCTGCACTATCGACCGGCGCTGATTGTGCTGATGGAAACAGAGGTCTGGCCGAATCTGATCTGGTTGGCGAATCGCACCGAGACGCCGATTGCTCTGGCCAATGCCCGGATGTCGGCCCGGTCAGTGCGGGGCTATCAGCGCTTCCCGTGGCTTTCCCGCCCTGCCTTCGCCGGCCTGTCGCGCGTGCTGGCACAGTCTGAAGGCGACAGCGAACGGCTGCAGTCATTGGGTGCCCGATCGGACCGCACTGCGGTAACCGGCTCGATCAAGTATGACATCCGGCTTACCGAAGATGACCTGCAGGCGCAGGCGGCACTGCGCCAGCGGATATCCGACCGACCCATCATGGTGGCGGGCAGCCTGCATCCCGGTGAAGAAGATGTGGTACTCAATGCCTATCGGTCACTTTTGATGGTGTATCCGCGGCTCATTCTGGTCGTCGCTCCGCGGCATCAGGAGCGCTTCGAGCCGATGGCAGAAAAACTGAAAGGCCTTAATATGGCTTACGCCCGGCGCAGTCTGGATCAGGTGCCGGAGTCGGGGCAATCGGTCTGGCTGCTGGATACGCTGGGTGAGTTGAAGCTGTTCTATGGACTGGCCAGGGTCGCACTGGTGGGTGGCAGCTGGGTGGATCGTGGCAGTCACAATCCGCTGGAGCCGGCCATGCAGGGCATTCCGGTCGTTACCGGGCCATCAGTGTTCAATTTCAGTGAGGCGGTCACGTTGCTGCGGGATGCCGGAGCACTGAAGCAGACATCGGCGCGTGACCTCTACAAGGTGCTGCTGGACTGGCTGGGAGATGATGCGGCGCGGCAACAGGCCGGCGAAGCCGGCCAGGCCGTGGTGGCGGCGAATCAGGGGGCGACCCGGCGCCAGGTAGAAGCCCTTCAGTCTTTGCTGCGCTGAGCGGCAGGCAAGATGCCGGGGCACAGGCCCCGGGGCCTCTGTTACCGACGGGTCAACTGTTCATTCAGCCACTGAATATCGCGTTCCCGCAGGTCACCGGCGGCTTCCTTGAGCTGGAAATAGTTGCTCAGAAAGTTATGCCGCGCATTGGACAGATCTGTCTGCGCATTGAGCAATGCCTGCTGAGCGTTCAGTACCTCGACCACATTGCGCGATCCCACCTCATAGCCCAGCTCTGTGGCTTCAGCAGCACTTTCGCGACTGGACACGACCTGTTGCAGCGCCTGAATGCGTGACAGGTCAGCCTGCACCTGTTGATGAAACTGTCGTACGGCGAGTTCGGTCTGCTGAATCTGCCCGTCAAGCTGTGCCTGCTGTGCCTCGATCTGATAGCCGGAGCGATCCAGGCCAGCCCGGCGGCTGCCACCATCATAAACCGGGATGGACAGGGTGGCTGTCAGCGAGATGGAGAAGTTGCCGCCATCCTGAAAATCATCAATGGGGTTGGGTTCACCCGTCAGCGGATTGGTTCCACCCATCCGGTCATCAATATAGGACGCGTTGTAGCCATAGCGTGCCTGTGCACTGACCACCGGGAAGAGGTCCGAGCGGTTGGCCGTGCGCTCTTCCTCGGAGGCCCGAATGCCGAAGCGCCCGGCGACAACTTCCGGATTCTGCCGTGATAGGGCCAGCCATTGTTCGAGCTCGGCAATGGCGACTTCAGACGGGTTGAAATCGGAACCGAGGCGCGGCAGGTCTTCTATCTCCACGCCAGTGATGCGCGACAGATTCTGTTGCGCCAGGGCAAGTCCATTCTGGGCCTGGAGCAGGTCGGCGCGCGACTGATCCAGAGTGGCAGTGGCTTCGAGAACATCGGTGATGGCAACCAGGCCGACATCGTAGCGTTCCTGGGTCTGCTCCAGTTGGCGCTCCACCGTCTCTATGACGCGCTCTGACAGGGTGACCCCTTCGCGGGCCTTGAGTACATCGAGATAGGCATCGACAACGCGCTGCAGCAGGCTGGCCCGAGCCGCCTCGACCTGGGCTTCACTCTGGCGGGACATCAACTGTACCGCCTGATAGCCGGAAATGGCCTGACGATTGAAAATATTCTGGGATAGCACCAGCGCGGCCCCAGCGGAATACTCAGTCAGACCGTCTTCATCAAGGCCGGGAAAACCATCGGCACTGCGTCGATACTCTGCCCCCGTTTCCCCTTCCAGGGAGAGGCGAGGCAGCAAGGCAGCGCGGCCTTCGGTGATTCGTGTATCGGTGGCACGGGCGTTGGAGAGGCTGGCGCTGAGTGTGGTATCGTTACGCAAGGCAGCGCGATACAGCTCCTCCAGGCTCTGGGCCTGGAGAGGCAGGCTGCACAGGCCTATCATCCCTGCCAGTATCCAGTTCTTCCTGTACATGATGTCTCCTTCTGTAAATTTTTTGCCGACCTGCCTGATACGCATTACAGGGTTCTGCGGGTCTACTCGCACTGCGTAAAGTCCGGCATTTAATGGTAACCCACTCGGCGTGCAATCCCCAGTGAGCTTTGTCATGAGGCAAAGCCGTTGCTAGACTCGGTGCTCTTTGCGGCTCACGATGGGAAGTAGCAGGTGAAGCGTCCTCAACAGTTCGACCTTGGCGATGTGGATATAAAAAGATCCGAGTTGGTTTATCAGGGCTTTTATCAGATGCATTCGCTGACCGTGCGCCATGCGGCTTATAAGGGTGGTCAGGTAGAAATTACCCGTGAGCTGATGGTTCGTCCGGATGCCGTGGTCGTGTTGCCCTACGATCCCAAGCTGGATGTGGTCGTCCTGATAGAGCAATATCGGGTGGGTGCACACAAAGGCCCGACACCCTGGTTGATCGAGTGTGTGGCAGGGCTGATTGAGCCTGATGAGTCGCTTGCGTCCGTGGCCCGCAGAGAGGCGGAGGAAGAGGCCGGCCTGATGGTCGACCGTCTGCATTTCATCTGCGAGTATTTTCCCAGCCCCGGCGGCAGCAACGAAAAAATCACCCTATACGCCGGAGAAGTCGATGCCCGTGAAGCCGGCGGCGTGCATGGCCTGGACGTCGAGGGGGAGGATATTCTGGTGCGTAAACTATCGGTCACCGAGGCTCTCACCTGGCTGACTGAGGGGCATATCAACAATGCGGCATCTATAATTGCTTTGCAGTGGCTGGCGTTGCACCATGACGAATTGCGTGCGCGCTGGTCTTCTTCCGGCGACCGTACCGACAGTAGTGGAGTGGGTTCATGAAGTCTGCCTACGTACATGAATTGCGCGAACAGGGTGCCGTCTGCGAGGGCAATTTCCTGCGTCTCAGGCGCTTTCTGCCGGGTTTTGACCGAGACCTCGAGCGCTGCTTCCATGTCAGCGCTGAACCGAAAATAGATGCCGACATGGAGTTGCGTGTGATCGAGCGCTTTCGCTACACGGCAACAGTCGACATCACGCTGCAGCAGCATCATATGCCGGAGCCCTTTGCGCGCGTCGTTTTTCGGGTGCGGGTCTATCTGGATGCCAACACCTCAGAGGTCATGACTCTGGAACGCATGGGCAGCCTGCAGGGTGTCTACAGTTATCCCAATCCGCAAATGTATCAGGCCGATGAAAAGGCCCAGTTGAACCGCTGGCTGGCCGAATGGTTGCGTCTGCTGGCCCGTCATGGCACCTGCCGCCATGTGCCGGGAATCACTGATTGAACTCCGTTTTATGGCCTCTCGGTAACTGTTGTTGCGCGATTTGTGACCAATTCGGCCCTTTTATCAAGCTCTGACTGGTTGAAGACTGTTCATTGCCTTCATTTTTTGCAAAACTCAGAGCGGTCTGATAGAGCAGTGGACCAGTCAGACAGGGCTTCAGGGCTTTATTTACTGTAGTCTGCAGAATAACAAGAACGTCAAATACTATGGAAGCTGGCCGACAGAGTCAGCGGGGCGGAGACAAGAGGCCGCAAGAAATGGAACAGGCTGGAACGCCATGGCGCTTAGTACAGATTACCGATCCGCACCTGTTTGGTGACCCATCGCGGCGCCTGCAGGGTATGGACACTCGAGAAAGCTTTGCGGCTGTCTCTGAGCTGGTTCGTGCCGAGCGGTCCCACATAGACCTGATTCTGGGCACGGGAGACATCGCTCAGGATGGCTCCGAAGAGGCCTATCAGCTGTTTCACGACGAATCCTTCAAGCTGGCGCCGGACATGGTTTGGATTCCGGGCAATCACGATGAAGCAGCCCGCATGCAGGCGTTGCCCTTTGGCGAGCAATGCCATCGCAAGATAGTGGACAATGAGCACTGGCGCATTGTTTTGCTGGACTCTTCGGTGCCGCGCAATGTGCATGGTTTCCTGGAAGACGCCGAACTCGAGTTCCTTGACGAAGCGCTGGAGACGGCCGGCAACCGACATATTCTGGTGGCACTGCACCATCACCCCATTCCCTCCGGGTCGGCCTGGCTGGACAATCATATCCTGCGTAACACCGAGCCGTTCCATCGCCTGATCAGCAAGCATGAGGAAGTGCGCGCTGTGTTGTGGGGTCATATTCATCAGCATGTCGATAAGGTAATCGATGGCGTCCATTATCTGGCCACGCCGTCGACCTGTATTCAGTTCGCACCCAACCAGTTCGACTTCAAGCTGGATGACAAGCCGCCCGGCTATCGCTGGCTGGACCTGTGGCCGGATGGCCATATCGATACGGACATATCGCGGGTAGACGTGCACATCGACGTTGATCTTGCCGGCACCGGCTATTAGAGTGCGGCATCGATTTCGTTTTCTTCGCAGAATTACAGACCGCTTATGACCAGAACAGACTATTCCTCTGAGTCGATTGAAGTACTCAGCGGCCTTGAGCCGGTGCGCAAACGCCCCGGCATGTATACAGAGACCAGCCGCCCCAACCACCTTGCACAGGAAGTCATCGACAACTCGGTAGACGAGGCCTTGTCCGGCTACGCCAAAAAAGTGGCCGTGGTGCTGCACAAGGACGGTTCGCTGTCGGTGGCCGATGATGGCCGTGGTATGCCCGTGGACCTGCATCCCGAGCACGGCGTTACCGGCGTTGAATTGATCATGACCCGGCTGCATGCCGGCGGTAAGTTTTCCGGTGACAGCTATCAGTATTCGGGTGGCCTGCACGGGGTGGGTGTTTCTGTGGTGAATGCGCTGTCGTCCTGGCTGGATGTGACCATCTGGAAGAACGGTCAGGTCCACCAGATGCGCTACGAGAACAGCGAGAAGGCCAGTGAGCTGGAAGTGGTCGATACCTGTGGTCAGCGCCGCACGGGTACCCGGGTGCATTTCATGCCGGATGCCAGCTTTTTTGACAGCGGGCGGATTCTACTCAGCCGCCTGCGTCACGTGTTGCGCGCCAAGGCGGTTTTGTGCCCGGGCCTGAACGTGACGCTGCTCGATGAAGAGCAGGGCGAGCAGGAAGAGTGGTACTACGAAGACGGCCTGCGCGATTATCTGAACGAGGCCACGCGGGTTTACGATCCGTTGCCGGCCGAGCCCTTTATCGGGTCCTTCTCCGGCGAATCGGAAGCCGTGGACTGGGCGGTACAATGGCTGCCGGAAGGCGGCGAAGGGTTGATGGAAAGCTATGTCAATCTGATCCCGACGGCGCTTGGCGGTACCCACGTCAACGGTTTCCGCACCGGCCTGCTGGAAGCCCTGCGCGAGTACTGCGAGTTCCGCAACCTGCTGCCACGCGGCCTGCGCCTGACCCCGGAAGACATCTGGGACAAGTGCCACTATGTCCTGTCCGCCAAGATGCGGGACCCGCAGTTTTCAGGTCAGACCAAGGAGCGCTTGTCTTCGCGCGAGATGTCGTCTTTTGTCTCCGGCGTGGTCAAGGATGCGTTCAGCCTATGGCTTAATCAGCATACCGAGCTGGGGGACCAGTTGGCCGAACTGGTGATCAGTACCGCCAACCGTCGTTTGCGGGCCGCGCGCAAGGTGACGCGCAAGAAGGTCACCCAGGGCCCGGCATTGCCCGGCAAGCTGGCGGATTGTTCCGGTGCCGATGCCATGGCCAGTGAACTGTTTCTGGTCGAGGGTGATTCGGCAGGCGGTTCCGCCAAACAGGCCCGCGATCGAACGTTTCAAGCGATTCTGCCGCTGCGCGGCAAGATTCTGAACACCTGGGAAGTGGACAGCGGAGAATTGCTGGCTTCGGAAGAAGTGCACAATATTGCCGTGGCCCTGGGCGTGGACCCGGACACGGCAGACATCGCCGCCCTGCGCTACGGCAAGATCTGTATTCTGGCCGATGCCGACAGCGACGGATTGCATATTTCGGCGCTACTGTGCGCCCTGTTTATGCGGCACTTTCCGGAATTGGTACGCAATGGCCACGTCTATGTTGCCATGCCCCCGTTGTATCGGGTCGATATCGGCAAAGACACCTATTATGCCCTCGACAATGCCGAACGGGAGGGCATCCTCGAGCGCATCCGGGCGGAAAAACGCAAGGGCAAGGTTCAGGTGACCCGCTTCAAGGGGCTGGGTGAGATGAACCCGCTGCAACTGCGCGAGACCACCATGAACCCGGATACCCGCCGCCTGGTGCAACTGACCAGCGGTGACGATATCGAGACCCACTCGGTCATGGACATGCTGCTGGCGAAAAAGCGCAGCGGTGATCGTCGCAGTTGGCTGGAGTCGAAGGGGAACCTGGCGGACGTTGTTGTGTAGGCTGTGAAATCTAGTCGACAGATGACGGTCGACAGTTAACAGTGGGATTTGGTCGACGGTTGACAGTGCACAGTCGACCGTAATGGCTTGACTGCCCTCTGATGTCTGGCAAGGCTCGTTCTGTCTTCTGTCTTCTGTCTTCTGTCTTCTGTCTTCTGTCTTCTGTCT
>NZ_JAIUMC010000048.1 GCF_022565775.1 Natronospirillum sp.
GCCTGGACGAAGCCCGCAACCGGGATACCGGCGGACATGGCATGGGGCTGTCGATCGCTCATCAGATCATCGCACTGCACAGGGGCACCATCAGCGCCGGGACGAGCCCACTGGGTGGTGCTCAGTTTCGCGTTGAACTGCCCAGGCAGAGTCGGTGAGAGGCCTGTGTCGCATAATGCGGACTCTCTGAAACTTCAGCGTTTAACTGTGGATGGCAGGAAGTCTTTGGATGTCGTCCGAGTATTGGCTTTGCGACTTGAGCGATTGGCTCTCAGTTGTCTTAAAGATAAGTCACTGGCCAGCACTTGATACTCGATGGACTCAACTGCAATTAACGCGATCTTGCATTCTGCATCACTGTGTACCCCCCAGCCATAGCGTTTGGTCAGTGGAGACAGCCGGAAGTCTGGCTGCTTTCTGCTGAAAAAGGCCTCTCTGGAGAGGCCACGGCGCTGACCATTGGCGGCATACAGCACATCGTCAGAAGTATATGAATACGGGTGAGATGACAGCATTTCGAACTCTATTTCCGGTATTGACCTCCGTGCTCTCGAGGGCGGGGTCTCCGCCACAAGCACAGGGCAGTCGGGTGCGACCGAGATAAAGCAGTTGGGGATATTGGTTGTGGCCATGGTGTCATCTCATCAGGGCTCTCCCCCTCAGCCCTTGTTTCCGGCAAAGTTGAGTACCCACTGAACGCCGAACTGGTCGGCGCACATGGCGAACCGCTCGGCCCATTCCGTGTCCTGTGGGCCCATCATGGTGTGCCCTCCATTGAGGGCCGCGAACAGGCGATCCACTTCTGCCGGGCTATCGACATCCAGCATCACCTTTGCATTGTTGCCCTGAGTCAGCGGCGGCATGAATGACGGCGCATCATCGCCTCTGAGCTGCTGCTCCGGCCCGCCCAGGTCCAGTGAGGCGAAGGCGATCAGTTGCTTGTCCTGCTCGCTCATCGGGTTGCCTGGCTCATCTCCAAACTGGTCAAAGCGCAGCATCAGCATCTCACCACCGAAAACGCTTTTGTAGTAGGTAAATGCTTCTTCACAAGTTCCGCTGAACGTCATATAGGGTGCTACAGTTGTCATGGTCAAAGTTCCTGCTGTTTCGTTGATTGCCTGCGTATTCTCACCCTTCGACCATGGTTGGTATTGTAGAAATCAGACACGAAACTTGCTGAAGTAGCGGGCTGGGGTATAGCCCGTGATTCTCTTGAATGAGTGGATGAAGTGAGCCTGGTCGGTGTACGACATCAGGTAGTCTTGGCGGATCGACTGTTGCAAACGCAGTATTTTCAGCAAGTCGTGCGGTGCAAAACCGGTTGTCCGGCTGAGCACGCGCTGCAGTTGGCGTGGCGACAGGCCAGAAGCAGCGGCCATATCAGCCACACTGCGGATATCATCAAGGTTGGCCAGAATGGCTGCAGTCACGGTATTGGCCACCACGATTTTTTTATCGACCAGCCATCGAATCAGGTCTGCCAGCCCTGAATGCATATCGGCAAATGCAAGTCCTGAAAGCGCCTTGTTCGTGCTGATCAACGGTAATGGGCCCAGGTAGGGATTGCCTACGAAGCTGTCTGAAATCTCGGCAGGATCTCCCTTCCATACGCCCGGAAGCAGTTGAACACCCACATAATGAAACCACTTGCCCAGATTGAGCACCTCATAAGTCGTTCTCAGTGCCGTGATGCCGGCTATCTCGGTGTCATGCTGATTCAACAGTATGTTCACACAGGCATCCGGCAAGGCATGCAACTGAAAGTCTTCCTGCAGTGCGCTGACTGTCTTGAGCTCCCAAAAACAATGTACCCATTCGGCCAGATCATTTGGTGGCATCGCTTCTGTATAGCGCACAGACTGCGCGGTTTTCTCAATGCCATCCGAGACAGGACTATACATACAGTGCCCTCGTTGCTTATCCCAAAGCGTTCAAGATCATCAGCACAAACACCGCAGGGTACCCCAATATCACGGGCATCATGGTCAAGGTCATCCCGAATGCCCGACCTTCGACCCCTCTGACATAGCCGCGATAGAACAGCACCCGACCCACCACAAAACAGGCCGCACTGACCGGCAGTACCGACAACCATGGGCCAGAAACCAGAGCCGCAAAGGCCAGGTAAAACCCGACTGCCAACACCGCCTGCTCCAAGGTATTCTGCAGAAACGCGGACTTGATGGCGAGTCGCTCGCTGGGTGGCCCTGCCGCGGCACCGCCAATGTCCTCCGCTGAGAAACGTCGCCCAGTCGAGACCATGCCAACGGCAACCAGCAAACAGAACAGTATGATGCTGCTGACCTGGGCGGCGAACGCCAGCCGTTCTGCCAATGCCTCGGGAAAGCGGATCACACCGGGCAGCAGCCAGTAGCCCAGAGACCCGGCCCCCAATACGATCAGCAAGCTGACCGTACCGCCTGTCCTGATCGACTTTTCGGCACGCCCCATATCAATCTGGTCAGGCGAATCGAGAAAATGCGGTTTCCGTTCAGGTGCCATATCGAATCAATCCATCTGGTTCACGCCAGTCTTGCATTGTCCAAAGGCCTGCCACCTGCTGCAACGAAAAGCCTGTATGGCTTTGTCACTGGCGATTGTTCGAGCGTCGAATCTGGTCCCATTGCAACATAAAAGCAGCGCCACGCAGCGATGACACCAGGATGATCAGCATCACAAAAGGCCATTGCAGAGGATTGGGCTCCAGCATGGGTCTTCGGACATCAAGAAAATGAATGAAGAGAAAATAGCCGACGTGAACAACGACCAACCACCAGAAAGTCACCGCCCCTCGATGCAGGTAATGCCAGACTGTCGGCGTAAGCCACCGTACTGACCGGTCGTTGGAGGTCAGCATCAGCACCAGGCCGAACAACAGCGCCAGAATGCCCACGGCATTGGCCAGGCCAAAACCATGCTGGTGCATGATGTAGCGGCGAAACATCGGGCTGTACTCGAAGCCGAACAAACGAATCAGGTTCCACTCCACCCAGGCATGCAGGATGATGACCACATGCACCAGCGCCAGCATCATGGCCCAGATACCTACCTGACGGCGCCAGACCAGCCCGCCCCGGGCGCGCGGAAACAGTGCCGCCAGCGGCCCCAATGCCATGGCGAGCGCCAGCAATATCAGAGCGGTGTCACCAAACGCCCGGTTCCAGCGATGCAGCGGTTCCCATTGACTGTGCACCAAGCTGAATACGCCGATCAGGATCCCGCTCAGCAATAGGACAAGCAAGTGTCGGAAACGTGCATTTGGAGCTCGAAAGCGGCGCATCATACTTTCCCTTCGCCGAAACGGTGACTGCACCATGTTACTTTATAACACCTGCCGACTGCCAATGAGGGGCTGATCATTCCATCACATGGATAACGACCGGCGCATGCCGACCGAACAGCAATGACGGTGTGATGCCAAATGCCTCGCGAAACACCCGGGTAAAGTGTGCCGCATCGGAAAAACCTGCCGTTGCTGCTGCATCGGTCAGCGTCCCGCCCTCTCGTGCAATGATGATCGCAGCCCGCAATCGGGCCCACAACACGAATCGGCGCACAGGAATACCGATGACATCGGTAAAAGCGTGGCTTAGCCAGCTTTCAGAGGCGGCACTGGCGGCAGCTACAGCACCAATACTGACATCGCCTTCTAGGTTCTGATCAAGATAGGCCAGTGCCCGCTGCAGGCGAATGTCCAGTGGACGACTGTCTGGTGCCCCCTGATACCAGGGCAACGCCTCTACAAACGCACTCGCTGAATTCACATCCAGTTGACTGCCCACAATGAATTGTCGTGCGGCACTCAGCGCCTCTGGCAACTTGGCATGAACAAACGGTTGATGACCAAACCAGGCACAAGCACTGGCACATTCACGGCTCTCTGCGTCGGTATACAGGAGACAGCAAGGAGCGGCTGACGCGCACAAGGCATGTGGTGTATCGGGCTGAATCCAGGCGAAGTCGCCCTCGATGCGCTGTCCGCTGTCGAGATTTCTGAACACGACCGGCCCACCAAGACCCAGCGCAAACTGGCTGGCATGATGCTGATGTGGCTCGGTTTCGATCGCCGGGCCGACAATCAGCAATCTGTGCGACCAGAAAAAGAGCTGAAAGACATTCATGAGGGCTAATCTGCCAGTTTATTCAATTCACGTCTCGAACATTCAGACATGCTTTGAACCTCGACACAACCTTCAACGGGAGTTCAGACATGATGACAAAAGCTGTTCTGCGCTATGGGTCCTGGCCTGTGCTGTTTCTGGGCATGAGTGCGTGGATCATCCATCTGGCAGCCACAGGTCACGGTATTCTGCCGATGCTCGGTGTGCTGGCACTCGCAATTGGCCTCACTTTTCTGGTCGAGCACAGCATTCCATACCAGCCCGAGTGGAACCGGCCGCACGGAGATATTCGGCGAGACTGGCTGCATGCTGTTGTCAACCTGACCCTCAATCGTGCCCTGCTCTGGACTCTGCCCCTGTTTGCCTGGATGAGCCTTTCGGACGGTGTCTGGCCCGCTGAGTGGCCATTCTGGGCGCAGGCAGTGCTCTCGGTGTTCACCTGGCCAACCGAATGGCCCTTCTGGGCTCAGGTCCTGTTCGCCGTTCTGATTCTGGATATGGGCATCGCCGCAGCACACCATGCAAGCCACAAATTCCATACGCTGTGGGCTTTGCACGCCGTCCACCACAGCGTCAAACGACTTTATGGCTTCAACGGCCTGATGAAGCACCCGCTGCACCAACTGATTGAGACACTGACTGGCGTTCTGCCACTGCTTCTGCTGGGCGTCCCGTTTGAGGTTGCCATCACTCTGCCGTTTCTGGTGTCACTGTCGCTGCTGGCTCAGCACAGTAATGCAGACTACCGACTGGGCCCGCTCAAATTCGTGTTCGCCCACGCAGAGACCCACCGCTTCCATCATACCAATGATAAAAATGGCAACTACAACTATGGCCTGTTTACCAACCTGTATGACCTGCTGATGGGCACTTTTCATTATCAGAAGGGCGCAACACCCAGCACCAGCGCCGAACTGGGTATCGGGGGTCGCGACGACTATCCAAAAGACTATCGGGCGCAGTTGGTTCAGCCCTTCGTGGACATGCAAAACCCCAGGCCCATGCCGGATTCCAGTACCGTGAAAACAAAAGCTTGACCTTCCAGTGGCTGGAAGGAGCAGACTAAAGATCAGCACCAAGGGCGACTGTTCGAGAGCAGCGTCCAGTACACTTTCCCAAACTGAGGGTCTGAACATGTCAGACGCACCGATCAAGGAAACCAAAGCACCAAAGACCGTCAAGCTGACGGTACCCGGTATGGGGTCGGATCATTGCGCCGGTATCGTGCGCAGCAGTCTGGACCGCCTGTCGGGCATTGACGGCATCCACACCAACATCAGCAACCACAGAGTAACGGTCACGCTGCAGCAGGGCGGACCGGATGCCGACAAGCTGCGGCAAACGGTCGAAAATGCCGGCTATGAGGTAGCTCGGGTGGCCAGTGGCGATGAACAGGACAACGAGGCCGAAGCAGAGGTAGAGGAAATCTACCTGAAGCAGGCCTGGCGGCGCTTCTGGATTGCGGCCATCCCCGCCACCCTGATCATGCTGCTGATGATCCCGCACATGTTCATTGCGCCGGTGCCCGGGTATCTGGGTATTGTGGCGATCCTGGCCTTCCCCGTCGTTTTTCTGCTCGGCGGCGCTGCGACGCACCGGGCCAGTTGGAAATCACTGAAGAATCGCACCTTCAACATGGATGTGCTGATCAGTCTGGGCAGCCTGCCGCCCTACTTTATCGGGCTGGTCGGCTTCTTCTTTCCCATGACCTCCTTTATCGAGATGGCCGCGACCATCATGACGTTCCACCTGCTGGGACGCTATCTGGAAGCAAAAGCCAAGGGCCGCGCGTCCCAGGCCATCCGCAAACTGCTGGACATGGGCGCCCGCACCGCCCGTATCGAGCGAGCTGGACAGGAAGAAGAAGTGGACATCCGGGAACTGCAACCCGGTGACATCATGGTGGTACGCCCCGGTGAGAAGATCCCGACTGACGGTGAAGTCGTGGATGGTCACAGTCATGTCGATGAATCTCTGGCCACGGGTGAGTCCGTGCCAGTGGAAAAAGGCCCGGGCGACACGGTGATTGGCGCCACCATCAACAGTGGAGGCCGCCTGCGGGTGAAAGCCACCCGCATCGGTAACGACACCTTTCTGTCTCAGGTTATTCGCATGGTGGAGCAGGCCCAGGGCTCCCAGGTACCGATTCAGGAATTCGCCGACCGCATGACCGGGCGCTTTGTACCCGTGGTGATTCTGATTGCGCTCGGCAGCATGCTGGTCTGGTGGACCTTCCCCGATCTGCTGCGACCCATACTGGAATGGGGCTCCGGCTTTCTGCCCTGGGTCAATCCGGAGGTCTCCACACCGTTGCTGGGTATGCTGGCGGCCATCGCGGTGCTGGTGATTGCCTGCCCCTGTGCATTGGGTCTTGCTACGCCAACTGCCCTGATGGTTGGGTCCGGTCTGGGGGCTGAGCGTGGCATTCTGATCCGCTCCGGCGCCGCCATTCAGTCGTTCAAGGACATCAAGGTTATGGTGCTCGACAAGACCGGCACCATTACCCGCGGCGAACCCAAATTAACGGATGTCGTGCCAGCGTCCGGTGTACAGAGGAACGAATTGCTGCGCTGGGCTGCAGCGCTGGAAAATGCGTCTGAACACCCGATTGCCCAGGCCATAGTGGCCGGCGCCCGAGCTGACGGCATCGAACCGGACGCCGTCGACAATTTTCACTCCACCGCAGCGCGGGGTGTCGCCGGGCAGGTGGGCGGTCAATCTGTACTCATCGGCAATCGCCGCTTGCTGGCCGAGGAACAAGTCAAGGGTCTCGACGCTTTGGATGCTGACCTGGACCGGCTCGAGAGCCAGGGCCGCACCGTGGTGCTGGTCGCGGTGGACGGACAGGCTCGCGGCCTGCTGGCTGTTGCCGATACCCTCAAGGATGAGTCGGTTGATGCCATACGCGGGATGCACGCAAAGGGCCTGCACGTAGTCATGGTGACCGGCGACAACGAGCGCGCGGCAAGAGCCATTGCCGACCAGGTGGGTATTGACGAAGTCCAGGCGGGCGTCTTGCCGGAAGGCAAGGTCGATGCCATCAAGGCACTGCAGCAACGCTTCGGCGAGCATGTGGCCATGGTGGGCGATGGCATCAATGACGCTCCGGCGCTGAAGCAGGCCAATGTGGGCATTGCCATCGGCGCCGGTGCCGATATCGCCATCGAGGCGGCCGATGTCACCCTGGTGCGCGGCGAACTGACCGGGGTAGTGGAGGCCATGGCGCTGTCACATGCCACCTTCGGCAAAATAGTGCAGAATCTGATCTGGGCCAGCGTCTATAATGTAGCGGCCATACCGATTGCTGCTGTTGGCCTGCTGCATCCCATGATCGGGGTCATCGCCATGACGGCCAGTTCGCTGTCAGTAATCGGCAATTCCATTCTATTGCGGCGCCGGTATCGTCGTGCACAGACCGCGTAAATCAAGGAGACGACAAGATGATGAGTTGGGAAACTGAATGGGCGGGCCACGGTATTGGCATGCTGATTTTCATGATCATCATGCTGCTGCCATTCTGGCGCATCACGAAGAAAGCCGGTTTTTCCGGCTTCTGGAGCCTGCTGATGTTTGTGCCAGTGGCGAACATACTTTTTCTGTATTTTCTTGCCTTTGCCCGTTGGCCCAATGCCCGCCGCTGACCCGGCGGCCAACAAAACAGACGGATAACATGAAACTGTTCAGAGCCCAATCGACAAGACGCCTGATGGCTGCACTGCTGGTGCTGGTCATGGGCGTCATTGGGCCGGTGCAGGCCTCTGTTCATGCCGGTGGCATGGCAGGTCACACCGCTCAGATCGACACCAGCGGATCAGGCCTGAACGACTCAGAGTCGGTGCATGCCGGTCATCCGCATGCCGATGGACACACGTCTCTTCCGGCAGTTTCTCATCCTGGGGCCGACAGCCCCTGCGTTGAGCTCTGCCTGCTGATCTCCCTGGCACCGTCCGTCAGCACCGAGCTTTCCCCGCCAGGGGCAGGCACTGCACTGTCCGCTCATGTGGGCGCACCCATTGCACAGGGTCAGCCTGCAACCCCACCCCCCAAACACCTGTTCTGAACCAGCACACACGGTTGATTAAAATTTGATATGCCGACAGCGGCAACTGGTATTGGGCCAGGCCGGCTGTCTGCCAGAACAGGGTTAACACCATGAAAACGAACATTCGTACTATTGCAGCTCTGGGGCTGCTGACCGTATCAACTGCAGCACTTGCGGGCTGCTCACATCCTCATCACGACGACCACCATGGCGACCATAGCGGGCCTGGCATGATGATGCAGGACGGCGGGCACATGATGATGCACGACAGAATGAGTGGCTCTCAGGGCCACCATGAGGGCATGCACGGCGAGGCTCACCAGATGGGTGAAGGCCATCCCTTCATGCACGACCATCAACGGATGATGGAAGACATGCACGGCTTCGAGCTGACCGGAGATGCCGACTACGACTTTGTCCGCGGCATGATTCCCCACCATCAGGGCGCCATCGATATGGCAGAAACACTGCTGTCCGAGGGCTCGGACCCGGAGCTGCTGGCTCTGGCGGAGGACATCATTCAGGCCCAGAAAACCGAGATCGCAGAGATGGAAGCCTGGCTGGACGCCTATGGTGAGCCGCGACCCGGCGACCATGCGGCAGACATCCGGTCCGGCTATGAGCGCGCCAATACCCGCATGATGCGCGACATGATGGTCATGCCGACGGGTGACATCAATCGCGACTTCGTACTGGGCATGATCCCGCACCATGAAGCCGCCATCGACATGGCCTACATACTGTTGCGCTACAGCGAAGACACCGAACTGCGCACCCTGGCAGAGGCCGTGATCCGGGAGCAGGAGCGTGAAATTCGCGACATGCGCGCCTGGCTGGCCAGGTAGCCGGCATGCCCCTGAGTTCTCCAGGCATGGAAGTGGGCCGTTATCAGGACTTTGATGCCGTCGCGTTTACCAGCGAGGGCGAAACGGCTGTGGTCAGCGAGTATCGCTTCTGATCCCGTGACGAAGCGCCCGGCTTGCCCTTCCGGTGAGTCGGGCCTGACGGCATAGACACAGCTCTGACCGCGTCGGCAATACGCTCCACGTCCTTCACTGTCATCATGGGATGGAAGCTCAACCGCACCCAGCCGGGCTTGACCGACAGGTCCCCTTGATCCAGTTGGGAGGTGATGCGCTGACTTGTGGCGCGGTCGATATCGAGCAGATAGTGTCCATAGGTGCCGGCACAGCCGCACCCGCCCCGGGCTTCGATGCCCCACTCCCGGCTGAGTTGCTGCACCGCCTCGCTGTAGTGAACCTGATTGAACAGCAGCGAGAAAACACTCAGGCGCTGTCGTTGATGGCTCGCGAGCACCTGCACTCCCGGGCACTCATCCAGACGCTCGAAAAAGACCTGATTCAGCAGCTGCTCCCGATGCGCCATGTCTGCTGTTCCCATTTCTTTTTTCAGTTGTGCCGCCAGCGCTGCCTTTATGGCCTGCAGCACTCCTGGCGTGCCGCCCGACTCGCGCTCAGCAATATCATCGAAGTAGCGATGCTCACCCCAGGGGTTGGTCCAGAGCACAGTACCGCCGCCCGGCTGATCCGGTACCCGGTTGTGATACAGGCCCCGATTGAACACCAGCACCCCGGAGCTGCCCGGCCCGCCCAGAAACTTGTGCGGCGAGAAGAACACCGCATCCAGCGGTTCTTCGTCTGCCGGATGCATATCGATATCGACATAGGGGGCGGCACAGGCAAAGTCGACCAGACAGTAGCCCTGATACTGATGCAGCAGGCTTGCAATGGCGCGATACGGCGCTGCAACACCAGTCACATTGCTGGCGGCGGTGACAGAGGCCAGCAACAGGGGCCGACCTGTCTGATCCTGCAGGTCTTCGGCCAGCCATGCCAGATCCACCTCGCCCGTTTCTGTTGCTGGTATGACCTTCACCTCGGCCAGCGTCTCCAACCATGGAGTGTGGTTGGAGTGGTGCTCCATGTGGGTGATATAGACCAGAGGCCGATTCGGTATCTGTGCCAGCACGGCCGCCCGATGCTGCTCGTGTACCCAGAGCCCCAGCATCCGAATCAGCTTGGCCAGCGCCCCGGTCATGCCATTGCCCGCAAACAGCAACACGTCCCGCTCACCGGCATTGACGTGCTGGCGCAGCATCGTTTCGGCTTCCTGCAGTACCCCGGTCATGAACTGACCACTGAGGCTGTCCTCAGTGTGTGTATTGGCCATCCAGGGACCGAACTCCTCAATCAGCCGCTCTTCGATGGGCCGATAGAGGCGCCCGCTTGCAGTCCAGTCGGCGTAGAGGCGACCTCCGGGCAGATCGATGGTGTGCTGTCGAATCTGGTTCCAGTCGGTCTGTTGCGCCGCAGGCTGAGCTTTCATGAGTACCGGTTCCTGTTAACCATCCAAGTCAACACAGTATGCGTCGATAGCCGGCAGAAAATGTTTCAAATTTTGCGTAATAAACACTAGTTTAAGGCATGGAATTCTATAATTTATTATTTAGGGAGTATTTCATTGCTCGACACTATTGATCGCGAGCTGCTGCGCCTGCTGCAGCAGGACGCCACCCTGTCCGTTGCCGCTCTGGCAGAGCGGGTCAACCTGAGCACCAGCCCATGCTGGCGTCGCATTCAGGCTCTGGAAGAGAAAGGGTATATTCGCCGGCGCGTGGCCCTGCTGAACCGGGCACCACTGAATCTGGGTATTGATGTCTTCGTGTTCATCAAGACCAATGAACACAATGACGTCTGGCTGCAGGACTTTACCGAGGCCGTCGTGGACATGCCCGAAGTCATGGAGGCCTATCGCATGAGCGGCGATGTGGACTACCTGTTGCGGGTTGTGGTGGAGGATATCTCGGCTTATGACCGTTTCTACAAGAGGCTGGTCAGCCGGGTTCGCCTGTCCGACGTCAGCAGCGGGTTTGCCATGGAGCAGCTCAAGTACACCACCGAGCTTCCCCTCTGAACGCTATTGTCCTGTCTGGCCGGAGCGCAGAAAGGCCAGACGTCGCTGCCACACCTGCTCGGCACAGGACCCGATCCAGATAAAGTGGCTATCGGACGGCACCGATACCAGCTCGGCGCCGGGCACCTCGTCGCGAACACGCTCAGCGTGAGCCGGTGGGACGGTTTTGTCATTCGGTGAATAGAGGGCGAGCACCGGCACTGATATTTCGGACAGGTCGGAGATTTCATGCTCCAGATCAAGCACAAACCCCTGACCGGAGCGGGACGTCATGAACACCTGGCGCACATAGGCCCGTTCTTCCGCCGACATGCGATCAAGCACCTCTCCGGCGTCCAGCGTGGTCATTTCGGCCAGCATGGCTTTCATGGTCAGCCGCGGTGCCACCTTCAGCAGTCCTCTGACCATGGCCCAGGTGAAGCCCTGGGACGGCCCGAACAACCGGCTCGCCCGCCTTTTGATAACCGGCCCCCAGGGCCATGTCATGGCACATTCGAGCACCAGACGCCGCACTCTGTCGGGGCGCCGGGAAGCCAGTGCCAGCGCGGTAGGGCCAGCGGCAGAAATGCCGATGACGTCCACCGTTTCGATATCCAGTTCATCCAGCAGCGCCACCATCGCATCCGCCGCAGCCTGGGCAGTTTTGCCGACCGTTGGCGGCGTGTCGTCATAGCCGGGGCGCGACGGAGTCAGCACCGTAAAGCCTTCTGCGGTCAGCTTTTCATGTCCAAACCGGCTGTCTCGACTGGCATGACCGCCGTTCAGTACCAGCACCACCGGGCATGACTGGCCCGCAGCTTCAGGCTGACCGGATTCAAGACGGTATTCTATGGGGCCAACTGCGGTATCCGCGATCTGCTGCATATCGGTTCAAGAGCCTCTGCTGGGTATTCAGGCAGGTGTCAGCTTGCCTAGGCAGACATTATTCGTCAATAAACTATTGTCATTAGTTTATAAACTACTATAATTAGCTTATCTTGTTCAATGAGATTTAGACCGCATGCTAATACCCATTCGCTACCTTGACCTGTTTTCATCCAGTACCATCATTATGACGCTTCTGGCACTGGCAGGCCTGTCTTTGACCGCCTGCCAGTCATTGCCGGAACCTGATTTGGAGGCCACTACCATGCCGGACACTCAAACCCTGAAAACCGACCAGGGTACCCTCGCTTATGACCTTCAGGGTGAGGGCCCATTGGTGATCATGCTGCCCGGATTGGGCGACCTGCGCCAAAGCTACCGGTTTATGGCTCCGGAACTGGCCGCGGCTGGCTACACGGCCGTCACCATGGATCTGCGCGGCCACGGTGAGACCAGCGTGCCCTGGGATAGCTACAGTACCGAGTCGGTAAGCCGGGATCTGCTGGCCCTGATTGACCACGTGGATCGTGGCCCGGCGGTCGTAGTGGGCAATTCCTTCAGCGCCGGGGTGGCCGTTTGGGCCGCCACGGAAAACCCCGATGCCGTGCACAGCATAGTCATGATCGGGCCCTTTGTGCGCGACCATGAGATCAGTCTGATACAACGAGTAGGCATGACCGTTCTGTTCAATGGCCCTTGGAAGATCCGCTCTTGGCTCTGGTTTCACAACACCCTGTTCACTGATGAAAAGCCGGAAGACCATGACCACTACAGAGCCCGCCTGCGCGCCAACCTGTCGGAGCCCTATCGCTTCGATGCGGTAAAAGGCATGATTGACCGCAGTGATGCCGAGGTGGAAGCCAGGCTGGCCCAGGTTTCCCAGCCGACATTGATTATCATGGGTACGCTGGACCCGGACTATACCGACCCGGAGGAAGAGGCCGAGTGGATTGCGGCGCAACTGAACGGTGAGATCGCCCTGATCGAAGATGCCGGACATTATCCTCAGGCGGAAAAGCCCGAAGACACGCTGCACGCCCTGATGCCGTTTCTGCGTAACCAGGGTCGGGAAGGCTCACCTCCCGTCACCTCTCAGGCGGGAGACTGACAATGCCAAAACGGCCCGGGGTCAATCAGGACAGGCTGGTCGAGGCCAGCCTGGAACTCATTCAGGAACAAGGTGAGCAAGGGCTCACTTTTGTCGCGCTGGCCAAAAAACTCGGTATCAAGCCACCGTCCCTCTACAATCACGTACGCAGTATCGACGACCTGAAATACATACTGCGGCTTCGTGGTCTGAGGCTGCTCGAGTCCGACCTGAAGAACGCCGTTATCGGGCGCTCCGAATCAGCCGCCCTGCACAGCCTCTGTCATGCCTATCGGCACTTTGCGCAAACGCAACCGGCGCTGTACCGAATGACGCTCGCATCCACTGAACATGATGACGCCGACTTGCAGGCGGCCGGACGTGCCAGCCTGGAGGTCTTGCTGGCGGTGCTGTCCGGCTATGGGCTGGAAGGTGAGCGTGCACTGCATGCCATTCGCTGTCTGCGCAGTGCCCTGCATGGCTTCGTTTCGCTGGAGATTGCTGGTGGTTTTGCCATGCCGCTGGATCTGGATGACAGTTTCGAACTGCTGATCCGACAACAGGAACAGGGGCTGCGCGAGCTGCCGCCCCGTGGATGACTGAAGTGGTCAGACAAAAAAAACCGCTGCGCGGAAAACCGGGCAGCGGAACAACGAGGGATACGTAAACGGTTTGGCTGACTGATCAGCTGCGCGCAAAAACGCGCTTGAACAAGGTGCGTACCATGGCAGCCTTGTGCTGGCTGGCCCGGCTCTCAACCCAGCGGGTGTCGATTCGGTCTTCTGACCACTGCTCTACGTCAGGCGCAGAAGTGCGGAAAGAGCTGCTCGGAACCATGCCACCCAACAGGAAAGCAGGACGGTAGGCGCTGAAGGTGTTGCTCTGAAGATCGCGGCTCATAGTAATGTCCTCCTATTGGTCTGGTTAATGGGCCTGTCGATTTACTGAGCGCATGCTATGCTGAAAGCGCTGATCATAAAATCCCCAATTCGATAAAACGGAGTTTGCAAAATCGAACAGAGCAAATCGACATACCAGAGACCCCGGGGCAGCAAGCTCTGGAGTCCGGGTTCCCCAAGCAAGGTTCACTGGGATGACTTCGAGACTGTTCTGGCCATTGCCGAGACAGGATCACTTTCCGGGGCGGCCAGACAGCTAAAGGTCAATCACGCCACTGTGTTTCGACGTATCGGTGATATAGAAAAACGGATGGGTGTGAAGCTGTTCGAGCGATCCCGGCGAGGCTATCGGCCCACCCAGTCTGGCGAAGAGATGGCCAGTGCGGCGCTGCGTATCGAAGAAGAAGTCATGTCGGCCGCACGGCGGGTCGCCGGCCGTGATCTCAAGCCCGCCGGGGCCGTCTGGATCACCACCACGGATTCTCTGCTGGCGGGCCTGATGTCGCCTCTGCTGGCCGAGTTCCGCCGGCAGTATCCCGATATAACGCTGGATATCGCCGTATCCCATCAACTGTTCAATCTGACCAAGCGGGAAGCGGATGTGGCCATCCGGCCCACCAACAACCCGCCGGAAAATCTGGTGGGTCGTCGCGTGGTGGACCTGGGCATGGCCGTCTATGGTGCGCGCAGTCTGGTGGGAGACGAACCCGTTTTCGAAACGATGGAAGCGCTCCGGCAATTGCCTTGGGTTGGGCCTGGCGCCCACCTGACCGACCTGCCCATGTTCGACTGGATGATCGACCAGAATCTGGAAGACCAGTGCCATTACCGGGTTGATTCGGTCAGTGGCATCCTGGCCGGCGCAAGAGCCGGCATCGGTGTCGCTGCCCTGCCCTGTTATCTGGCCAGCCAGAAGGACGACCTGGTGCAATTGACCGACCCGGTGCCTGAACTGACCGTCGGGCTCTGGGTGCTGATGCACCCGGATCTCCGCGATGTGGCCCGGATACGCTGCCTGCTGGACTTCATGACCGAAACCATTCGCCCGCAGGCGGATTGGCTGGCGGGAAGGCCCCTTTGACCGTGCAAGTTAGATCTGGCGCAAGAGTTCCGTAGGAGGCCACCCCGTTGGCCGATTTTACAGGGGCCTGCGGCCCCATCGCGCACGGGGTGCGCTCCTACGATATCAAGCGCGGCCAAGGCCGGCGAGCAACCGCCGAATCAGTCGACGCACCAGCCCAGCGCGCGCCGCTCTTGCGACGCTCTGCACCCGGTCCGTTCTGATGCGATCATCCGACCAACGGTAGGCCTCCGGAATCCGGCTCTGGCCTGTCAGACCGGCACCCAACCGGAACGCGCCCTGATAGGTTTTGAAGCGGTTCAGTTCTGAGCAATGTGGCTGTGTCATGGTTCAATCTCTTTTGTCCTGAATGGTGAACTCATGCTAGCCTTATCAGTATTGCAATATAATTCCCTAAAAACGTTAACGGAGTTTGCATAATCGGACAGGTAGATTCCAAATCGTCTGAAAAGAGCGGTGGCCCTCATCGCATACACTGGGATGATTTCGAGACCATACTGGCCATTGCAGAGGCCGGCTCGCTCTCCGGGGCGGCGCGACACCTTCAGGTCAGTCACGCCACCATATTCCGGCGGCTGGGAGAAATCGAGCAGCGACTGGGCGTCATGCTCTTCGAGCGATCGCGGACTGGCTACACACCCACCCTGGCCGGCGAAGAACTGGCCGACCATGCACGCCAGATGGAAGCCTTCGTGCTCAGCGCCGAACGCCGGGTTGTCGGTCGTGATCTGCAGCCCACCGGGGCCGTCTGGGTGACGACCACCGACAGCATGATGACCGGCCTGCTGGCCCCGCTGTTCAGGGATTTTCGCCAGGCCTACCCGGGCATCACACTGGATGTGGCGGTGTCCAACCAGCGGTTCAATCTGACCAAGCGCGAAGCAGACGTTGCCATACGCCCCTCGAACGCACCACCGGACAACCTGGTAGGCCGTAAACTGGTAGATCTGGGCATGGCCGTTTATGGCCGTAAAGGTCTGTTTGCACCGGAGTCCGTCGACCTGGATCAGGTGGACTGGGTGGGGCCCGGCTCAAGACTGTTCGATCAGCCATTGTTGCAGTGGATGGCCGATCAGGGTCACGACAAGCGCTGTCAGTTTCGCGTGGATACGCTGATTGGCATGCTGGCGAGTGTGCGGGCGGGTATCGGGGTGGCCATCTTGCCTTGCTATCTGGCCGATGGAGACGAGGATCTGGTGCAGTTGACCGGGCCTATCCCTTCGCTCAGTTATGGTCTCTGGTTTCTGCTGCACCCGGACCTGCGGGATGTGGCGCGTATTCGGTCGCTGCTGGAATTCATGACTGAGGCGGTGCGGGCGCAGAGTGAGCGGTTGGCGGGAAGGCCTCATTGATCGAGCAGGTCGGATCTGGCGCGAGTGCTCCGTAGGAGGCCACCCCGTTGGCCGATTTTACAGGGGCCTGCCGGCCCCATCGCGCACGGGGTGCTCTCCTACGGTACCAAGCGCGGCCAAGGCCGGCGCCTACAACGATTCCCAACTGGGCAACTTGTGCCGTCGCCGGTCAAACTTGTACCAGCAGGCCATCAGCACCCCGAACAGAAACCCTGCCGCCAGCGCGGTACTGGCCGCCGTGGACGGCTCCATACCATCACTGGACCAGAACAGCAGCCACATCAGCAGCCCCCAGACCACGCTGAAGTAGATGCCGAACACCAGTACCGCCTGATGAAACGGCATGAAATGCGGTGGCCGCAGCTCAATACCCATGCGCTGCGTCAGTCTCATCAACGGCGGATTGTAATTGCCTGGGCGCATGCCCGAGTCAGCCAGCAGTTTAAGCGCTGCACTGCGACGACGGTCGAATTCCTCATCAGCCATATCGGCGACAGACTCCTTATCCGGGAGATCCCGGCCTTTCGTCGATTCGTTGCTGCCTTTTTTCCCGCAACAACCCGATCAGCCAACTCTTGTCAGCCAACCATGCGGGTCTTCTGCCTTGCCCCACTGGATATCGTTCATCATGCCGCGCAGACGGGTAGTCAGTGCTCCTGGCTCGCCACTGCCAACCCGGTGTTCCTTGCCCTGATAGATCAATGTGCCTACCGGCGCCAATACAGCAGCGGTGCCGGACAGTGCCGCTTCGCAGCCCGGCTTGGCAGCCCGTTCCAGCAGCTCTGCCACTGTGAGGTCCCGCTCCTGTACAGACATGCCCATGTCGCGAGCCAGTTGCAGCACGGAGTCACGCGTGACGCCATGCAGCAGGGTCGAATCAAGTGACTTGGTGATGACTTCGTTGTCATCAAACAGAATGAAGTTGGCGGCACCGGTTTCCTGCACTTCCCCATTGGGGCAGAACAGCACCTGGTCTGCCTTCACTTCGGCACGAGCCTGAAGGATGGAGGGCAAGGCACTGGCGTAATTGCCACCGCTCTTCACTTCGCCCATGTGCGGGGCACAGCGCATGCCTTCTTCGCGCAGCAACAGGCGCAGGGCACCGGCATCACCGCTGAAATAGTCGCCTACGGGCGACAGCAGAACATAGAGCAGAGAGGTCGCGGACGGTGCTGCCGCCTTGCCGATCGCTGCCTCGGTACCGATATGAGTCGGTCGGATGTACATGCTGCCCGGAGGCTCTGGAACTTCACTGGCAAACTTTTCGGTGATATCCAGAATCATTTTTTCCAGCAGCGACTGATCAACCTCGGGCAGCGACAACAGCCGGCTGCTCTGGCTCATACGCTTGATGTTTCGATCCATGCGAAAAATGTTGATGCTGCCATCCGGGTGCCGAAAGGCTTTCAGCCCTTCGAAACAGGTGCTGGCGTAATGAAACACGTGTGCCCCGGGGTGCAGCTGCAGGGAATCCGAGGGCACCACCGCCGGGCTCGACCACTGCGCGCCATTGAAGTCGCTGACGATCATTTCCGGCATGAAAACAGTACCAAAGGCGGTCATCCCACATCCCTCTATTATTGATTTTAGTCTGGAAAGGCACCGGCCAGGCGGCCGGTTGCCTGAATCTGAGCGGACCAGTTTACTAGCATTTAATGCGTTGAAGCTAGAGACACTAGCTCTTCAACTTGTATCCGGTTTTGAAAATCCACCAGGTAATGGCAACAAAACTGGCCAGAAAGCCCAGAGTCATGCCCAGACTGATGGCAATATGTACGTCAGACGTGCCATAGAAAGCCCAGCGGAAGCCACTCACCAGGTACACCATCGGGTTCAGCAGGGTCACGCCCTGCCAGAACGACGGCAACATGTCGATGGAGTAGAAGGTACCGCCCAGAAAGGTCAGTGGCGTCACCACCATCATGGGCACAATCTGCAGTTTCTCGAAACCATCCGCCCAGATACCGATAATGAACCCGAGAAAACTGAAGGTGATGGCCGTCAGTACCAGAAAGCTGAACATCCAGACCGGATGGTCAATCTGATAGTCCACAAAAAGCCGCGCGGTCACCAGGATAATCAGCCCCAGCACGACCGACTTGGTCGCCGCGGCACCCACATACCCGATAACGATCTCGATATAGGAAATCGGTGCCGACATCACCTCATAGATGGTGCCGTTGAACTTGGGAAAATAGATGCCGAACGAGGCGTTGGACACACTCTGCATCAGCAGTGTCAGCATGATCAGGCCCGGCACGATAAAGGCCCCATAGCTGACCCCGTCTATGTCCATCATCTGTGAACCGATGGCTGACCCGAAAACGACGAAATACAGACAGGTAGAAATGACCGGTGTGGCAATGCTCTGCAACAGGGTGCGCCAGGTGCGCGACATCTCGAAAATATAGATGGCACGGATCGAGTAATAGTTCATGCGCTGCCCTCCTGCTCGCCATGCACCAGATCGACAAAGATATCCTCCAGAGAGCTCTCGCGGGTCTGCAGGTCCCGATACTGGATGCCGGCCGTGCTGAGCCGGTGCAGCAGGTTCGAGATGTCGTCGTGATCACTTTGGGCATCGAACCGGTAGATCAGTTGGTAGCCTTCATCCACCAGTTCAAGGTCAGTGCCGTTGAGGGCCTCGGGTAAGGCAGCCAAAGGCTCATGCAGCGACAGGCGCAGCTCCTTGCGGCCCAGTTTTTTCATCAGCGCATCCTTGCGGTCCACCAGAATAATGCGCCCCTGATTGATCACGCCAATCCGGTCGGCCATCTCCTCGGCTTCTTCGATATAGTGGGTGGTCAAAATGATGGTGACGCCCTTCTCGCGCAGTTGCCGCACCATGTCCCACATCTCGCGGCGCAGTTCGACATCGACGCCGGCCGTCGGCTCGTCCAGAAACAGGATGCGTGGCTCGTGCGACAGAGCCTTGGCAATCATCAGACGCCGCTTCATGCCGCCAGACAGTTCCATGGTGCGAGTGTGCCGCTTGTCCCAAAGGGACAGATCACGCAGCACTTTTTCGATGTGCGCCTCATTGGGCGGCTTGCCGAACAGGCCACGACTGAAGCGCACCGTGGTGATGACATGCTCGAAGGCATTGGTGGCCAGTTCCTGAGGCACCAGGCCAATCTTGGAGCGAGCAGCACGGAAATCGGAGATGATGTCATGGCCATCGGCCAGCACCCGCCCGCTGGTAGGCGTCACCAGGCCACAGATGATACTGATCAGCGTGGTCTTGCCCGCGCCATTGGGACCAAGCAGGGCAAATATCTCGCCGGGTTCGATATCGAGATCGACCTTCTTGAGGGCCTGAGATCCACCTTCATAGGTTTTTTCCAGCTGTTGTACCGAGATGATGGGTTGCACGAAGGATCCTTTCGCTTGCAGGTCGGATGCGACCTTACGTGTGAACGAACAGCGACGGATCATAACATGCCATGAAACCGATGCAGGGGCCTGGTCGTAGAATCCACTATGCGTGATTATATTATAGAAGCCAGCGAAGCCGGATATCGGGTGTTTGTCCTCACCGACGGCAAGCGCTACCCACTGGGTGAGCGCCCCTACCCCAGCCTGACTCGTGCCAGGGACCAGATCCCCAAACGGTTTCGGGGCAAGGCACGGTTGATTCACCGCACGGCCTATACCGAGTTGATCAATGCGCCGGATGAACCGTCACCGCCATTGGAGCTGCCGGTTGGCGAAGACACCCCTCACAAATAGGTGCCTTCATCCTCCACCGGCACCAGCCACAGGCACTGGTAAGGCATCAGGTCGATCGTCTTGCCCGGCCCGTGCTGCTGTCGGCTCAGCAGGTCCAGGGCGCCAAGTGTCTCACTGTGAAACAGCTTGACCAGCGACAAGGACACATCCTGCGGTGCCACATTGAACACACAGACCACCATACCCTCGCCTTCACCGCGCTGCACAATAAACAGATGCGAATCCAGGTCATAAATTTTCTGTGCTGCATCAGGGCTCAGCGCAGGCAGCGACTGGCGCAAAGCAATCCGCCGGCGCATTTCAAAATAGACCTGGCTCTGCGGCGTGCCCGTCTTCTCCAACAATGCTGTCAGTTCCGGCAGGGCCCACCGTTTCCGGTTGATCGAGCGCAGCCGGCCAGTTACCTCGACGCCCCGCTGGTCATTCGGGGTGCCCAGCAGCGAATGGATGTAAAAAGCCGGCAAGCCCTGCAGTACCAGCATGATCGACTGCGCACAGATAAACCGGTCAACTTGCCATTGGTCCGGCCCGCGCCGGGTACCCATCATGGCATCGAAATAGGTGATGTTGATTTCATAGGGTGAGTCGGTGCCATCCGGATTGGCCCGCATGCTGACATAGCCCCCGAACTGCTGCATGGACTCGATGATGCTGCTGATTTCGTGCGTCGGCAGAATACCCTCGAGGGCGCGCAGACCGATGCCATCATGAGAGGCCGTAAAATTCAGGAAGGTGCAGCCCGGTGGCGGCGGGGCCAGTGATTGAGCCCAGTTGGTCAGCAGGTCCGCATTGCCGCGGTTCATGGTGTACAGGACCAGTGGCGGCAAGGCGAACTGGTAAACCAGGTGTGCCTCATCCCCGTCGCCGAAATAAGACAGGTTCTCCGCATGCGGCACATTGGTCTCGGTGATGATCAGGCTGCCCGGGCGCAACTGCTCGGCAATCACCCGAAGCAGTTTCACCACCTCATGGGTTTGCGGCAGATGGATGCATCGGGTGCCCAGTTCCTTCCACAGAAAAGCCACCGCATCCAGCCGGATCAGGCTGGCCTCCTGCTCCAGATAGATGATGAAGATGCGCACCATCTCCAGCAGCACTTCCGGGTTTTCGTAATTGAGATCAATCTGGTCGGGTGAAAAGGTTGCCCATACATGGCGCACACCGCGGCGGGTGTAGATGGGCGCCAGCAGTGCCTGGCTGCGCGGTCGCACCACCTGACTCACATCCGTGTCTTCCGGCATTTCAATGAAATAGTCCTTCCCGGGCGGGTGGTTGGCCACAAAATCCGCGAACCAGACGCTCTCCCGTGAAATATGATTCAACACGAAATCGAACATCAGAGCCCGCGACTCGCCCAGGCGACGAATATCAGCCCAGGACCCCAGGGCCGGATCCAGCATCAGGTAATCAATGACGGAAAATCCGTCATCCGAGCTGTAAGGGAAAAACGGCAGAATATGCACGTGCGACAACTCCGGAAGCCATTCAGTCAGAAACCGGTCCAGCGTCTGCAGTGGCGCTGTACCAGGCTCTTCAATGCTGTTGCCGTAAGTAATCAACAGTACATCCTGCTCGGACAGCGCCGGGAGAGTTGCACCACTCTGGTGCAGTGCACTATTTTGAATCATTGTCAGAATGCGGTGAGTGCACTGATCTGCCACAGCGTCTTGATACAAGGCAGCACAGTGAGCGCGCACCCGAGCCGCTGTATTGGCATCAATTTCCGTCATAGTGCTCTCTATTCCTGTACACAGTGAAGATCAGTCGACTGCCCACCCGGGCCATGTCGATAGGGAGGTGTCCCTTGCCATGCTAAACTCATACCCGATATGCCCATTGCTGTTCGTTAATGTGTCATGATCGGGTGTTAGCCTTGTGTTGGTGACGAGCCAGAGACACAATATTCACAGGACCGGTCGCAGTCATCAAGTAGGCATGCGGCTTGCAGCCAGAGGGGCAAAAGAAGACGACAGCCACCCGGGTTACAACACAGACGCCCGGGCAGGCCCTGAAAAGTGGGCAATGTCGTTTTTCAGCGCTCTGCAGGTACATTTTACCCTTACGCTGAGCCGGACTTGGTCCGCTCATCGCTCTGAAGAAAGGAGACACCATGATCAACAAATGTCTGTTCCCGGTCGCCGGATACGGCACCCGCTTCCTTCCCGCCACCAAAGCACTGGCGAAAGAAATGATGCCGGTGGTCAACAAGCCATTGGTGCAATATGGCGTCGAGGAAGCCATTGAAGCCGGCCTGACTCGTATCGGCTTTGTCACCGGCCGCGGTAAACGCGCCATAGCCGACCATTTCGATATTTCTTACGAACTGGAACACCAGATTTCCGGCTCCGGCAAAGAGAAATATCTCGAGAGTATCCGCTCGGTCATGTCCAAGGCACAGTTCTCGTTTACCCGCCAGAACGAAATGAAAGGCTTGGGTCATGCCATCCTCACGGGTGAAACCCTGATCGGCAACGAACCCTTCGGCGTGGTATTGGCCGACGATCTGTGCCTGCCGGACCCCGGGCAGCCCAATGTCATGGCCCAGATGGTCAAGATATTCAATCAGTTCCGCTGCAGCATTGTCGCCGTCATGGAAGTACCTGAAGACGAGATCCACAAGTATGGTGTGATCAAGGGTGAAGCCATGAAAGACGGGCTCTACCGGGTAGACGACATGATAGAGAAACCGAGCAAGGACAAGGCGCCATCCAACCTGGCCATCATTGGTCGCTACATCCTGACCCCGGACATATTCGACATCATTCGGAATACCAAGCCGGGCAAGAACGAGGAAATTCAGCTCACCGATGCACTGCTGACGCAGGCCCAGGACGGCTGTGTGATGGCCTATCGTTTCAAGGGCACGCGGTTCGACTGTGGCAGTGTGGATGGCTTCGTTTCTGCCACCAACCATGTCTATGAAAATCTGTACACAGAGTGACCGATGACTGGAGACGCCCGCCAACCCCGGGTAATGCATTGATTTTCATAATAAAAAGGTTGCATTCGAAAAACGGGTTGGTAATATACCCGCCACTCCTCGCGGAGTGCTTGCGAAGGTTGCGTCCCCTTCGTCTAGTGGCCTAGGACACCGCCCTTTCACGGCGGTAACA
>NZ_JAIUMC010000049.1 GCF_022565775.1 Natronospirillum sp.
GCGCTGACGTGCATGGATGCACTAATGTCGCGGGCGCATGGATGCGCAGGAGCGAGCGGCGGAAACAAGGCACCACTGTTTGCGGCCTGTTGCCCGGATCCCCCGAACAGCCCTCCGGAAGGAACACTAGTCCAAAGGCTTCGCATACTGCCCCGTCTGGCCGCGCTGGCGCAGCAGGTGATCCATCAGTACCAGCGCCATCATAGCCTCGGCAATCGGCGTTGCCCGGATCCCCACACAGGGGTCATGACGGCCCTTGGTCTCCACGGTCACCGCATTGCCGTGACGATCGATACTGCGCCCCGGCAGGCGCAGACTCGACGTCGGCTTCAGCGCCAGGTGGGCAATGACGTCCTGCCCGGTTGAAATACCGCCCAGAATGCCCCCGGCATGGTTGGACAGAAAACCCTCGGGCGTCATCTCATCGCGATGCTCAGTGCCTTTTTGCGCCACACTGGCAAAACCATCGCCAATCTCCACACCCTTGACCGCATTGATGCTCATCAGGGCATGCGCGAGCTCCGCGTCCAGTCGATCGAAAATCGGCTCTCCCAGCCCGGTGGGTACATTGCTGGCAATGACCGACACCTTGGCGCCCACGGAGTTGCCTTCCTTGATCAGCGCCTGCATGTAGCTTTCCAGCTCCTCGACCCGTGCCGGCTCGGCACAGAAAAAGGGATTGCTGTTGGTAATGGACAGATCTTCCGCCGCCAGTTCAATAGGGCCCAGTTGCGACAGATAACCCTGAATGGTGATGCCCAGATGTTTGTGCAGGTATTTCTTGGCAATGGCCCCGGCCGCCACTCGCATCGCCGTCTCGCGCGCCGAAGACCGCCCGCCACCGCGATAGTCGCGAAACCCGTATTTGCGGTCATAGGCATAGTCGGCGTGAGCCGGCCGGTAGGTATCCTTGATATTGGAATAATCCTTGGAGCGCTGGTCTTCATTTTCGATCAGCAGACCGATCGGCGTGCCCGTGGTGCGGCCCTCGAAGACGCCGGACAGAATGCGCACCTGATCGCCCTCGCGACGCTGGGTGGTATAGCGTGACTGGCCCGGCTTGCGCCGATCGAGATCGGTCTGCAGGTCGGCTTCGGTCAGCTCCAGGCCGGGAGGGCAGCCGTCGACCACAGCGCCAAGCGCCGGGCCATGGCTCTCGCCGAAAGAAGTCACGGTGAACAGCTTGCCGAAGGTATTGCCAGACATGTACGGAGTCCTGAGTCTATGGTTGCAGCGGAAAGGCCGGCGGGCTGAAGCCAGCCTCAAGGTGACGTAGTTTACTTGAAAGCGGGGCCTGCTGTCATGGCGCCTGAACGCGCGGAAAAGCTTGCCTGCAAAGCCTGGAAGTGATATAAACCGCGCGCCGCTTTTACGGGTGGACCTCGGTCCAGAACCTGTCAAAGCGGTAAAAAATCACACGGAGCAATGTCAAAGCGGGTCCGGGTGCCGTGTTCAGCAAACGCTGGCATGGTTGGACGCGTCAGGTTGCTCCGGAGGCCTAACCCAAACTGAAAATGAGGAATATCATGTCAGTCACTATGCGTGACCTGCTGAAGGCAGGCGTACACTTCGGCCACCAGGCCCGTTTCTGGAATCCGAAGATGAAAGAATACATCTTCGGTGCGCGCAACAAGATTCATATCGTCAACCTGGAAAAAACACTGCCGCTGTTCACTGATGCGCTGCAGCATGTTGAAAATCTGGGTGCGCAAAAGCGCAAGATTCTGTTCGTCGGCACCAAGCGTGCGGCATCCGATATCATCAAGCGTGAAGCACAGCGTATTGGCATGCCCTATGTCTCTCACCGCTGGTTGGGTGGCATGCTCACCAACTACAAGACCATTCGTCAGTCGATCCGTCGCCTGCGTGATCTGGAAGCGCAGCAAACTGACGGCACGCTGGACAAGCTGACCAAGAAAGAGCACCTGATGCGCCAGCGTGAAATGGAGAAGCTGGAACGCTCCATCGGCGGCATCAAGGAAATGGGCGGCCTGCCTGATGCGCTGTTCGTCATCGACGTCGACCACGAGCGAATTGCCATCACTGAAGCCAACAAGCTGGGTATTCCGGTTATCGGCATCGTCGATACCAACAGCAATCCGGACGGGGTTGATTTTGTGGTGCCTGGCAATGATGACGCCATCCGTGCCATCGAAATCTATGTCACAGCCATTGCTGATGCCGTAGCCCGTGGTCGCGCTTCCGCTGCCGGTTCTCCGGACGAGTTCGTTGAAGTGGAAGAAGAGGCTGCCGAGCCTGCCGTAGCAGAAGACAAGACAGAAGGCTGATTGCCAGTCAACTGAAACAAATTCGATATCCTGAGGTATAACACTCATGGCAAATATCACAGCAAGTCTGGTGAAAGAACTGCGTGAACGCACCGGACTGGGCATGATGGAATGCAAGAAGGCGCTGGTTGAAGCCGGCGGTGAAATTGAAGTGGCGATCGACAATCTGCGCAAGAGCAGTGGTCTGAAAGCCGCCAAGAAAGCAGGTCGTACTGCCGCTGAAGGTGTGGCGGTCATCCGTGTTGCGGATAACGCTCAGACCGGCATGATTCTCGAAGTCAATTGCGAAACAGACTTCGTGGCCCGCGATGAAAACTTTCTCGGTTTCGTCGATACGGTTGCCGACAAGGCGTTTGCCGGTGCTCAGACTGACGTTGCCTCGCTGATGGCCGGAGACCTGGAAGCCACCCGTGAGGCTCTGGTTCAGAAGATCGGCGAAAACATCTCTGTGCGCCGCGCTGAATGGGTAGAAGGCGCTGCAGGCGCTGTTGTGGATGGCTACATCCATGGCGGTCGTATCGGTGTGCTGGTGCAGTTGCAGGGTGGCAACGCCGAACTGGCACGTGATATCGCCATGCACGTCGCTGCCATCAATCCGCAGTATGTCTCCCCGGCGGCGGTGCCGGCAGAAGTGCTGGAGCGTGAGAAAGAAGTTGTGCGCGCCCAGTCGGAAGCATCCGGCAAGCCGGCTGAAATCATCGAGAAGATGGTTCAGGGTCGCATCAAGAAGTTCCTCGCTGAGGTCAGCCTGGTCGAGCAGCCCTTCGTCAAGGACCCGGATATCAAAGTCGGCGATCTGGCGAAGAAAGCAGGTGCTGAAGTCGTCAGCTTCGTACGTTTCGAAGTGGGCGAAGGCATCGAGAAGGAAGAAGTCGACTTCGCTGCAGAAGTGGCCGCTCAGGCGGGTCTCAACCGCTAAAGCGATTTGCGGACACCCCGACCACCGCAGTTCTGTGGTGGTCGGCATTCCGGGCAGGGAGATTGCCCGCTGACAGTCTCCCGGACCTGTTGTACCATCCTTCCATTTGTTCCCCCTTGAGGTGGTTATGCCGGGTAAAGAAAGTTCCTCCTCGCGCTACAAGCGCATCCTGCTCAAACTCAGTGGCGAGGCGCTCGCCGGCAGCAAAGGTTTTGGTATCGACCCTCGAGTGCTTGACCGCATGGCTCTGGAAATCGGCCAGTTGGTCGGTATCGGTGTTCAGGTCGGCCTGGTGATTGGCGGCGGGAACCTGTTCCGCGGCCAGGAGCTCAGCGAGGCCGGGCTGGATCGGGTCACCGGCGACCATATGGGTATGCTCGCCACGGTGATGAATGCGTTGGCGATGCGTGATGCTCTGGAGCGTGCCAATATCCGCACCCGGGTGATGAGTGCTATTCCCATGAGCGGGATAGTGGAGCATTATGATCGGCGCACTGCGGTGCGGTATCTCAATCAGTCTGATGTCGTGATTTTTTCTGCCGGTACAGGGAATCCGTTTTTTACCACGGATTCCGCAGCCTGCCTGCGTGGCATCGAAATTGATGCGGATATTGTGCTCAAGGCAACCAATGTGGATGGCGTCTACACGGCCGATCCGAAGAAGGACCCCGAAGCCCGCAAGTATGATGTACTGACTTATCGTGAAGTACTGGAAAAGCGTCTGGGCGTGATGGACCTGACCGCCATCTGCCTGGTGCGTGATCAGAAAATGCCGGTACGAGTGTTCGATATGAACCAGCATGGTTCGCTGGTGCGACTGGTTGTCGGTGAAAATGAAGGCACATTGATTGTTGAGGACAGTAACGATGATTGAAGACATTAAGACGGACGCTGAAAAATTGATGCGCAATGCCATCGGCGCGCTGGAGCAGGCGTTCCGCAAAATTCGCACTGGTCGTGCCAGTGGCGCGATACTCGACAGCATTGTGGTGGATTACTATGGCACTGAAACACCGCTGAAGCAGGTAGCCAATGTCAGTGTGGAAGACGCCCGTACGCTGAGCATTATCCCCTGGGAGCCGTCCATGGTGCCGGTGGTCGAAAAGGCCATCATGAAATCCGATCTGGGCCTCAACCCGTCCACAGCGGGTAACAATATCCGCGTTACCATGCCCATGCTGACCGAAGAAACGCGCAAGGAGTTTGTGAAGCAGGCCCGCAATGAAGCCGAGAACTGCCGCATCTCTGTGCGCAACGCACGGCGCGATGCCAACAATGATATAAAAGATTTGCTGAAAGAAAAGGAAATCACCGAGGATGAAGCGCGCCAGGCCGAAGATCAGATCCAGAAACTGACGGATCGCTTTATCGCCGAGGTTGACGAACATCTGGAATCCAAGGAAGCTGACCTGCTCAAGGTATGAAGCATGAGGTCAGCAGTGTCCGTGGCACAGGGCGTGCGCGGGCACCGGCCGAGACGAGGTAGGACCGATGCCAGACTTTTCCCGCCTGGGCAAGGTACCCAAGCACCTCGCTATCATCATGGATGGCAATAACCGGTGGGCGCGTGGGCGCATGCTGGGGGGTGTCTCCGGTCACAAGGCCGGAGTCAAATCATTGCGCACGACTGTCGAGCACGCCGCCCGTGCCGGGGTCGAGGTGCTGTCTCTGTATGCATTCAGCAGCGAAAACTGGCGCCGCCCGGAAGAAGAAGTCTCCGGGCTGATGGAGCTGTTCTCCTGGGCGCTGACCAAGGAAATTCACAAGCTGGTCAAGAACAATCTGCGCCTGCGGGTTATTGGTGATCGCAATGGTTTTCAGCCCTCCATTCAGGACAGCATCGAGCGGGCCGAACAACTGACCCGCGACTGTACCGGAATGATCATTGTCGTGGCGGCTAACTATGGCGGGCGCTGGGACATTACCCAGGCAGCGCAGCGGCTGGCAGAAGACGTCTCCGCCGGGCGCCTTCAACCCAGTCAAATCAGTGAAGACATGCTGGCTGAGTATATGTCGCTCAGTGACCTGCCGGCGCCGGACCTTTGTATTCGCACGGCGGGTGAACAACGCCTGAGCAATTTCATGTTGTGGCAGCTCGCCTATGCCGAACTTCATTTTTCACCCGTCCTGTGGCCGGATTTCGATGCGGAAGCGCTCTATTCTGCCTTCTCTGACTATGCCCGTCGCCAGCGACGTTTCGGCGGCCGAGAGGCGTTTGAAAAAGTGGCGGGGCAGAACTGACCATGGTATTGAATGATCGCGTAAAAACCGCGCTGGTCCTGATTCCCCTGATGCTGGGCGCCATCTACCTGTTGCCCCTGTCATGGTTTGCATTGGCCATGGCAGTGATTGCCGTCTTCGGGGCCTGGGAGTGGGCGGACCTTTCCGGGTGCGGCAAAATCTGGCAGCGGCTGCTGTATCAGGGGGTCATCGCTGTTCTGCTCGGGCTTGTCTACTGGCTGCTGACTACCGATCAGCTTGCCGTGCAGTGGCTGCTGGGTCCTGCTGTGGTGTGGTGGCTGGTCGGCTGGTTGCTGGTGAAAGGTTATCCCGAATTTACCAGCCTGTGGGCCAATCCCTCCGTGCGCCTGCTCATGGGTGCACTGATTCTGCTTTCCATGTGGGTGGGTTTCTACTGGATTGTGCGCGCCGATGATTCTCGGGTGCTGATCACCTTGCTGATGCTGCTGGTGTGGGGCGCCGACGTCGGTGCCTACTACAGCGGCCGGCGTTTCGGGCGCCGCAAGCTGGCCCCTCAGGTCAGTCCGGGCAAAACCTGGGAAGGTGTCGTCGGCGGCATGGCAGGCGCCGCAGTGCTGGCACTGTTGTTGCTGGCCCTGTTCACCGATCTCGCCACCTGGCGTTTGCTGGATTACGTCACCCTGGTGTTGTTTGCAGCCAGTGTGGTCACTATCTCTGTGGTGGGGGACCTGGTGGAAAGCATGGTCAAACGACATCGTGGCCTGAAAGATAGTGGTCGCCTGCTGCCCGGACATGGTGGCGTTATGGATCGTATCGACAGCATGTGTGCCGCGGCCCCGGTGTTTGCCGCCTTTGTGGTGCTCTGGCCGGCGTTGCAATTGAGCCAGGGGGGCTGATGGGTCAACGCCAGCAACAAGTAACCATACTGGGCGCTACGGGCAGTGTTGGCTGCAGCACGCTGGATGTCATCGCCCAGCACCCGGACCGCTTCCAGGTGCTCGCCCTGAGCGGTCATCGCAATCTGACCCTGTTGACCGAACAATGTGCCCGTTATCGTCCGGCTTATGCGGTCGTACCGGATGCCCCGGCTGCCGCTCAGCTCAGTGCTGCGCTGTCTCTGCTCAGTCCACAAACGGAAGTCCTGTGTGGTGCGGATGCCCTGCGCAGAATAGCGGCACTGCCGGAATGTGACATTGTCATGGCTGCCATCGTCGGCGCTGCCGGCTTGCCGCCAACGCTGGCAGCGGCAGAGGCCGGCAAGCGGATTCTGCTTGCCAACAAGGAAAGTCTGGTGGTGGGCGGCAGGCTGCTGATGGATACTGTGGAGCGCACCGGCGCCACTTTGCTGCCCATCGACAGTGAACACAATGCCATTTTCCAATGCCTGCCCACCGCGAAAGACCGTCAGGGCGTTACTTCAATACTGCTCACCGCTTCAGGCGGCCCCTGCCGCACGCTTAGCCAGGAGGAACTGGCCAAAGTGACGCCGGAGCAGGCCTGCGCCCACCCCAACTGGTCCATGGGGCAGAAAATCTCGGTAGACTCAGCCACCTTGATGAACAAGGGTCTGGAGTTGATCGAGGCCTGCTGGCTGTTTGATTTACAACCCTCTGACATCGAAGTAGTGGTGCATCCGCAGAGTGTCATTCATTCTATGGTCCGATACGCCGATGGCTCAGTGCTGGCGCAATTGGGTGAGCCCGACATGCGCACACCAATAGCCTACGGACTGGCCTGGCCAGAACGTATATCGGCCGGGGTGAGTCCGCTGGACTTTACCCGCCTGGGCGGCCTGACGTTCGAAGCACCGGACCTCCAGCGCTTTCCCTGCCTGCGCCTGGCCGCCGAAGCCTTTGCCGCGTCGGCGTCCGCACCAGCAGTGCTGAATGCGGCCAATGAAGTCGCGGTGGAAGCGTTCCTTGCGGGGCAGATCGGTTTTCTGGATATACCGCGTATCAATGAAGCTGTGCTTGACCGGGTGCCGTCCGGTGAGCTCACTGATCTGGCTGCACTGCTGGCGCTGGATCAGCGGGCCCGGACCGAAGCACGTACATTGATTGATACGTTGCAATGAGGTTCTACCATGCTGACGACCATTCTGGTCTTCCTGCTTACGCTGACAATTCTGATTGGTGTCCATGAAGCTGGTCACTACTGGGTGGCCCGCTGGTCCGGTGTCAAAGTCTTGCGGTTTTGCATCGGCTTCGGCAAGCCCCTGTTCGGCTGGCGCAATCGGGACGGCACCGAGTTCGCGGTAGCGCCCATACCGCTTGGCGGCTACGTCAAGATGCTCGATGAGCGTGAAGGCAATGTGCCCGCAGAGGACCTGCCCAGAGCCCATAATCGACAATCCCCGAGCAAACGCATTGCCATCGCCGCGGCCGGCCCGGCGGCCAACTTCCTGTTTGCAATCCTGGCCTTCTGGGTGATCGCACTGCTCGGCACTTCGGTGGCGCGACCCTGGGTGGCACCCGTCGCGGAAGACAGCGCCTGGTCGGAATGGCCGGCAGAGCCCGCTGAAATCGTTGCGGTTGATGGCCGCCCGGTCGAAGACTGGCGCGAAGTGCACCTGGCTCTGCTGAACCGTCTGGGTAGCACTGGTGATATAGAGCTTGAGTTGCTCGGTGATTCGGGCGTCCGCTATCAGACCTCTCACCCCGTGGAGCGCTGGTTGTCACGAGTTCAGGATCCTGATCCGATCAGTTCACTCGGGCTGACCTTCTGGCAACCGGATCGGCCAGCGGTGCTGGGCGATATCATCAGCGATGGTCCGGCAGACCGCGCTGGGCTGCAGAGTGGCGACCGCATAATCGCCGTGGCCGGCACGTCGGTTGAAAGCTGGAACGACTGGGTGGCGATCATTCAGGAGAGGGCCGGGGAAGAGACCGAACTGCTGCTCGAGCGTGATGGTCGTGAGCAATCACTGACCGTGACCCCGCAGGCAGATACCGATAGCGGCGGTGCCACCATCGGCCGCGTCGGCGTCTATGCAACGCCGCTTGACCAGGGGCAGTATTTCCGCACCGTGCGTTACGGCCCGGTTGAAGCCGTTGGGGCGGCCGTGCGCGAGACCGGCGATACCATCGGTATGACGCTTGGTTTTCTCGGCAAGATGATAACCGGCCAAGCCTCAGTACAGAACCTCAGCGGCCCGGTATCCATTGCACAGGTGGCTGGTGATTCGGCCGGCTTCGGGCTGGTCGCGTTTCTCAGTTTTCTGGCCCTGCTCAGCATCAGTCTGGGCATACTGAATTTGTTGCCCATCCCGGTGTTGGACGGCGGTCACATCCTGTATTATCTTGTCGAACTTGTGCGCGGCCGGCCCTTGTCCGATCGCGCGCAGATGATCGGAGTACAGATCGGTATTGTCTTGTTGATCGGCGTGATGGTCATTGCGTTTACCAATGACTTCAATCGCTTTTAAGGGCGCATCAATGCGCACCGGGCCTGTGGGCAATGATGGCGTAAAGGCCTTGCAGGCTCGCCGGTTTGTCTGAAAATCTCCCGCACGACTGGTTTAAGGAATTAGTGCTTTCATGTCGCGATTAATGCTGCTGGGCAGGACGTGCCTGTTAAGTCTGTTGTTGGCTGCCATGGTGTCCGCCGATACCCATGCCGCCAGGACTGTTGAAGTGGATGGCCTGCGCCGCGTGTCGACAGCAGCATTTCTGGGCACCCTCCCAGGCGTGGAAGGCGGGCGCACAACAGAAGATTTTGATACCGGTGAGGCCATACGGGCACTCTATGCCACCGGCCTGTTTCAGGATGTTCAGGTCTATCAGACCGCAGCCGGGGCGGTTCTGTTTGAAGTGGCCGAGTATGCAGTCATAGACCGGGTCTCCTACTCGGGCAACAGTCGTATTCCCTCTGAAGTGCTGGACTCGGCACTGGAAGATATCGAGGTGGTTGAGGGGTTGTCCTATCAGCCTGCCGTGCTGGCTGAAATCCAGCGTGAACTGGAAGGACAGTATGCCGCTCAGGGGCGCTACAATGCCTCCGTTAATGTGTCTGTAGATCCCTTGCCGCAGAACCGGGTCGCCATCATCATCGATATCGATGAAGGGTCGGCTGCAGCGATTCGATCCATTGAGTTGCGCGGCAATGACCTGTTCGAGTCTGACGAAATACTGCGCGATACCCGTCTGCGCGCGCGTCGACCCAGCGATCCCCTGCAGTTGTTCAGCCGCCGTTACGAGTACGACCGGGATACCTACGCCGGTGACCTGGAGCGCATCAACAGCTACTACCTCAACCGGGGTTATGTCCGCTTCAATATCGACAACAGTCAGATCTCCCTGGAGCCGGACAAATCCGGTGTCCACCTGCTCACGGAAATCAGCGAAGGCGAGCGCTACCGCTGGGGTGAAGTTTCAGTCAGCGGCAGCTTTGCCGGCTTTGAAGACGAGATCCGGGCTGCATTAAGGCCGGTTGAAGGCGAGTGGTTCAACCGCTCCGAACTGGTCGATACGCAAAATGAGATTCTCGATATTCTGGGTGACGACGGCTACCTGTTTGCCGAAGCCGAGCCGCAGGCGAGCATTGATGATTCCGAGCGTATTGTCGATCTGGAGTTTGTGGTGCGACCGGGTAACCAAATGTTTGTGCGCCACATCCATTTTGAAGGCAACCAGGGAACGCTGGATGAAGTACTGCGCCGCGAGATGCGCATCTTCGAGGGTGAACTGGCACGGCGCAGCGATATCGCGACGTCACGTCGCCGTCTGCAGCAACTGGGTTTCTTCCGCCAGGTCAATGTGTCCCAGGACCGGGTGCCCGGGACGGAAAACCAGGTGGACATCACCTTTACGGTAGAAGAAGATCAGACCGGCACCGTGCAGGCGTCGCTGGGCTTCCAGCCGGGAGTCGGCATGTTCAGTTCTCTCGAATTCCGTCAGGACAATTTCCTTGGCACAGGCAAGAATGTGTCGCTGAAGGGGCAGTTCGGGCAGGACAGCACCATCTTCAATCTGAGTCATGAAGACCCCTATTTCACCAAGAGCGGTATCAGCCGAGACCTGAGTGTATTCTATGAACGCACCAATTGGCTGAACCGGAACGTCGCCACTTACGGCCTTGATCGCTGGGGTGGCGAGTTTATTCTCGGACGCCCGGTGGGCAACAACAGCCGGATCTCGGCCGGTGTCGGCTTCACCCAGCATGATCTCTATCTGGGTGACTTCCCTCCGGTTGAAGTCACCGATTTCGTTGATGAAAATGGGCGCAACTATGCCGACTGGACCACGGAGCTGCGCTGGGACTACAGTGACCAGATCGGCAGTTTCTATGCGACAGAAGGTCAGCGGCATCGACTCAACCTGTCGGTCACCATCCCTGGCAGTGATCTGAACTACTATCGCCTGAGCTATCGTGGCGACTATGTGCAGCCACTGAACGACGGGGGTGACTATGCCCTGCGCTTCCTGGGGCAGGCCGGTTATGGTGCCGGTTATGGTGACACCAGCCAGTTGCCCTTCTACAAGAACTTCTATGCCGGTGGTCCGGGCACGGTGCGTGGCTACCGTGATCGGACTGTCAGCCCGTTTGGCACCAATCCCGAGGGTGCTACCATCAGCCCCCGTCCGCTGGGCGGTGACGCGCTGCTCAGCACGGGTGCCGAACTGATTATCCCGACGCCATTGGCGCGTGATCAGTCCGTCTTCCGGACTGCGGTCTTTACCGATGTGGGCGCCGCCTTCAACACTGCAGATGGCCTTGAACCCGATGACTTCCGGGCGTCCTATGGTATTGATCTGGTCTGGCGCCCGATTCCGATGTTGCCCCTGCGCTTCATCTACGCCCGCCCGATCCTGGAACAGGACGGCGATGAACTCGACAGATTCAGATTCACCTTCTGGAGCAATTTCTGATGACTATTTTCAAGCAAATAACCGTTGGGCTGCTTGCCCTCACTCTGCTGGCCACCGTCGCCATGGCAGATCTTCGCATTGCTGTGATCGATCAGGAGCGCGTATTGTTCGGCAGTGAGGCAGCCCGCTCTGCCAGTTCGGAACTGCAGCAGCAGTTCAGTGGCCAGGAGCAGCAGGTCCGCCAGTTGGAGCAGCAAATCAACGAAATGCGAGATCGTGGAGAATCCGAGTCGGCACTGATGTCGGAAGAAGAGATCAACGAGTTGCAGCAGGAAATCCAGTTTCTGCTGCAACAGCGTCAGCAACTGGTGCAGCAACTGCAGAGTGCTCAGCAGGAGCGTCGTCAGAGCTTTGTCGAAGAGTATGAAGCACCGCTGACCGAGATCCTGGAGGAGATCATCAGCGAGCGTGAGATTGATTTGTTGATCTCCACCGACGAGGTGCTCTACGCCCGTCCGGATATGGATATTACCGAAGAAGCTCTGGAGCGCTTCAACGATCTGGTCGGGGTAGACTGAGGCGCCGGCAGCGGTCGAAATCGCTGCCGGAATACAGCACAATAAGCAGAATATCCGGGGCAGTGGGCTTGGCCATGACACAGCAAGCGGAAGGACACCTCACATTGGACAGGCTGGCCCTGCATGTGAACGGCACAGTGCAGGGTGATCCTCAGTTTGTTGTCGAGGGTCTGGCCAATCTGGAACAGGCGGGTCCGCAGCATCTCAGTTTTGTGGCGCGCAAAAAGTTGCGCCTGCAGGCGGAAGAGTCCAAGGCCGGCGCCTTGCTGGTCTGGCCGGAACTGTCCGCTGATCTCAAGTGTCACTGCATTCTGGTGGATGACCCCTATCTGGCCTATGCGCGGATTTCCCAGCTCTTCTGGTCCGCCCGTCAGGTGGCGTCCGGTATCCATGGCACCGCCTTGATCGATCACTCCGCACGAGTGCCAGACACTTGCCGTATCGGGCCGCAGGTGATTATCGAGTCCGGTGTGGAGCTGGGAGAAGAGGTGGAGCTGGGTGCCGGCTGCTATGTTGGCAGGGGCTCCCGCATCGGACCTCGCAGTATATTGCGTCCCCGGGTAACGCTTTACCCGCAAGCTTCCGTCGGCAGTGATTGCCTGATTCATTCTGGCGTGGTGCTGGGGGCTGACGGTTTCGGTTTCGCGCCGGTGCCCGACGGTTGGGTCAAAATCGCGCAGTTGGGTCGTGTTGTCATCGGTGACCGGGTCGAGATCGGGGCCAATTCCACGATTGATCGAGGCGCGCTGGAAGATACGGTCATTGGTGACGATGTCATTATCGATAATCTGGTACAGATCGGTCACAATGCAGAATTGGGCGCCGGCAGTGCCATGGCCGGTCAGTCGGGGCTGGCGGGATCGGCCAAGGTGGGCAAGGGCGTTCTGGTCGGCGGGCAGTCCGGCATTGGCGGGCATATCAGCATAGCGGACAATACGCAGTTCCATGGTCAGTCCATGGTCAACAAGTCGATCAAAGAGCCCGGGGTCTATGCCTCGGGTATTCCGGTGCAGCCTGCCTCCGACTGGCGTCGAATGGTTGCCCGACTCAAGCAGTTGTCAGCGCTCAGCGACAAGGTCAGTGAACTCTGGAGCCGGGCCAAACAGAACAAGGAATAGCCTATGGACGTCAAATTGCCGCTGGATCACGAACAGATCAAGGCACTGATCCCGCATCGATATCCCTTTTTGATGGTGGATCGGGTTACCGAAATGGAAGACGGAACCCTGATTCGGGGATACAAGAATGTCAGCGGCAACGAGGACTTCTTCAATGGCCACTTTCCCGGGCGCGCCATCATGCCCGGCGTCATGATACTGGAAGCACTGGCGCAACTGGGTGCCATTCTCGGTTTTGCCTCTTCCGGCAACCGCTATGAAGACGGTTTTCTCTATCTCTTCGCGGGTATCGACAATGTGCGCTTCAAGCGCTCGGTGGTGCCGGGTGACCGCCTGGACCTCGAGCTGAAAATCGTCGGCGGCAAACGGGGCATCTACAAGATGGAGTGCCGGGCCAGTGTCGATGGTCAACTGGCCTGCAGCGCCGACATCATGTGTGCCGAAAGACAGGTCAGCTCGTGATTCACCCGACCGCCATTATTGATCCCGGTGCCCGCCTGGCCAGTGATGTGTCTGTCGGGCCTTACAGCGTGATCGGTCCGGATGTGAAAGTCGGGCCTGGCTGTGTGATAGGCCCCCATGTGGTCTTCCAGGGGCCCATGACCATGGGTGCCCGCAATCGGGTGTTCCAGTTCGCCTCCGTGGGCGAAGCCTGTCAGGACAAGAAATACGCCGGTGAGCCCACGACGCTGGTCATCGGCGACGACAATATCATTCGCGAGTTTGTAACCCTGCAGCGTGGCACCGTGCAGGACAAGGGTGAAACCCGCATCGGCTCACGCGGCCTGTTCATGGCCTACACCCATGTGGCACATGACTGTGTGGTGGGCGATGACGTCATTCTCGCCAACACCACACAACTGGCCGGCCATGTCCAGGTCTCGGACCGGGCCATTCTGGGTGGCGGCACCCTGGTACACCAGTATTGCCAGATTGGCCTGCACGCCATGACCGGCGCGGGTACGGTGCTGTTCAAGGATATCCCGGCCTTTGTGATGGCTCAGGGCAACCCGGCCAAACCCTATGCGATGAACTTTGAAGGTCTGCGCCGCCACAACTACTCTGCAACGTCGCTGCGAGCACTCAAGGAAGCCTATCGTCTGGTCTACCGTCAGGGGCTGACACTGGAGCGGGCTCTGGACCAGTTGGATGAAGATCCCGATTCCAGTGTACAGGTCTTCGTGGCCAGCCTGCGCGCTTCGCAACGGGGCATAATCCGCTGACCATGACACCGCGCATCATGATTGTCGCTGGCGAAGCCTCAGGCGATCAGCTCGGAGCCGGGCTGATTGCGGCCCTGCGCCAGCAGTATCCCGAAGCGGAGATTGCCGGCGTCGGAGGGCCGCGCATGCAGGCCGCCGGCTTCGAGCTCTGGGCCGATCAGGAGCGTCTGGCCGTTATGGGCCTGTTCGAGGTGCTGCGCCGCCTCCCCGACCTCCTGCGCCTGCGGCGCCAGCTTTATCAGCGCTGCCTGGCCTGGCAGCCTGACGTGTTTATTGGCATTGATGCGCCGGATTTCAACCTTCCCCTGGCCAGAAAGCTGCGCCGTGCCGGCCAGACCACGGCCCACTATGTCAGTCCGTCCGTCTGGGCCTGGCGGCAGGGCCGAGTCAAGGGTATTCGCGCCTCGGTGGACCTGATGCTGACCCTGTTTCCGTTCGAAGGCGATTTCTACGCCCGCCACGACGTGCCCTACGTTTGTGTAGGCCACACGCTGGCAGACCTCCTGCCGTTGGCGCCGGATACACAGGCCCAGCGGCAGGCAATGGGGATCCCCGAGAACCAGACCGTACTGGCGATTCTGCCCGGCAGTCGGGGCAGTGAAGTGCGCTACCTGTGGCCTGACTTTCTGGCGGCGGCCCGATTGCTGCGCGCGCAGTTGCCTGATCTGCTGGTCCTGGTACCCGCAGCCAATGCCGCACGGCGGGCGCAGATCGAGGCCTTGATGACCGATGAAGATCATCTCTGGGTGCGAATACTCGACGGCCAGAGTCATGCAGCGCTGACGGCCTGTGACGCCAGCTTGCTGTCGAGTGGCACGGCTGCGCTGGAAGCCGCTCTGTTGAAAAAACCCATGGTGGTGGGCTATCGGTTCAGTCAACTGACCTACTGGCTGGGACGCTGGCTGGTCAGGACACCCTGGTTCTCGCTGCCCAATATATTGGCCCGCGAGGCACTGGTGCCCGAGTTGATGCAGAATGACCTGACCCCGGAGCGAGCCGCCGAGGAAACCCGCCAGATGCTGCTGGACCCGCAACGTCGTCAGGTCTGTATCGAGGCCTTCAAGGCGATGCACCAGACACTGGCCAGACAGGCGGATCAGCGGGCGGCTGAGGCAGTATTGCGTCTGGTTGACGGTAACCGACAGCGTATCGCGAAAAGAGAAGCTGCCGATGCTTGAGCTGGATTCAGTCTATTCCGGCAGCGACATAGCCGGCACTGACGAGGCCGGCCGAGGCCCTCTGTGCGGGCCTGTCTGTGCAGCGGCGGTCATCCTCGACCCGTCACACCCGATCCAGGGCCTCGATGACTCCAAGAAGCTTACCGAGGCGCGTCGTGAAACGCTCTTCAAGCCCATACAGCAGCAGTCCATCAGTTGGGCTATTGCCTGGTGTACGGCAGCCGAGATAGACCGGTACAATATCCTGCAGGCGAGTCACCTGGCCATGGTGCGAGCGGTGCAGGCTTTGACACAGCAACCAGGGCAGGTGCTGGTGGACGGCAACCGGATACCGGCCATGCTGGCCTTGCCAGCCGAAGCCATCGTCAGGGGCGATGGCCGGCACTCTGCCATTGCCGCCGCCTCGGTGCTGGCCAAGGTGGCGCGCGACCGCTTCATGCAGGCTCTGCATGTGCAATATCCGGTCTATGAACTGAATCGCAACAAGGGCTACCCCACGGCCACCCATATGGCGGCGCTGGCAGAACAGGGGCCATGCCCCGAACACCGGCGCAGTTTCGCACCGGTCAGGCAGGCCCTGGGCCTGAACCCGGAACCACAGATCACCGAACAAGGCAGGCTGGAACTCTGATCATGAGCACGGCATTCGTACACCTTCACGTGCATACCGAATATTCGCTGGTAGACAGTCTGAACCGCATCAAGCCGCTGGTGAAGGCGGCTGCGGAGGCGAAGATGCCGGCTCTGGCGGTCACCGACCAGAGCAACTTCTACGGGCTGATCAAGTTTTACAACGCCGCCCTGGCGGCGGGCGTCAAACCCTTGCTGGGGGCCGACCTCTGGCTGGAGAACCCGGACGAACCGGCGCGACCGTATCGGGTGCCGTTCCTGTGTCAGAATCAGCAGGGCTACAAGAACCTGATCGACCTGATTTCCCGGGGTTATCAGTCAAACCAGATTGATGATCGCGCGGTCGTGCGTCGCGAGTGGCTGGAGTCGGTCAATGAGGGCTTGATTGTGCTGTCTGGCGCCAATTATGGCGACGTCGGGCAGGCCATACTGCGCGGCAACGACAGTGTGGCGGAACAGCGTCTGGCCTGGTGGCAGCAGCATTTTCCCGGACGCTATTACCTGGAGCTGCAACGCACCGGTCGTCCGGGTGACGAACAGCATGTGGGCGCGGCCGTGGCACTGGCAGAGCGCTTTCAACTGCCCGTGGTGGCCACCAATGATGTCATGTTTCTGCAGGCGGACGATTTCGAGGCCCATGAAGCCCGTGTCTGTATCAATGAAAGCACGGCGCTGGACGACCCGCGTCGCGAGCACCGCTTTTCGGACCAGCAGTACCTCAAATCGGCAGACGAGATGGCGGCCCTGTTCAGCGACCTGCCCTCAGCCATCGAGAACACGGTGGAGATCGCCCGACGCTGTACCGTCGAAGTGGAGCTCGGCACCTACTATCTGCCCGAATATCCCATCCCGGATGATCTGGAGCAGGACGCCTTCTTTCAGGGTGAATTCAGCCTCGAGAAGATCCGCGCCGATGTGGAAGCCGCCATGCAGGACAAGTGGGCGGGGCGGGAGCAGGAGCCCGACTATCAGCAGCAGGTACGCCTCGGCATCTATTTCCACAAGGTCTCCTATGAAGGCCTGGAAGAACGTCTGAAAACCGATCATGACCCTTCGGCAACCGATTTTCCGGTTCTCCGTCAGCAGTACCTGGAGCGCCTGCGCTTTGAGCTGAATATCATTCTGCAGATGGGCTTTCCGGGCTACTTCCTGATCGTGATGGACTTTATCCAGTGGGCCAAGGATCACGATATCCCGGTTGGGCCGGGTCGTGGCTCGGGTGCCGGGTCGCTGGTGGCCTATGCGCAGCAGATTACCGACTTGAATCCGCTCAAGTATGACCTGCTGTTCGAGCGCTTCCTGAATCCCGAGCGGGTATCCATGCCGGATTTCGACGTCGACTTCTGCATGGAAAAACGCGATCAGGTCATCAACTACGTGGCAGACCGCTATGGCCGCGATGCAGTCTCGCAGATCGTCACCTTTGGCACCTTGGCCGCCAAGGCGGTGGTGCGCGACGTGGCTCGGGTACAGGGCAAGAGCTACGGCCTGGCTGACCGCATATCCAAGATGATACCGGGTACGCCCGGCATGACGCTGGCCAAGGCGCTGGACGAGGTGCCCGAACTCAAAGCCTTCATCCGCGAGGACGAAGAAGCCCAGGAAATCTGGGAGATGGCGGAAAAGCTGGAAGGCATCACCCGCCAGACCGGCAAGCATGCCGGTGGTGTGGTGATCGCGCCGACCCGCCTCACCGATTTTGCCCCCCTGCTGTGTGAAGAAGACGGCAGTGGCCTGATGACCCAGTATGACAAGAATGATGTCGAGGCGGCCGGCCTGGTCAAGTTCGACTTCCTCGGCCTGCGCACGCTGACCATCATCGACTGGGCGCTGGCCATCATCAACGGAAAGCGCAGCACCGTTGGTGAAGAACCGATCGACATTACCCATATTCCCCAGAACGACGCCGCCGCTTTCAAGATGCTCAAGGCCGCGCAGACCACGGCGGTCTTCCAGCTTGAGAGTCGCGGCATGAAGGCGCTGATCAAGCAGATGCAACCGGACAATCTGGAAGAGATGATTGCCCTGGTTGCCCTGTTCCGACCGGGTCCGCTGGATTCCGGCATGGTGGAGAACTTCATCAACCGCAAGCATGGCCGTGAAACCGTCTCCTATCCGGATGCGACCTGGCAGCACGAGTCCCTGAAGCCGATCCTGGAAAGCACCTACGGCATCATCGTCTACCAGGAGCAGGTGATGCAGATCGCACAGACGCTGGCCGGCTACACTCTGGGGGGCGCCGACTTGCTGCGCCGGGCCATGGGCAAGAAAAAGCCGGAAGAAATGGAGAAGCAGCGCCGCATCTTTGCCGATGGCGCGGCTGCCAAGGGCATCGATGCTGATCTGGCCACCCGTATTTTTGATCTGGTGGAAAAGTTCGCCGGCTACGGCTTCAATAAATCCCACTCGGCGGCCTATGCCCTGGTGTCCTATCAGACCCTGTGGCTCAAGGCACATTACCCGGCTGCCTTTATGGCGGCCACCATGTCGTCGGAACTCGACAACACCGACAAGGTGGTGATTTTCCTCGAGGAATGCCGGGAGCTCGGACTGACAGTGCTGCCCCCCGATGTGAATCAGGGTGAGTACATGTTTACCGTCAACGAGCAGGACCACATCGTGTTCGGGCTCGGCGCGGTCAAGGGGGTCGGTGAAGGGCCGGTCGAAGCCATTGTCGAAGCACGCCGTTCGGGTGGTCCTTTCAGCGATCTGTTCGATTTCTGTGCCCGCGTCAACATGAAAAAGCTGGGCAAGCGGGTGATCGAAGCCTTGATCAAGTCTGGCGCCTTGGACCAGTTGGGTCCCAATCGTGCGCTCCTGATGCAGGCTCTGCCGGATGCCATCCGGGCGGCCGAGCAAAACCACGAGAATGCCGCTGCCGGCATCTCCGATCTGTTTGGCGATGTGCAACTCTCCGCTGACGACAATCCCTATGTGCAATACGGCACAGTGCATGACTGGCCAATCAAGTATCGTCTGGCCGGCGAGAAAGACACTCTGGGCCTGTATCTGACCGGCCACCCGATAGATGAATATGAGGCCGAGCTCAGCAGTATCGTGACCTGCCGCCTGAACGAAGTGGCTGCCAGTGATCGAGAGCAGGTACTGGCCGGACTGGTCATAGACATCCGCCGCATGCGCAGCAAGCAGGGCAATGACATGATGTTTGTCACCCTGGACGACCGCACGGCCCGCTTGGAGTTCGGACTGTTTGGCGAGCAGGACCCAAGCTGGCAGCCGTTTATCGAGGTGGGGCAGGTGATTTTCATCAAGGCCGAAGTCACCTGGAACAAGTACCGGGAAGAAAACCGCATCAAGGCCACTGATGTGGTGGATGTATCCGGTGCCCGGGCCCGCTTCGCGCAGGCGCTGGTGGTGCACTGGCCAGTTGCCCCGCAAGCAGGGCAGAACGGCGCGGAGCAGTTTGCCGGGCACCTGCGGGAACTGCTGTTGCAAGCGCAGAGTGAACTGGGCAGGGCAAATGCCAGTGTGCCGATGCATGTGGCCTATGGTAACGAAGCCGCGCAGGGTGAGCTGCGACTGGGCGAACAATGGCGAGCGCCGATGACCGATGAATTCATTTATCGCCTGCGCGACCGCTTCGGACCCGAGGCGGTGTCACTGCGCTTTTGACCCGGACGGGGATATTGTTTACCTTAATTCAAAGGTCATTGTGATTGGCGCGCCTTGTGCCTGAGGCGGTGACCCGCTAGGCTCTCGCGATACTGATGGTTCTGTGACTACGGGAAGAGGATTCATGAATCCCAATTATCTGGATTTCGAACAGCCGATTGCCGAGCTGGAAGACAAAATTGAAGAGCTCCGGCTGGTGGGTAACGACCACGAACTGAACATTACCGAACAGGTCGACAAACTGCGCAATCAGACCGTCAAGCTGACAGAAAGCATCTTCAGCAATCTGACCGCCTGGCAGGTGTCGCAACTGGCTCGTCATCCCCAGCGACCCAATTCGCTGGAATATTTTTCCCGCATCTTCACCGAATTCGATGAAATGCATGGTGATCGCCATTATGGCGATGACGGCGCCATCATCGGCGGCACAGCGCGCCTGGACGGCCAGCCCGTCATGGTGATCGGCCAGCAGAAAGGTCGCTCCGTACAGGAGAAGGTGAAGCGCAACTTCGGCTCTCCCATGCCCGAGGGCTATCGCAAGGCCTTGCGATTGATGGAATTTGCCGAACGCTTCAAGATGCCGGTTCTGACCTTTATCGATACCGCAGGTGCCTACCCGGGCATTGGTGCCGAAGAACGTGGTCAGAGTGAGGCCATTGCGTTCAACCTGCAGAAGATGTCCAGCCTGCAGACGCCCATCATCAACACGGTGATTGGCGAAGGCGGATCGGGTGGTGCCCTGGCCATTGGCGTTGGTGACCGTCTGCTGATGCTGCAGTATTCAACCTATTCGGTGATCTCACCGGAAGGCTGTGCCTCCATTCTGTTCAAGACCAGCGAGCGTGCTTCTGATGCGGCCGATGCCATGGGCATCACCGCTGAGCGTCTGCATGAACTGGGGCTGGTCGATGAGGTCCTGAAAGAGCCACTGGGCGGCGCGCATCGTGACCTTGACCTGATGAGTGCTCACCTGAAGCAGGCTTTGGTGCGTACCCTGCAGGAATTGCAGGAAAATCCGCTCAATGATCTGTTGGGCCGGCGTTACCAGCGGCTGATGTCCTACGGTAATTTCAACAACTGACCGGGTCTGTTGGAGGATTTCAGCCATGACCCTGGCGATTCAGCCTCCGTTTTTCGAGTTTTCTAATCTCACTGACGGCGAGATCGCCTTGCGCCACAAAAGCTTCCTGCAGGGCAGAGCAGCGATGGATGGTGTGCCGGCCTATCTGTTTTCCATCTATACCGTGGACTCGGGCCGTATTGTCGGTGAAATCGATTTGCGGCTTGGTGAAACCCGCTATTTGCGCCAGTTCGGTGGTCAGTTGGGTTACCACATTGATGCCCGTTTTCGGGGCCATCGTTACGCGGCCAAAGCCTGCCTGCTGCTGCAGGAAGTGGCCTTGGCGCACGATATGGACGGCCTGTGGATCACCTGCAACCCCGATAATGAAGCCTCCAGACGCACCTGTGACCTGATCGGGGCTGTCTATGTCGAACAGGTCAGAGTACCCTTTGCCAGTGAACTCTATTGGCGCGGAGACCGGCATAAATGCCGCTACCACTGGGATCTGACCTGTCACCATCACTTGCAGAGCTGAGTGAACACCTGCAGCGCCTGCTGCAGGACCATCTCGGCGCCTGTTCTCCCGAGTCTACCCGGTGGGTTGCCTGCAGCGGCGGCATGGACTCTCTGTTGCTGCTCTGGGTCACAGCCCGCTGTTGTCCGCAGCAGGTTCATGCCCTGCATGTCGACCATGGCCTGCAGCCGGATTCAGCGCGTTGGGCTGCCGAACTGGCGGCCTTGTGTGGGCAGTGGCAAGTCCCGCTGACCGCAGAGCGCGTTACTGTCCCCCACGGAAGCAATCTCGAGGCCCGCGCCCGCGAAAGCCGCTACCAGGCCTTTGCGCACTATCTGCAACCGAATGACGTGCTGTTGCTCGGGCACCACCGCGATGATCAGTTGGAAACCCTGTTGCTGCGCCTGACCAGAGGCTCCGGTCTTGATGGTCTGGCTGGCATGCCGGCGCAGAGACCACTGGGCCTGGGCCAGTTGATCCGCCCCTGGCTGACTGTGTCGCGCCACAATCTGGCCGCCCTGGCGCAAGCCCTGGACTTGAGCTGGCAGGAGGACCCGTCCAACAAGGACCTGCGCCACGATCGCAACTATATCCGTCACGAGCTGATGCCCCGGCTGCGCGAGCGCTGGCCCGGTGTTGAGCAGACCCTGCACCGCACACAACAGCATCTGGCGGTGGCCAGTGGTCGGCTGCGCGCGCAGGACAGTGAACGTCTGGCTGAGGCACAGCGCGCGGATGGTCAGCTTGCCTTGCCCGCTCTGTGGGCACTGCCCTCGCTGCAGGAACGCCTGTCTGTGCTGCGCCTGTGGTTGCAGCGTCGAGGCGTGACCGACATCAGCCAGGCGCAACTGAGCCACCTGCATGACGATGTCGTGATGGCGCGTCAGGATGCCCGGGGTCGATTGCAGGTGCAGGGTCGCTACCTGCAACGCTATCGCGGGATGCTTTATTGTTTCAGGCCACTGGACCAGCCACCGGCTTCGCCACAACCGCTGCTCGGTTCTCCAGAGCAGGGCGCCACGGCAAAGCACCCGGGGTTGGGCGAGTTGCGAGTGCTGCCCGCCGTGCGTCAAGTGTCTGACCGGCGCAGTCCGGCGCTGTCGGCCGAGAAGTTGGCGCGGTGTGCTCTGACCGTGCGTTGCCGGCAGGGAGGTGAGCGATTGCGCAGCGCTGACCGTCAACGATCGCGAGACCTGAAACGCCTGCTGCAGGAACTGGCGGTGCCACCCTGGCTGCGTGATCATCTGCCCCTGCTCTATGCAGACGAACAACTGGTTGCCGTGGCCGACCTGGCGATAGCCCATGACTGGCAGGCAGAGCCGGGAAAAGACGGCTGCCCGGTGCGCTGGCAGCCACCCGCGTAGACGCCTGCGGGTGCCTCCGTTGTAGGCGCCGGCCTTGGCCGCGCTCGGAGCCGCAGGCCCCTTCAAATCGGCCAGCGGGGTGGCCTCCTACCGTGGGAGCGCACCCCGCTGCGCGATGGGGCCGCAGGCCCCTTCAAATCGGCCAGAGGGCTGGCCTCCTACCGTGGGAGCGCACCCCGTTGCGCGATGGGGCCGCAGGCCCCTTCAATTCGGCCAG
>NZ_JAIUMC010000050.1 GCF_022565775.1 Natronospirillum sp.
TATGGTCGAGGCAGCAATTTCATGGGCTTGCTGACCACCGCCCTGGCCGATGGTGACCGATCGCGCTGGCTGGGGTGGCTGAGGGCCTGGGTACGCCAGCCCGGGGCAAATCTGCGCCACCTGATACTGCGTCGCTGGTCCGAGCAGTCGGTGATTGCTCTGGTCATGCAGCCGTTGGACAATTCGCTGCGCTGCCGGCTTAAACGTGGGCTGTTCGGGCGTCGGCTGACGACCGAGCAGGGCCATGGCCAGCCTAATCCTAGCTGGATTCCGATCGGGCATGACGCCGTACGCAGACTGGCCCGAAAGATGGACGGCCTGCCGCTGGGCTCCTGGGCAGACCTGTTCAATATCCCCATGACCGCCCATATTCTGGGTGGCGCAGTGATTGGAGAAACCCCGGAGCAGGGCGTTATCGACGCCTGCCATCGCGTGCATGGCTACCCGCACCTGCATGTGGTTGATGGCAGTGCCGTATCGGCCAATCTGGGCGTCAATCCCTCTCTGACGATCACCGCACAGGCCGAGCGCGCCATGGCGCTCTGGCCCAACAAGGGCGACACGGACCAGAGGCCGGCACCGGGTCAGCCTTATGTCAGGCCTGAGTGTGTACCGCCTCGGCATCCGGTGGTGCCGCAGGATGCTTCCGGCGCCTTGCGCTGGGCCCGGCCGGCAGCGTCGGTAGAGCGTGAAGACGCCTGATCAGTCCCGCTGAAATACCCATTGTTCCGCCTGTGTGGTTTGCAGGCGCAGGGTGTCGCCATCCAACTGGTAGTAGCTGTTGGCCTGCAGGACGGCGAGATAGCGCCGCTCCAGAGCGCTGATGCGTGGGTCTTCAATGGTGCAGCGTGCCCGGTCAGCGCGGGCACGCTCGAGACGCAAAAGAGACTGGCTTACGCGAGCCTGCCCTTGCCAGCGATTGCAGGCGACTCGACCGTCCGCGCGTCCGTCAGAGTGCAGCCGCAGGCTGAAAACCGGTCGACCCTCGCCCAGTTCGAAACGCATGCTGCCCTGTTGCACCGATTGCAGCGTCCAGTTGCCGGCCAGGCCATGTTGCCGGTCATCCCGGCTGGCCACACTGCCGCAGGCCGTGAGCAGCAACAACGTCAGCACCAGACGACCGGTGAGGGCCACCATGGGTCTGGCCCTGGCGAGGTGGCGGCCCGTCATCAGGCCTGCTCCCCGGAACGGCGTCGGGCGGCTTTCTGCTGATACATGTCATGATCCGCTTCGGCGAGCAAGGTTTCGGGTGCCGGCATCTGGGTATGAGTCTGTGGCTCCGGGTCGATGATGCGCTTGCCGATACTGACATCCAGTTTGTAATGCCCATGATCCGTCACGATGGGTTTCTGCACACTTTGGCGCAGCTTTTCAATGACACCGTTGAGATCCGACGGTGTCTGCAGATGCTCAATGATCACTGAAAACTCGTCGCCACCAATGCGCGCCACCGTGTCTTCTTCGCGCAGACTTTCCGCCAGGCGCCTGGCCAGCACTTTCAGCACCCGGTCACCTTCCTGATGACCATGCTGATCGTTGATCTGCTTGAAATGATCCAGATCCATATACAGCAGGGCGACCTGCCAGCCATGCCGGCGCGCCCGGGATAGTGCAGACTCCAATCGATCGAAAAACAGGGTGCGATTGGGCAGGTTGGTCAGGTTGTCATGATGGGCCAGATGGTGCATCTCATGGCGCAGCCGATACTGTTCATCAATATCGCGCGCAATGCCGTAGAAGCCTGTTATCTGCCCCGAGGCATCCCGGCGCAGGTTGATCATCACTTCGACCCACAGTGAAGTGCCATCACGCCGGATGTATTTGAGTTCGGTGCGCGGGAAGCGCAGTGTTCTGGTGACCAGAACGTGTCTGATTTCATGGTAGGACGCGGTAGCGGAGCCGTGTGAGGCGATCATGTCCAGGGGCTGACCAATCACGTCTTCCGGACGGTAACCCAGCATCCTCTCTACCGAGGAGCTGACAAAAACGAACCGACCTGATGTGTCTATAATCCAGATCAGATCATGTGCACTGTCTGCCAGATGTCGAAACTGGTGCAATTCAGTCTGCTGGCTGCGGTAGCGCAACCACAAGACAATCAGCACAGTCGCCAGAGCCAACAGAAACAGGGTGAAAACAACACTACTATAGGACATGCGGGGCAACCCGGGCACAGCTGATAGATGTTACGATACTTCTAAATCCAGCCTTCTTCCAGCTAAAGGAGACTATGAATGAGCAGAGTGTTGATGGCGGTTACCAGTCATCGCCGCGTGCAATGGCGAAAGGTACTGCAGGCACAGACTGATTGGCCTGCCGATATTCTGTTTGACGATGATCCGGATTTCGAAGAGCGTGTTCATCAGGCCGAGATATTGTTCGGAGATACGCCCGAGGGAGCACACTGGTTGCCCAGGCTGCGCCATATCAAGTGGTTCCACACCAGCTATTCCGGAGTTGATGCTCTGTTGCCGCATCGCGACGAGTTCGACCCGCAACTGGTGGTGACCAACACGCGTGACATTGCCGGGCCACATATCGCCGAATATGTGCTCGGTCACGTGTTGAATATCACCCGCATGATCACTCTGTTTCACGAGCATCAGAAGCAGAAGGCCTGGGAATGGCAGGATTACGATTCCATCAGTGACACCGATTGTCTGATTCTGGGAACCGGTGCGATTGGCCAGGTGGTGGCACGACGACTGTCTCCCTGGTTCCGGAAGGTCGACGGGCTGAGTCGCAGTGGCACACCGACACCCGGGTTTTCCAATGTCTCCGCCTGGCCGGCAGAGCCTGGGCAACTGAGTCGGTATCGGGTTGTCGTCAACACCTTGCCGCGCACGCCAGAGACAGAAAACAGTGTCGATGCCGAATTTCTGCAGCGCCTGGCGCCCGACGCGATATTCATCAACACTGGTCGAGGCGAGACGGTGGTGGATGAAGATCTGGTCGCGGCCCTGGATGCAGAGCCTGCGCGGCGTGCAGTGCTGGACGTATTCCGCGAAGAGCCGCTGCCCGCCGGGCATCCATTCTGGGAACATGCCCAGGTGACGGTTACCCCGCATGTGGCTGCTCTGAGTCGCCCTGAATGGGTGCTGCCGATCTTTCGGGACAACCTTGACCGCTACCTGGCGGGAAAACCGTTGCGCAATCTGGTAGACCTGGCTCGCGGCTACTGATCGGCAGCGAACTCCAACTGCTCATGCCCCTTAGAAAACGGTCAGGGAATTGCCCCATATGATCAGAGTGGCCACTGCACCGGCGGCCAGCACATAGTAGAGCATGGGCAGCAGCGTGTAGCGGATGATGTCGCCCTCGCGGCCGACCAGGTTTACCACACTGGCCGCCGCGACCACATTCACCACACAGATCATGTTTCCGGCATTGGCGCCGAGCAACTGCAGCGCCAGAATCAGCGTCTCCGGCAACCCGGTCTGTACCGCAACCGACTGCTGGAAGGAGGCGAACATCATGTTGGAAAAGGTGGCGGAGCCGGCGATGAAAGACCCCAGGGCCCCGACAAAGGGCGCCACCCAGGGCCACTGATCAGCAAAGGTGCCGGCGGCCAGGGTGGCCAGTTCCAGCGGCATGGATTGTAATCCCGCCGCATTGATATCGGATTGCAGGAAAATGCGCACCATGGGTACTGCCGTGGCGAGGGCAATGGCAGAGGGGCCCAGTGAGCGAGCGGTGGTCGCCACCGAACCCAGCCAGGGCCGCAGGGATCGGGTGTGCATCCAGGCCGCAATAACAGCCGTCAGCAGGAACAGGGTTCCGGGCAGATACAGAGGTGCCATGGAGGCTGAAATCTCGGTGCCCAATATTTGCCGCCACTCCAGCGTGGCACCGCTGAGCAGACCCTGCAGCGGCAGAATGGTCAGCCGCGTCAGAATCAGCAGTCCGGCCACTACTACATACGGCATCCAGGCGCGCACCAATGAGAGGCTTTGCTCTGCCGGTGGTGCCAATTCATGAGTACGGTCGCGGTCAGCATCAGAGAAGTACCACGGTTGCCGGGGTACCAGCCAGCCACGGTGGGCCAGCAGGGTCATGATGGCAAGCCCGCAAAGGCCACCGATGATAGACGGGAATTCTGGACCGAGAAAACGCGCTACCAGCCAGGCCGGGACGGTAAAAGCCAGTCCGGAGATCAGGGCAAAGGGCCAGATGGCAAAGCCGGCACGCCAGGAGCGCCATTTATCATCGGTGGCAAAGAATCGGGTCAGCATGACGCACATGATCAGCGGCAACAGCGAAGCGACAATAATGTCGATGCTGATGGCCTGGACGGCAATGGCCTGCACCTGGTCCGGCGTGGCGTCAGGCAGACCCTGACCGATGCCCACGATAACCGGCGTACCCACCGCGCCGAAGGACACTGGACTGGAGTCGGCCACCAGCGCCAGTACCACAGCTGACAGGGGCGTGAAGCCCAGTGCGACCAGCAGCGGGGCACCAATGGCGGCAGGTGTGCCAAATCCGGAAGCGCCTTCGAGAAAGGCACCGAACAGCCAGGCGATAATGATCAGTTGTACACGACGGTCGGCAGAAACCCCGCTGAAACCGGCGCGAATGGTATCGAGCGCCCCGGTAGCGCGCAGCACATTGAGCAACACAATGGCGCCAAAGATGATCCACATGATGGTCGCAGCGACCACCAGACCTTCGAGTGCCGCCGCGCTGACCTGCCGGGCTGGCATTTGCCAGATCAGCAGGGCCATGCCGGTCGACAGGGCAAGGCTCAGCGGCATGGCTCGGGTCGCGGGCAAACGCAGGATCACCAGAAACAGCAGCACGCTGAGCACCGGCATGCCGGCAGTAAGGAATTGCATCAGGTTCATAGCCGGCATTATGACATCCTGGGCAGGTGGTGTAATGACCTGCATCAAACGGTTCGCCATCCCGCATGCACGCTGAACTGCTTTGCCCGGCTCACCCGCCGGTAATCATTGGGCGTGACACCGGCGCGCTGACGAAACAGACGTATGAAGTAGGAAGCGTCACTGAAGCCCAGCAACTCGGCAATGTCCTGCACACTCAGGTTGGTTTCACGAAGCATCTCTTCGGCGCGCAGCAGACGAAGCTGTAGCCAGTATTGCTTGGGTGATTCGCCTGTGGCGTTCACAAAGCGGCGCGACAGGGTGCGAGAGCTGAGCCCGACGGCCTGGGCCAGTTGCTGCAGGGAAAAGGGCTTGTCCAGCCGGTCCAGCAGCCAGGCCTGTGCCGCGACAATATCCTCGTCATCGTGTTGCAGGCCGCCCAGTCGATAGTAGGGCTGACTCAGGGTGCGACTGACTTCATGCGAAAAGTGGCGCTCTATGACACCCATGATGTCTTCGTCGTACCAAGTGCGGATGAAATAGAGCACCAGATCCGTCAGTGCGTTGACGCTGCCGGCGCAAAAGATATCGCGGTCCCAGGTAATGCTCTGACGCGGTCGCAGCAGCACCTGAGGATAGCGCTGGGTAAAGCGTGAAAAGTAGTACCAGTGGGTAGTGGCCACGCGCTGATCCAGAGTGCCGCTTTCGGCCAGCAGGCAGACGCCAGTACCGGTAGCCACTATCGGAATGTCCCGGCGGGCCGCCTGAGCCAGGTTGGCGACAAGGTCCGGAAAGCGGCGCAGCATGGGCAGAGGGTTACCCCAGAGGGGTGGCACAAAGATATGATCACAGGCCAGCAGTTCGGTCCAGTGACCCTGAGCACGCAGGTGCAGCCCACCGGCGACCTGTTCGCCCAGACCATCCTGTGCGAGCACCTGAAAAGCCGGTGTCGGGCCTGAAAAACCTCGCGCCTGAGCCAGTTGCGCGGCGGCCTGCAGCATCTCGCAGGGCAGGGTAATGCCGGTAGCCAGTGTTCTGGGGAGAGCGACGAATCCAATCTTCATGGTGAACAGTGTGGCTCAATTTGGCAAAAATGTTATGTATTATGGCCAAAACATTATATACCTCTGCGCGCTGGCTGCACTAGACTGCGCTCTCGGTTCTACTATTCAGGATGAGGAATCAATGACAGCTCTGCCCGTCATCGTTGGTTTCGGCGGCGTCAATGCGGCCGGTCGCAGTGCATTTCACCATGGCTACCGGCGCATGGTCGAAAGTGCCTTGTCCGAGCGTACCATGGCACCTACCTGGGAGAGTCTGGCTCAGATGATGGGCATTGATACCCATGGCGGGCTGACGCCGGAACTGGTTGAACTGATGCGTCAGGGCACCTTGGTTCGACGCATCGAGAAGATCCATTTTGATGTTGATGCCGTGCTCGGCCAGAACCGGGCGGACCTTGATGCCGGTCAGGGTGGCTTTCAGTTCACAGCCAAGCGCAGCCAGTTGCCATCGACCCTGCCGGACAACTGGCAGATCGTGCGCGAAGAAGGCAAGACAGTCTCCATTCATGTCCGTGGCGTGACCACGGCACTTTTTCCGGACTACAGCGCCTACCCGGTGACCAGCGCCGGGCAGTCACCCAATGGCTTCAGTGCTGCGCGGCTGTATCGCTCCATGCACCACCCGCGAGCTTTGTCACAGGCCGTCTACGGGGCTTCAGACGCCATACAGTCTCTGGGTATCGAGTGGCAGGAAATTCTGCGTCATGTACGCCCTGACGAAATTGCCGTATATGCCGGCAGTGCGCTGGGACAAGCCGATGCGGCCGGCTTTGGCGGGCTTTACCAGAATAGCCTGACCGGCGGGCGTACCAGTTCCAAGATGATGGCGCTCAGCTTTGCCGAAATGGCCGCCGATTTCATCAATGGCTACATGATCAACTCGGTCGGCAGCACCGGCACCAATATCGGGGCCTGTGCCACCTTTTTGTACAACCTGCGCCAGGGCGTGATGGACATTCAGGCGGGCAAGGCCCGTGCGGTGGTTGTCGGCAATACTGAAGCGCCGGTGGTTCATGCCATCATGGAGGGCTTCAACGTGATGGGGGCGCTGGCCACCGATGAGGAACTGAAGAAGCTGGACGGCTCGGACACGGTCGATAATCGTCGGGCTTGCCGTCCATTTTCCACCAATGCGGGCTTTACCATTGCCGAGTCAGCGCAGTTTCTGATTCTGATGGACGATCAACTGGCGCTGGACATGGGTGCGACTATTTATGGGTCGGTGCCGGATGTATTCGTCAATGCCGATGCCAACAAGAAGTCCATTTCGGCACCGGGTGTGGGCAACTATATCACCATGGCCAAAACGGCGGCCCTGCTCAAAAGCTTGCTGGGTGAGGGTGGTTTGCACCAGACCTTTGTCCAGGCGCATGGCACCGGTACTCCGCAGAACAGGGTGACCGAATCCCATATTCTCAACGAAGTTGCAGGCCTGCATGGCCTGCAAGACTGGGCAGTGACGGCAGTGAAAGCCTATGTTGGCCACTCCCTTGGTCCTGCGGCCGGCGACCAGATCATGTCCACGCTGGGTGTCTGGGCAGAGGGCGTGATACCGGGTATCACCACCATAGATCACATTGCTTCCGATGTGCACAACAGCCATCTGAACATATTGCAGGATCACCTGGATCTGGGTGATCCGGCGGCCATGCGGGCCTGTCTGGTCAACTCCAAGGGGTTTGGCGGCAACAACAGCACCGCGGCCCTCCTGTCACCGCAGGAAACCCTGAGCATGCTGGGCCGGCGTCATGGCGAGCAGGCCCTGACGGACTATCGTTCACGCAATGAAGCCGTCGCCGCGGTACAGGCAGACTATGATGCGCGTGCGGTGCGTGAAGGTGTGCCGATTATCTATCGGTTCGGCGAATCGGTCATGGATGATTCTGACGTCAGTCTTTCATTGGATGAGCTGGGTCTGAGCGAGTTTCAGCAAAGCATCAGTCTGGATGGTCGTCATCCGTATGATGACCTGACCTGACGAAAACGTGGCCTTCCCAGAAAACCAGTGAAATCAAGGTGCTAGCGAAATTGAGGTGCTTTCGGTAGTTGACAGCACCGGTGCATTCAGTAGAATGCGCGGCAGATGCAGGAACGTAGCTCAGTTGGTTAGAGCACCACCTTGACATGGTGGGGGTCGTTGGTTCGAATCCAATCGTTCCTACCAGATTTGAAAAGGCTCGCCATCTGGCGAGCCTTTTTGTTTGCAGATCACCGGGCGTTTCTGCCCGAAACTCATGTGGCCCCTGGTATGGGTCACCACTGAACCGGAGCATTAGCATGCCAGTTATTACCCTGCCTGACGGCAGTCAGCGCCAGTTCGACAAGCCTGTTTCCATTCTCGAAGTCGCTCAGGACATTGGCCCGGGTCTGGCCAAGGCCACCCTTGCCGGCACCATCAATGGTGTTGAACATGACGCCGTGGACCTGATCACCGAAGATGCACAAGTTGCCATCATTACGCCCAGAGACGACGCCGGGCTGGACATCATCCGACACTCCTGCGCGCACCTGCTCGGGCATGCCATCAAGCAACTGTATCCGAATGCGAAGATGGCTATTGGCCCGGTCATCGACAACGGCTTCTATTACGACATCGAGATGGACGAGAAACTGTCCGAAGATGATCTCGAGGCGCTGGAAAAGCGCATGCTGGAGCTGGCCAAAACCGACTATGACGTGGTCAAGCGCAAGGTAAGCTGGCAGGAGGCCTACGACACCTTCAAGGATCGGGGTGAGCCCTACAAGCAGACAATTCTGGAAGAGGACATAGACCGGAGCGATCAGCCGGGCCTCTACCACCACGAAGAATACATCGACATGTGTCGCGGGCCGCACGTGCCCAACATGCGCTTCTGCCATCATTTCAAGCTGATGCGGATATCCGGTGCCTACTGGCGCGGCAAGGCCGAGAACACGCAGTTGCAGCGCATCTATGGCACAGCCTGGGCGGACAAGAAACAGCTCAAGGCCTATCTGAAGCGCCTGGAAGAAGCTGAGAAACGGGATCACCGCAAGCTGGGCAAGCAGCTCGACCTGTTCCACTGGCAGGAAGAAGCGCCGGGCATGGTGTTTTGGCACCAGAAGGGCTGGACCATGTATCAGGTCGTCGAGTCCTACATGCGTGGCAAACTGATCGAGTATGGCTATGAAGAGGTCAAGGCACCCATGATCATGGACGTCTCCATGTGGGAGAAGTCCGGACACTGGGACAAGTACCAGGACAATATCTTTGCCACCGAATCCGAAAAGCGGACTTATGCCGTCAAGCCGATGAACTGCCCGGGTCATCTGCAGATTTTCAATCAGGGGCTGAAGAGCTATCGCGACCTGCCGTATCGCATGGCCGAGTTCGGCATCGTGCATCGCAACGAAGCCTCAGGGGCCCTGCACGGCCTGATGCGCGTTCGTTCGTTCACGCAGGACGACGCGCATGTCTTCTGTACCGAAGACCAGATTATGGAAGAGGTTACAGCCTGCATTCAGATGGTCTATGACGTCTATCGGGATTTCGGCTTTGAAGACGATAGCATCGACATCAAGCTGTCCACACGGCCGGAAAAGCGCATTGGCAGTGATGAGGTCTGGGACAAGTCGGAGCAGGCTCTGGCTGATGCGCTGGACAAAAACCGGTTGAAATTCGATTACCAGCCTGGCGAAGGCGCCTTCTACGGCCCCAAAATCGAGTTCACGCTGTATGATTCGCTGGGCCGAGCCTGGCAGTGTGGTACTATTCAGCTCGATTTTTCCATGCCGGGACGCCTGGGTGCCCAGTATGTGGCGGAAGATGGCTCGCGCAAGGAGCCGGTGATGATCCACCGTGCCATTCTGGGTTCGCTGGAGCGCTTTATCGGTATTCTGATCGAGGAATACGCCGGCGCCATGCCTGTATGGCTGGCGCCAGAGCAAGTCATGGTGTGCAATATCACGGACAGTCAGGCAGACTATGTCAAATCAGTGCGCCAATCCCTTCGAATGGCGGGATTCCGCGCCACCGCGGACTTGAGAAACGAGAAGATCGGCTTTAAAATCCGCGAGCACACTTTACAGAAGATTCCCTATGTGGTCGTCGTGGGCGACAAAGAAGTGGAATCGCAGCAGGTAGCCGTGCGTACCCGGTCAGGAGAAGACCTGGGCGCGATGCCGTTGCAGGCCTTTATTGACCGTCTGCACGCCGAGGCTGATCTGCTGGGTCGAAAACAGTAACGGAGAGAGCGCTATCAAGAACGCCAAAGGTCGCAAGGGCAAACGCAATCCGGTCAATGATCAGATTGAGGCCACTGAATGCCGACTGATTGATCAGGAAGGTGAGCAGGTCGGTATCGTCGATATCGCCACGGCTCGCCAAAAGGCGGAAGACGCAGGTCTGGATCTGGTCCAGATTGCTGATTCCGACCCGGTAGTCTGCAAGATCATGGATTACGGCAAAAAGGTCTTTGAAGAAAAGAAGGCCCGTGCTGCTGCCAAGAAAAAGCAGAAGCAGACCCAGATCAAGGAAATGAAATTTCGTCCCAACACGGACGACGGCGACTACAAGATCAAGTTACGCAATCTTATCCGCTTTCTGGAGCAGGGTGACAAGGCCAAGGTATCGCTGCGTTTTCGCGGTCGTGAAATGGCCCACCAGGATCTCGGCATGCAACTGATGCAGAGGGTGGAAGCAGATCTTGAAGAGTACGGCACGGTGGAACAGCGGCCCAAAATGGAAGGCCGCCAGATGATCATGGTGCTGGCACCCGTCAAGAAGAAGTAGGGGCGTGCATACCGCACTGCCTTGTTTAAACCAGGCAACCGCCAGCCCATACGTTGACCGAACAACGAGGTCAGCCAGGAGCGAAACGGTTTTATCCTTATCAGGAGCTTACAATGCCTAAAATGAAGAGTGTTTCCGGCGCTGCCAAGCGCTTCAAGAAAACCGCGAACGGCTTCAAGCACAAGCAGTCATTTCGCAGCCACATCCTGACCAAAAAACCGCAGAAGCGTAAGCGTCAGCTGCGCAACATGCAGATGGTCGACAAGTCGGACGTAGCACTGGTCCGTCGGATGCTGCCCTATATCTGATTGTTTTTCCCATTCTCTTTTGAACAGGACTTGAAATATGCCTCGCGTAAAACGTGGTGTGACCGCACACCGTCGCCACAAGAAAATTCTTGATCAGGCCAAGGGCTACTACGGCGCCCGCAGCCGTGTCTTCCGTGTTGCCAAGCAGGCGGTCATCAAGGCCGGTCAGTATGCTTACCGTGACCGTCGTCAGCGCAAGCGTCAGTTCCGTGCGCTGTGGATTGCCCGTATCAACGCCGAAGCGCGTCAGAATGGCCTGTCCTACAGCCGCTTCATCGCGGGCCTTAAAAAGGCCAATGTTGAGATCGACCGCAAGGTACTGGCCGACATCGCCGTGTTTGAAAAGCCGGCGTTCACGGCATTGGCCGAGCGCGCCAAGAAAGAACTGGCTGCCTGATCCGGCCTGACCGGACCCTGCAGTAATCAAAGCCATCGTCAGCTTCGGCTGGCGATGGTTTTTTTGTGTCTGAGAAAATCAGCGCTCGTCTTTGCGCTTCCTTTCCAGTGTGGGCGGGTGTGAGGTTTGTGAGCACTGACCCTGCCTTCTACACTGAAAGACTGTTCGGGTCTGTAAAGGAGCAAAGCGTGAATTACATTCAACACAAAGGCTTGGGTCGCCTGATCCGCCCCGGACTTGCAGGCCTGACAGCGCTTGTGGCCCTGCAAGGGGCAGTGCAGGCAGAGACTTACAGCAGCGAGCATCATGATTTCAGTCTGGATGTGGTGGTGGATGGCCTTGAGCACCCCTGGAGTATGGCCTTTCTGCCCTCCGGGGATATCCTGGTCACTGAGCGCCCGGGGCGATTGCAGGTGATTCGGGACGGAAACAAGTACGCAGAAGTCAGCGGCCTGCCGGACATCAGCGCTCAGGGACAGGGCGGTTTGCTTGATCTTGCCCTGCATCCCGACTTCGAGGACAACGGCTGGCTGTACATGAGCTACTCCGCCGAAGTGTCCGGCGGTGGTTTGCATACCCATGTAGCCCGGGGTCAATACAGCGATGGCGAGTTGAGCAACGTTGAAGTGCTGTTTGCCGGTGAGCCGGGCATGTCAGGTGGGCGTCATTTCGGCTCGCGAATCGTGTTTGATGGAGATGGCTATCTGTACCTGACCATCGGCGATCGCGGTGTCATGGAGTCGGCCCAGGACACAATGGGCCATGCCGGTACTACGGTGCGGCTGCATGATGACGGCTCTGTGCCCGACGACAACCCCTTTGTCGGTGATGACAGTGGTCTGGACGAGATCTACACCTGGGGCAACCGCAATGCCCAAGGCATGGCGATTCATCCCGAGACCGGAGAAGTCTGGCAGAATGAGCATGGTCCACGCGGTGGTGACGAGATCAATGTCATCCGCGGTGGCCTCAATTACGGCTGGCCAGAGGTCACCACCGGCACCAACTACGACGGGTCGACCATCACCGGGGAAACGTCGCACCCGGATATGGAAGATTTCATTCTGGACTGGACGCCCTCCATTGCCCCTTCGGGAAAGGCCTTTTATACGGGTGACCAGTTCCCGAATTGGCGGGGCGACTTGTTTGTCGGAGCGCTTGCAGGCCAGCGCGTCCAGCGCCTGCGCTTCGACGGCACGGATCTGGTAGAGCAGGAGGACCTGTTGCTGGACTTTGCCCGCATTCGCGATGTGCGTGATGGGCCGGATGGTACCCTGTGGTTGCTGACAGACGAGTCTGATGGCCGACTGATTCGGCTCGAGCCCTGAACTATTCAGGGTAATGCAGAGGCGCTGTTGACGCTGGTCGTCAACAGCGCCTTATGTCATCAATAGGTGATGGTTTCCGTGGTGCCATCGTCATAGGTGGCGACCATGGTCTCGCAGTCCTGATTGAATTCCAGCGTCAATACCACATCGTCCGAACTGTCGGTGACTTCCACCGTGCCGTGGCTGAATCCGCCCCCGGAACACAGCTGCAGACCGGTTGATTCAAAGGTCACATAGCCGTGCTCTTCGTGGTAAAGCTTGGCGTCTACATCGTAGTCACCATTGGTATTCTCGACCACGAAACTGTCGGTAATCTGATATTCAGTGCCATTGTCACTGTAGGTTTCACTGAGATTGCAGGAGAGATCGGCTGTGCCTATGTCCGAACAACTGAAAGTGCTGTTCAGATTGTAGGTCTCACCCCGGTAGGAGTAGGTTACATTGTACCGGAAGGCCCAGTCGGTCTCTGTCCATTCGAAATCGATGACACCATCAATATTCGCTACGCCATCGGGTGTATTGATGCTGCAGTTGTCATAGGTAATGGTCATCTCGCCTTCCGGGTCATTGCCTCCCGGGCTCTGCGAGGTATCGAAGTCGACTGACCCCCCTGCATCACAGATGGCGTCCTGACCGGACCTGGCCGAGAAGTCTGCATCCTCTGGCAGTAATCCGGTATGGTTCAGGATGTCTTCCATCACATTGGTCGAGGTGGTCATGTCATGACTGTTGGGCGTAAACGGGGCGGCATCCTGCGCTGAGTCGGTGCCGATGGCGCGTTGCGCGGCGGTGACCGTGCCCCGAGCGATGGCTTCACCATTGTCCTGATCCACGGTAGCGGCCTCAGTGGAGCCGCTATAGCTGCTATCAGAACTGTCGCCGCCATTGCCGTTGTCATCGTTGCAGCCTGCCAGTGTGACCAGAAAGGTCAGCAGGCCAGCGGTAAAGTATTGTTTTGTATTCGTCATGGAGAGAGCCTCCGTCTGTCGTGCATGAAAGCGCAGTTCGGACGCCGGGCCGACGCCCGATACTGACCATTTCAGCATATCAGCTACCACTTACAAAAGACTTACGGGTAGATCTGATCGCATTGACCCATGTCCTGCCGCAATTCAGGTGGTTCTTTCAATAGTTAAAAGCAATTGTTTTGGTAGAGTATAATGCATTGAGGCAATGGCAGAAGTCGCCTAAACTGATAATCACATGTTCGCAGAAGCTGACAAGGAGGCTTCGTCATGAGCACCAACGCTATCGGTATTGAAACCAATCAGGCCAAAGCAGTGGCGACAGGGTTGAATGACCTGCTGGCCAACTATCAGGTGTTTTACATGAACACACGCGGCTACCACTGGAATATCAGGGGCAAGGACTTCTTTGAGCTGCATGTTAAGTTCGAAGAGTTGTATGTCGACCTGCTGACCAAGATCGACGAGATTGCAGAGCGCATTCTCACGCTGGGCGAGCAGCCCGAGCACACCTATTCCGCCTACCTGAACGGTGCGGCCATCCCGGAGCAGAAGCATGTCAGCGATGGCGCAGAGGCGGTCAGCCAGATCCTCGAGGCTTTCAAGACGGTGATCAAGAAGCAGAGGGAGGTAATGGGTACTGCTGGAGACGCGGAAGATGAAGGCACCTCTGCACTGATGAGTGACTACATTCGCGAGCAGGAGAAGCTGGTCTGGATGTACAGTGCCTATCTGAACAAATGATGTCTCCCGACATCTTGAAACAAAAAACCCGGCTGCAAGCCGGGTTTTTTACATCTGCCGATGCTTAGCCGACAAAGGCGCGTTCGATCACGAACTCTCCCAGGTTGCCGTGCCGTGTTTCCTTGAATCCCCAGTCTTTCAGGATGCCGGTGGTGTCCTTCAGCATGGCCGGGCTGCCGCAGATCATGAACCGATCATCTTCTTTGGTCGGCTCGGGGATGCCCAGATCATCAAACAAGCGACCTGATGTCATCAGGTCTGTGATACGCCCCTGATTCTCATAGGGCTCACGAGTTACAGTCGGGTAGTAGAGCAGCTTGTCGCCGATCATGTCGCCGAAAAACTCGTTGTTCGGCAGATCTTCCCGAATTTCCTTCTGATAGGCCAGTTCATTCACATGACGCACACCATGGACCAGAATAACCCGCTCATACTGTTCATAGACTTCCGGGTCCTTGATGATGCTCATGAAGGGCGCCAGGCCCGTGCCGGTGGCCAGCATGTAGAGGTTCTTGCCCGGCAGCAGGTCGTCAGTGATCAGTGTGCCAGTCGGCTTGCGGCTGATCAGGATTTCGTCACCCGGTTCGATTTTCTGCAGGCGCGAGGTCAGCGGCCCATCGGGCACCTTGATGCTGAAGAATTCCAGCTCTTCTTCATAATTCGCACTGGCGATACTGTAGGCACGCATCAGGGGTTTGCCATCCACTTCAAGGCCCAGCATGGTGAAATGGCCGTTCTTGAAACGGAACCCGGGATCACGGGTCGTCTTGAAGCTGAACAGGCTGTCGTTCCAGTGATGAACGTCCAGAACGCGCTCTTTCTCCAGTGTGGCCATGGGCTGAACATCTCCTGCTTATGCGGTTTGATTTTGAATTGACGCAATGATAGTCATTTTCTTAATATAGGAAAAACGACTTCTTCCTATATTTGATATCGATTTTATGAATATACGATTTACCCTGCGCCAACTGGCCGTCTTTCTGGAAACCGCCCGCACCGGCAAGATCAGTCAGGCAGCAGAGCGTCTCAACCTGTCGCAATCGGCGGCCAGCAATGCCCTGAAGGAGCTGGAGCGTCAGTATGGCATTCTGCTCTTCGATCGCGTGGGCAAGCGGCTGGTGCTCAATGACCTGGGGCGGGCCATTCGACCGCGCGCCGAGGCGCTGCTGGATCAGGCCGAGGATCTGGAGCAGGACCTGCTGCAGCAGACGGATCTGGGCGAGCTAAAGGTCGGAGCGACGCTGACCATCGGCAACTATCTGGCGGTCGGCATTCTCACGCAGTACCGAAGCGAGCATCCGAACGCGCGCATCGGCCTGGAAGTGGCCAACACCTCGCAGGTCGTGGACAAGGTGGCCAACTTCGAACTGGATATCGGGATGATCGAGGGCGAAGTAAACCATCCCGACCTGGAGCTGATTCCCTGGAAGAATGACGAACTGGTGATTATCTGCGCGCCCGATCACCCCTGGGCAGGTCGACCCTGGCTGACCGATGAGGATCTGGTCAGGGCACGCTGGATACTGCGCGAATCCGGCTCCGGTACCCGGCAGGCGTTTGACCGGGCCATGCACGGGCTGCTGGCACGGTTCGAACCGCCCCTGGAACTGCAGCACACCGAAGCCATCAAGCGCGCGGTTGAGGCCGGCTTGGGGCTGGGGTGCCTCTCCATGCTCACCTTGCGCGAAGCCTTCGCCCGCGGCAGTCTGGTTCCCCTGCCAGTGAATCACCGCCCGATGGATCGGCAGTTCTATCTGGTACTGCACCGCAACAAGTTCCGCAGCAGGGCGATTGAGCAGTGGATCAATCTATGTTAGTAGACAGTCAAAAGTCGACAGTAGACAGTGAAAAGCAGTTCTATGGCCATTGAAAGATCTGCGTCAGCAGGGGGTGATCAGCATCCTGCATGAATCATCCACAGAGCGCTCGTTGCCACAGTAAAACTGTCTTCTGTCGACTGTCATCTGTCTACCGCTACTGTCGACTGTCATCTGTCTACTTCTATTCCTGCTCCAACAACCGATAAGGAATAATCACCTGCGGCTGGCCGCGATGTTCGATCAGATGCTCGAAGTATTCGGCATAGCTGTCCCGTCCCTGGAAGGGCATGATCATCGGTTCGTCCTCACCCACCAGTTCCAGCAGGTCCATCAGCGAGGAAACTTGCATGTTGGGCCCCTGGCGCACTTCGAACTTTCTGCCCGGCTCGATGCCGGCCCGGGCTTTGGCCAGTTCAATGGCATCCCAGAGGCTGCCCATGCCGTCAACGAGCCCCAGTTCCAGTGCTTGCCCGCCGCTGTGAATGCGTCCCCCCGCGACGGCGCGGACCTCATCGCGAGACATGTCCCGGCCATCGGCCACCAGAGCGATAAAGTGTTCATAGTGCTGATTCAAACGATCCACGGCGGCCTCTCTTTCTACCTCGGTGTAGGGCCGGGCAGGCAATGACAGGCCGATCAGAGGGACGGTCACCCCGAAACCTATGTCTGCCGAGGCGCCGCGCTGTACTGCATCGGAACGCAAATTGAGCCGTTCACTCAGGCCGTCGTCCCATAGCCTGGCGCTGATCACACCGATGCTGCCGGTGGTGGTCAAGGGTGTGGCCAGAATGTCGGTCGCATAGGCGGCCACCCAGTAGCCACCCGAGGTGGCGTAGTTGCCCATAGACACAATCACCGGTTTGATGTCTCTGGTGCGACGCACTTCTTCGGCCACCATGTCGGCGGCCAGGATGCCACCGCCGGGAGAATCAACGCGCAGAACCACTGCGGCTACCGAGCTGTCATTGCGCGCCTGACGCAAAGCTCTGGCTACTGTGCGCGCCCGCATGCCTCGGTCGGTATCTGTGGGTCCGGTGGCATAGATCACGCTGATGGCCGGACGCGGACCCCATTGATCATCCTGTGGTGTCTGGAATGTCATCAGACCGGCAGGTGAGGTGCGCTGCTGTGGCCGTCGCTCCAGTTCACGCAACACATTGTCCATGCGCGGATAGCGGGTCAGGCGGTCCACCAGCCCGGCCTCTACAAGATCCCTCGGCGCCAGGTGGACACCGCGATCGATCAGTCGATCGAAGTCATCTGTGGTGATATCGCGATTGGCCACGACATCTGCCCGGATGCGCTCGTAGAAATCATCGATCAGTGACTGTCGCTGTTCGCGGTCGGCGTCAGACATGTCGCTGCGGGCCAGGCTTTCGAGCGCCGACTTGTATTCCATCTCGCGGATTTCATCGATGCCAATGCCCAGAAAGGCCAGCAGGTCTCCGAGATAGGTTGAGCCGGAGACCAGCCCGGGGATGAAAAGGGTGCCCGCAGGGTCCATAACCACATAATCGGCGGCGGACATCATGTGCAGTTCAGTCATGCCGCCATTTTCAATATACAGAACGACACGCTTGCCTTCTTCACGGAACCTCTGCAATGAATCCATGATTTCCCAGGCCATGCTGGGCGAGGCGGTCATGTTGGTGGCGTTGACCAGGATGCCATTGATACTGTCATCCTGGCGCGCCGCATCTATATATTCTAGCTTGTCATACAGCGCCTTGCGCCGATCGAACAGCGCGAAGCGCTGATAGGCGATGCGATCGTCCAGATCCAGATTGAGGTAGCGATTGTGTGAAGTGAAATACTCGTCGAAAACATTGCGCTCCCGGGCGCCCAGGCGCACGGCATAGCTGTTGTAGTCATCAGCCGAGTCAGGCACATGCCGCTGGTAGGACACGCCGGAATTGCCAAAGCTGAACTGAACCCCGGCCGTTATGGTGCCGCCGTCGAAGTAACGACCGGCCACCTGCACCCCGGGAAGGAATTCGGAGCTGACCCCGCCAGACCAGTCGCCGGCAAGGCGGCTGTCGGCATCGCCCCATACATAGTCACCGAAAAGAGCCAGAGTGGGCGTGCCAAAAGGCCGCCAGGCAGCATCCGCCACAGCCTCATAATAATCAAATCCGGTGGACACGCGGCCGGTAACTCCGACGGAAAACTGTCTGGATGGCCGGGTGATGGTACCCAGTGTGAAGTGAGTGCGCAGATCCGCAGTGCCAGTATCGCCTCTGTACCAGCCAATGCCCAGGCCGCTGGCGGCTTCATCCGATCCACCACCTACGGAGATATGGTAGTGGTCGACCCGGCTGCCCGTGCGCCGATCGCGATCAAATGCGAAACCGATACCCGGAGCCGCAAGGTTGACGTTGAAGCGCTGGTCGTCATCCGCAAATTCGTCGGCGGTCCATGACAGCGTCAGGTCAGGAGCTTGCAAGTAATGCAGTTGTGCCGGGTTGTCATAGCCATAGAGACCGAATTTCTGAGCCCCAGGGGCCGTCAGAGCGAATTCGTTTCGATCATAGTGACGCTGAAAGCCAATATCCTCCGCTGTTGCGGCAGGCGCCGACACAAGCAGTGCAACCGGAAGAGCAAAGGAGAGACGAAGTCGGAACGCACGCAGAGGTAAAGACATGAAGCATCCTGTTCGTTATCGGCATGATCATAGCGTTGCTGAACCTTCTCACTGGCACCCGTGCCTGCCTGGACAGACCGGAGCGCGTTGATAGAGACCGGGATCGGGTAAACGACCTGCCTTGCTTCGTTCCATGAAAGGTTCACCTGCCCAAGGATAAAGAGGGCAGGCGAGTATTGCCAGTGTTACCGTTTCACTATCAATCTGGGTGTGACCACTCATTCTCGTCACAGGCAACGCCCATCGACATGGCACCCGGGCCAAGGTAGGTGGCGCCGGCCAGCCCCATGGTGCTGATGATCAGCCGAATATCACCGGCCTGGTGCCGCTCGCGCAGGTGTCCGACGCCTTCGAATTGGGTCAGCTCTGTCAGGTCGCCGGCATAGCTTATCGATACATAGGGTGAGCGCAGCGCCTTCTTGTCGACCTGCTTCAGTATTTGGGCAGCGGCCCCTTCCACCGCAGCGGCAAATCCCTTGAATTTGGCGGCTGGAAAGTGATTGTCCCGGTACCCGCAAACGATTGGTGTGATACCCAGCGTTCGACCAAGGAGGGCCCGAACCAAAGTGATACTGGTTTCTCCCCGCTGCCGAGCCCGTTCGCGGATGTAGTAAAGATCGGGCGGAATGACCAGTGTATGGGTGTGGTCCGCCACCACGGCCGCAGCCCGACGCAACTGACTGCCTTCGAGCCCCTTTCTGATCAGGGCCTGGGTATGTGCGGCAATCAACCCCTGTCCGGCAAACAGGGCATGGCTGTCCATCACACGAACTGTGCGCTGAGGTTGCTCGCGTTTGAGGCGGACATTGAGTTCGTAAGCGGCTTCGGTGAGTCGATCAAAAGTTTCCGATCGTGTGCGGCTGGTGGTTTGCACCAGCACATAGTCTGCCTTGCGCAGCGGGCCTTCGCTGAGCAACCGAATGGCTTCCTCGGTAGTGACGGGCTGGGTTGTGACTTCGTTGCCCTTGTCGACCAGATGTTCCTGATAGTAGGACAGCGTGGTATCCGGATGTCGCCAGTCCAGCAGTTCCCGCCCATTGGTAAAAATGGACACTGGTAAAACAGAGATGTCATGTTCGTTGATCAGGCTCAGCGGCAGATCGCAGGAGGCATCAATAACCAGGGCAACACTCATAGCTGGACTTCCGTTATTCTGATGTTGTACCCGATTTAACGGATTCCTGTCCGACAAGCTATCTTGGTAATCGCATCGTCAATTCCCGCTCACTAAAGACGCACTATCAGAGGTCCATTGTTGCCCCTTAGGCATTTTCGAACACATATCAAATTCTCTGATTTGATCCATATCACTGTCAAAAATGAGGCGTTGCTCTATGCTGGAAGGCAGGCAATCCAAACAAAGGATCGGAAACAATGAAAGTGGCAGTCTTCAGTGCCAAACGCTATGACGAGACTCACCTGCGAGACTTCAACCGAGAACATGATCATGAACTGACTTTTTTCGAGCCGAGGCTGAATGTAAAAACGGCGCCACTGGCCAGCGGCCATGATGCTGTGTGCTGTTTCGTCAATGACATTCTGGATGCGCCGGTACTGGAATTGCTGGCGCAGATGGGCGTTCGTCTGGTCGCCATGCGCTGTGCCGGCTTCAACAATGTTGATCTGGTGGCGGCAGGTCGTCTGGGTATTGAAGTGGTTCGAGTGCCCGAGTACTCACCCCATGCCGTGGCCGAGCACGCTGTGGCCCTGATTCTGGACCTCAACCGGAATATCCATCGCGCCTTCAACCGGGTGCGCGAACATGACTACTCTCTTGATGGCCTGCTCGGGTTTGACCTGTATGGCAAGACAGTCGGCGTGGTGGGCACCGGCAAGATCGGCGCCACCTTTGCGCGTCTGATGGTCGGCTTTGGTTGCAGGGTGTTGGCCTATGACCCGCGCGTCAATCCGGATGTAACGGATATGGGTGCCGAATATGTCTCACTGGAGCGTCTATGGGCCGAGTCGGATGTGATTTCCCTGCATTGTCCGCTAATGGAAGCGACGCACCATATTGTTGACGACGCGGCCATTGCACAAATGAAGAGGGGGGTCATGCTGATCAATACAAGTCGTGGGGCTCTGGTGGACACGCGGGCCGTAATCGACGGGCTCAAGCGCGGTGATATCGGCTATCTGGGCCTGGACGTCTACGAAGAAGAGGCAGATCTGTTCTTTGAGGACTTCTCCAATCATGTATTGCAGGATGATGTGTTTGCCCGCCTCCTGACTTTCCCCAATGTCATCATTACCGGACACCAGGCGTTTTTCACCCGGGAAGCGCTGGACGCCATTGCCAGTGTGACGCTGACCAACATATCGGCTTTTGAGCAGGGAGACCCGACGCGGCGCTATACAGTTACTTTGTAGTGGCGTTCAGGGTGCATTCCGTCGCGGATTGGGCCAGTGCGGGAAGTTGTCATGGGAAGTGCCGTTTTTCTCGCCGGACAATGTCCTGATCTGATATTCGATACTGCCGTCACGCCAGCGCAGCAGGTGGGACGGCAGCATGGATGCGCGATCGAACAGAATAAAGGTATCACCCCGGTCCGGCTCCTGCTGCGCAATCACGACTGCACCATCCGGGGCCCGCCGGTGCTCTATCTGCTCGAAGATGTACTGGCGCGCATTGTGCCGGTCCACCACCATGAACTCCGAGCCATTCAGGCCCCGGTCCATATCGCGCGCGAGCAAGAGGGTATAGCTGAGCGGGTCGTACCAGTCCGGGTCATAGTCATGATCGGTGCGCCGGTCATTGACTTCGGCCCTGATGCGGTTGTTTTCCGGCTGGAAGCGCACGCGCCTTTCTTCGCGCTCAAACGGTGCCCGCAGGCTGTAACGATAACCCAGAGGAACGAGCGTATCGCCTTCCCAGCGGAAGTCTGACCGCTCTTCCATGCGGATAAAGGGACCACGCGCGGTCACCTCCATGCGCCAACTGCCGTCACTGCGCTGTTCCAGTGTCTGGGTGCCGATAACTCTGACCGCCAGTCCGCGATAGAAGAAGCCTTCAAGCTCCAGTTCAAACGGCTCCGGTTCATAGGCTACAACAGGCAGGCTGAACACCGACGTCAGAAGCAGTGCCGTCAAAACCGTACCCCAGAAGCGTCGCTTAAAGAGAGCTGCAGGCATCCCAATCCAATCCTGTTTCGCTGATCCGGTTGTCATCCATATAGGCGTTGGGGCCCTGCATTGTCAAGCGACCCTGTGCAAACCACTCGACTGCGGCTGGATAAATTTGATGTTCTTTACGTTGCACCCGCTGCGCCAGTTGTTCTGGCGTATCGTCGGGTTTTACCGGCACCCGGGCCTGCAGAGCCGGTGGGCCGCCGTCGAGTTCGCTGGTGACAAAGTGCACGGTACAACCGTGTTCAGTATCGCCGGCTGAAATGGCGCGAGCATGGGTATTGAGCCCCGGGTAGCGGGGCAGCAGAGACGGATGAATGTTGAGCATGCGTCCCTGATAGTGGCTGACAAAGTCTTCTGTCAGGATCCGCATGAAGCCGGCCAGCACGATCAGGTCTGGCCGCCAGCGCTCGAGAACATCCAGCATGGCCTGATCAAAGGTGGCGCGGTCGGTAA
>NZ_JAIUMC010000051.1 GCF_022565775.1 Natronospirillum sp.
AAAAAAGGCGCCCGCAGGCGCCTTCTCGATCAGGACTTGCACACCGCTGGCTTACCAGCCGGTGGCAGCCTTCAGACCTTCACCAATTTCCGCCAGGCTGCGCACGGTTTTCACACCGGCATCTTCGAGCGCTGCGAACTTTTCGTCCGCGGTGCCCTTGCCACCGGAAATGATGGCACCCGCGTGCCCCATCCGCTTGCCCTTGGGCGCGGTAACGCCGGCGATATAGGCGACCACCGGCTTGGTCACATTGGCCTTGATGTAGGCCGCAGCTTCCTCTTCAGCGGTACCGCCGATTTCGCCGATCATCACAATCGCTTCGGTCTGCGGGTCATTCTGGAACAGCTCCAGAATATCAATGAAGTTGGAACCCGGAATCGGATCGCCACCAATACCGACACAGGAAGACTGACCATAGCCGAAATCGGTCGTCTGCTTGACGGCTTCATAGGTCAGCGTACCGGAGCGCGACACGATACCTACCTTGCCCGGCTTGTGGATATGGCCAGGCATAATACCGATCTTGCTTTCGCCGGGAGTAATCACACCGGGGCAGTTCGGCCCGATCAGTTGCACGCCCAGCTCATCGCATTTCACTTTCACTTGCAGCATGTCCAGTGTTGGAATGCCTTCAGTGATACAGACCACCAGCTTGATGCCGGCATTGGCCGCTTCAAGAATTGAGTCCTTGCAGAAAGCCGCCGGGACGTAGATCACGGAGGCTTCGGCTCCGGTCTGTTCTACCGCTTCACGCACAGTATTGAAAACCGGCAGGCCGAGGTGGGTCTGACCGCCCTTGCCCGGCGTGACACCACCAACCATGTTGGTGCCGTATTCAATGGCCTGCTCGGAGTGGAAAGTGCCCTGGGCACCCGTGAAACCCTGACAAATGACCTTGGTGTTTTTCGTCAACAATACGCTCATTACGCACCCTCCGCTGCTTTTACCACTGACTGAGCAGCTTCTGTCAGTCCGCTGGCCGCAATGATGTTGAGTCCACTGTCAGCCAGTTTTGCCCGGCCCTTGTCGGCGCTGTTGCCTTCGAGGCGAACCACCACGGGCACCTTGACGCCAACCTGTTCCACGGCACCGATAATGCCCTCGGCAATCATGTCGCAGCGCACAATGCCACCGAAGATATTGACCAGTACGGCCTTGACGCTGTCGTCGGACAGGATGATCTTGAAGGCTTCAGCGACACGCTCTTTGGTTGCACCACCACCCACATCGAGGAAGTTGGCAGGCTCGCCACCATTCAGCTTGATGGTGTCCATGGTACCCATGGCCAGGCCAGCGCCGTTGACCATGCAGCCGATGTTGCCATCGAGCGCCACATAGTTCAGTTCCCAGGCGGCCGCCTCGGCTTCACGCGGATCTTCCTGAGTCGGGTCAGCCATCGCCTGCAGGTCCTTGTGCCGATACAGGGCATTGGAGTCAATCACGATCTTGGCATCCAGACAGTGCAGATTGCCCTGATCCGTGATGACCAGCGGATTGATTTCCAGCAGCGCCAGATCCTTGTCCTCGAACAATTGAGCCAGACCGAGGAAAATCTTGGTGAACTGCTTCACCTGATCACCCGTCAAACCCATCTTGAAGGCAATGTCCCGCGCCTGATAAGGCTGCGCGCCCGTCATCGGATCGACTTCTGCTTTCAAGATCTTTTCCGGAGTCTCTTCGGCCACCTTCTCGATTTCCACGCCGCCTTCAGTAGACGCCATGAAGACGATACGACGAGTCGACCGATCGACCACTGCACCCAGATAGAGCTCCTGATCGATGTCGGTCAGGCTCTCTACCAGAATCTTGCTGACCGGCTGGCCGCTTTCGTCTGTCTGATAGGTGACCAGGCGCTTGCCCAGCCAATGATCAGCAAACGCACGAATGTCATCTTCACTGCTGACCAGTTTGACCCCGCCAGCCTTGCCTCTGCCACCGGCATGCACCTGAGCTTTGACCACCCATTTGCCACCGCCGATCTTGCGCGCAGCTTCCACTGCTTCGTCTGCGGACTCACAGGCATAACCCTCGGAGACCGGCAGACCATATTCACGAAACAGCTGTTTGCCCTGATATTCGTGTAAATTCATACCTTTTAGAACCGTATTGTTAACCGGCCCTGCCGAAGCAGGGCCATTGAGTTGAAAGGCGCTCTGTTATACCACCAGTGCACCTGTGGGTACCGACTGCGGCGCCGTTGGATCAGCGCTTCTTGCGGTTGGCGACATGCAGCGCCTTGTTGTCAACTGCCAGAGCGGCTTCATGCACCGACTCGGACAGAGTCGGGTGTGCAAAGCACATCAGCTGGAGGTCTTCGGCCGAAGAGCCGAACTCCATGGCTATGACACCCTGCATCACGATCTCGGAGGCATGCAAACCAAACACATGCATCCCCAGAACGCGATCGGTTTCTTCGTCAGCCACAATCTTGACCATGCCAGTGGTGTCATTCGCTGCCATGGCGCGGCCATTGGCGGCAAACGGGAATGCACCTGCCTTGTACTTGACACCTTCGGCCTTGAGCTCTTCTTCAGTCTTGCCAACCCAGGCCATTTCAGGGTTGGTATAGATTACATTGGCAACGGTCTCGTAATTCATCTGCGCCTTGTGGCCGGCGATGATTTCCGCCACCATAACGCCCTCTTCCGATCCCTTGTGGGCCAGCATGGGGCCACGTACCACATCACCCACCGCAAATACGCCGGGGGTGGACGTGCGACATTGGTCGTCCACAAAGATAAATCCCCGTTCGTCCAGCTTGACGCCACTGTCATCCGCCAGCAGGCCATCGGTATAGGGACGGCGACCCACGCAGACAATCAGCTTGTCAAAGGTTTCGTTCTTCTCGCCTTCGCCATCGGTAAACTTGACAGTAACCTTGTTGTTCTTGACTTCGGAGCCGGTGACACGGGCGCCCAGACGAATATCAAGGCCCTGATCCTTGGTGAACGACTTGAAGGCGGCTTTGGCCAGCTGCTGATCAGCCGCGGCCAGGAACTTGTCCTGGGCTTCCAGTACCACCACTTCGGCGCCCAGTCTCTTCCAGACGCTGCCCAGCTCCAGTCCAATCACGCCGGCGCCGATGACACCCAGACGCTTGGGTACCGATTCAAATTCAAGCGCCCCTTCGGAATCGACAATGTGCTTGCCATCGATCGGTGTGGGGGGGATATCAATCGGGACCGACCCAGAGGCCAGAATCACGTTTTCAGCCTTGAGCGTCTCTTTACTGCCATCGTGACGTGTGACTTCGACTTCCTTGTTGGCCAGCAACTTGCCGGTGCCTTCGATGGAAGTGACGCCATTGGACTTGAACAGCCCGGCCACACCCTGCGTCAGATTCTTCACAATGGTGTTCTTGCGACCCATCATGCTCTTGACGTCCATTTTCAGGCTTTTAAGGCTGATCCCGTGATCAGCGAAACTGCCATCAGCCTGATGGTAGAGTTCAGATGACTCGAGCAGAGCCTTGGAGGGAATACAGCCCACGTTCAGGCAGGTGCCACCGTATGAGGGCTTGTTGTCCTTGTCCAGCCACTTCTCTATGCAGGCTGTTTTGAGACCCAGTTGTGCTGCCTTGATAGCGGCGACGTAACCGCCCGGCCCGGAGCCGATTACCACGACGTCAAATTGTTTAGCCATTGATTTTTCCTATGGATAATCAGTGAATGTCTTTTCCAGCATGATGCGGTGCTTATACGTCCAGCAGGATGCGCGCCGGATCTTCTAGTAGTTCTTTGATCGTGACGAGGAACTGCACGGCTTCTTTGCCATCAATCATGCGATGGTCATAAGACAGCGCCAGATACATCATGGGCAGAATTTCTACCTGTCCATTGACCGCCATTGGCCGCTCCTGAATCTTGTGCATGCCCATAATCGCCGTTTGCGGCGGGTTCAGGATGGGCGTGGACATCAGCGAACCAAACACGCCACCGTTGGAGATCGTGAAAGTACCGCCCTGCATCTCGTCAATGGTGACCTGGCCTTTCTGTGCCCGGGCACCGTATTCACGAATCTGGGTTTCGATTTCTGCCAGACCCATGCCGTCAGCATCACGCAGCACTGGCACAACCAGTCCTCGGTCCGAGCTCACAGCAACACCGATGTCGTAGTAACCGTGATAAACCACATCATCACCATCGATCGAGGCATTGACGTCCGGGAACCGCTTCAGAGCCTCGGTAGCTGCTTTGACAAAGAACGACATGAAGCCCAGTCGGGCACCATTGTGGGTCTTTTCAAACAGCTCCTTGTAGCGCGAGCGCAGCTCCATCACCGGTTTCATATTGACTTCATTGTAGGTGGTCAACATGGCCGCATTCTGTTGCGCTTCAACGAGTCGCTTGGCAATTGTCTTGCGCAGGCGAGTCATGGGTACGCGCTTTTCTGCCCGCTCTCCAGCATCGACAGGAGCAGCCGTGCCGGAGAACTGGATGTTCATGCCCGGAGGCGAGTGGCGAGGTGCGTCAGTCTGCGGACGATCTGGCGCATGCTTGGCACCCTGGAAGGCCATGACGTCTTCTTTCGTAATCCGCCCGCCTTTGCCGGTGCCTTTCACCTGGCTCGGGTCCAGGCTCAACTCGTCTACCAGACGGCGCGCTGCGGGGCTCAGCAGTTTTTCCGCGGCTTCCCGAGTCAGACCGGAGCCACCTTCGCCAGCAGCACCCGTATTGTCAGAGGATACTTTTTGCTCTGATCCGGAGGCAGACTCTTTTGCTTCAGGCTTTTCTGCCGGCGCCTCTGTTTTCTTGCTGCCGGCTTTGGCGCTGCCGCCACTGTCGCCGGAGGCACCTTCTTCAAAGGTCGCGATCACCATTTCACTTTCAACGGTGGCGCCTTCGTCCTGCAGGATTTCCTTGATCACCCCGTCTGCAGGGGCATTGACTTCCAGAACAACCTTGTCGGTCTCGATATCGACCAGCAATTCGTCCCTGGAACAGGCTTCACCCGGTTTTTTGTGCCAGGTAGCAATGCTACCGTCGGCGACAGATTCCGGAAACTGCGGGGCTTTGATGTCGATGGGCATGCTCGGATCCTTAAACTCAATCAGTTACGCAACGCTATGTTTCGTTTATTTTTTCGGGTAGATCAACGCGTCTTCAATCAGACTTTTCTGCTGTTCCAGGTGCAGTTTCATATAACCTGCTGCGGGTGCTGCAGAGGCATCACGACCGGCAAACCCGAGATAATTGTCCGGGTTGTGGCGTGACACCACATACCGCATGTGGTGCTGACTGCTGTACCAGGCACCCTGATTCATGGGTTCTTCCTGGCACCAGACTACGTCCTCGCAGTTCTTGTAGGGCGCCATCGCCTTCTGCAGTTCATCTTCCGGGAACGGATACAACTGTTCTATGCGGATAATGGCCACATTGGTGATGTTCTCACTGCGCCGGTATTCCGTCAGGTCATAGTAGACCTTACCAGAGCAGAACACGACTCGCTGCACATCCTCGGCCTTGATATCACTGTCGGTTTCACCGATTACGGTGTGGAAATGGCCATCCGACAGCGCCTCCAGTTCTGAGACTGCCGCCTTGTGACGCAGCAGGCTTTTCGGCGACATGACCACCAATGGCTTGCGCAGGTTGCGCATCGCCTGACGGCGCAGCATATGGTAGACCTGAGCCGGCGTGCTGGGAACACAGACCTGGATATTCTGCTCTGCACAGAGTTGCAGGAAGCGCTCCAGACGCGCGGACGAGTGTTCCGGCCCCTGCCCTTCGTAGCCATGTGGCAGCAGCATCACCAGCCCACACAGTCGACCCCATTTGTGCTCGCCACTGGTGATGAATTGGTCGATCACCACCTGGGCACCATTGGCGAAATCGCCAAACTGCGCCTCCCAGATTACCAGCGAATCGGGTTTGGTGGTGGCATAGCCATATTCGAAGGCCAATACCGCTTCTTCGGACAGGAAGGAGTCATAGACTTCAAACGTGGGCTGCCCTTCGTGCAGATTCTGCAGCGGGATATATTGAGTGCCATCTTTCGAGTTGTGCAGCACTGCATGCCGGTGAGCAAAGGTGCCGCGCCCCGAGTCCTGGCCCACCAGGCGCACCGGGAAACCCTGACGGAGCAGCGTGGCATAGGCCAGTGTTTCAGCATAACCCCAGTTTATGGGGGTGGCGCCTGCGGTCATCTTGTCCCGGTCGCTGATGATTTTCTGCACCTGACGCTGAACCGGGAAGCTGTCGGGCACCACGTTCATTTCACGACCGATCTTCTGCAGCTCCTTCAGATCCATTGAGGTATCGCAATAGTCTTCGACGGGCTGGTTCAGGTAGGGTGTCCAATCCACGAACAGCGACTTGTTCGGTTCCTTGACCAGCGCCTTGGCCACATGCTCACCATTGTCCAGAGCATCGCGGTACGTGGTGGCCAGAGTCTTGACGTCGTCGTCTTCGAGCACCTCTTCACCGACCAGTTGAGCCGCGTAGAGTTCCAGAGATGACTGCTGCTGGCGAATCTTGCTGTACATGACCGGCTGGGTCATCGCCGGCTCATCCGCCTCGTTGTGGCCGCGACGGCGATAGCAGACCAGATCGATCACTACATCCTTGCGGAAGGTGTTGCGGTAGTCGACGGCCAACTGGGTAACAAAGACCACAGCCTCGGGATCGTCAGCATTGACGTGCAGTATCGGTGCCTGGACCATTTTGGCCACGTCAGTACAGTACTCCGTAGAGCGCATGTCTTCGCGGCGCGACGTTGTGAAGCCGACCTGATTGTTGATGATCATGTGGATGGTGCCACCGGTCCGGAAAGCCCGTGTCTGTGACGCTTGGAACGTCTCCATGACCACGCCCTGACCAGCGAAAGCGGCATCACCATGAATGTTTACCGGCACCACCAGTGAACCACCCGGATCATTGCGCCGGTCCTGACGGGCGCGCACCGAACCCACCACAACCGGTGCGGCAATTTCCAGATGCGAGGGGTTGAACGCCAGCGCCAGGTGCACTTCACCGCCCGTCGTCATAACGTTGGAAGAAAAGCCCTGGTGATATTTGACGTCACCCGAGCCCATTTCCAGGAAGGACTTGCCTTCAAACTCGTCAAACAGGTCGCGCGGGTTCTTGCCCAGAATGTTGACCAGCATGTTCAGCCGGCCCCGGTGCGCCATTCCGATGACGATCTCTCGCGCACCATAGGAGCCGCAGCGCTGGATGAGTTCGTCAATGGCAGGGATCAGACTCTCGCCGCCCTCAAGTCCGAACCGTTTGGTACCCGGGTACTTGGAACCGAGATATTTCTCCAGGCCTTCGGCGGCTGTCAGGCGCTCGAAAATGTGCAGGCGGGCATCGCGGCTCAGTTTGGGCTTGGAGCGCACGGATTCCATTCGCTGTTCGATCCAGCGCCGCTCGGTGGTATCGACGATATGGGTGAACTCGGCGCCGATGCTGCCGCAGTAGGTATCACGGAGCGCCTGGATAATTTCCTTGAGCGGCGCCTCGTCCTTGCCTATGTAGAGATTGCTGCAGTTGAAGAGGGTGTCTTCGTCCGCCTCCGTCAAACCGTGGAACCGGGGGTCGAGGTCGGGTACGAGCGGCCGTTCCTGCAGGCCGAGCGGGTCGAGGTTGGCCTCCTGGTGTCCGCGGAAACGATAGGCTGTGCCAAGCTGATGCACCAGCACCTGCTTGCGTTCATGCTCGGAAGTGATGCTGGGGGCTACAGTGCCTACACGACCGGTGCCCCGGGATTTGCCCAATAACAGGAAGTGGTCCCGCACTGGCTTGTGCGGTGTGTCGGTGCGGACCTGATCATTGACACTGGGCAGTTTGTCAAATTCGGTACGCCACTCTTCAGGAATGGAATTCGGGTCCTGTAAATAAGCCTCGAAGAGTTCCTCGAGGTATTTGTGATTCCCTCCTGCCAGGTGGGACAGAGCCCACTGCTGTTCCATAGTGCGTTCGGTCATTGTGCTTTACCTTGCGATGCGACAACTGGCAATTCTTTATTCAGGCATAAACCATAAAAGAAAGCGACCCCTCAGGTCGCATTCTTCAATAGCATGGAACGGATGTGGCCGATGGCCCGTGTGGGGTTCAATCCCTTGGGGCACACATTCACGCAGTTCATTATACCGCGACAGCGGAAGACACTGAACGGGTCATCAAGCTCCGCCAGCCTCTCGTCTGTTGCTGTATCCCGACTGTCCGCCAAAAAGCGGTAGGCCTGCAACAGCCCCGCCGGGCCGACAAAGCGCTCCGGGTTCCACCAGAAAGAGGGGCACGAGGTGGAGCAGCAGGCGCACAGAATGCACTCATACAGCCCATCCAGCTTGGCTCTGTCTTCCGGTGACTGCAGGCGCTCGATGGCCGGGGCCGGTTCGTCGTTCTGCAGATAGGGTTTGATCTTTTCGTACTGCTGATAGAACAGGCTCATATCGATGACCAGGTCACGCACTACCGGCAACCCGGGCAGTGGCCGAACCACCAGGCTGCTTTTGCCATTCAACGCCTGTGACAAGGGTGTGATGCAGGCCAGCCCGTTGCGGCCATTGATGTTCATGCCATCGGAGCCACAAACGCCCTCGCGGCAGGAGCGCCGGTAGGACAGTGTCGCATCCTGCTCTTTCAGCAGATTGAGGACGTCCAGCACCATCAGGTCCTTGCCTTCCGGCAGGTCCAGCGTGTAGTCCTGCATGTAAGGCTTCCGGTCGGCTTCCGGATTGTAACGATAAACTGATACCTTCATACCTGATACTCCTAGTAGGTCCGCACCATGGGCTCAAAGGTGTCCACTGTGGTGGGAGAGAAGTTCACTGCACGCTTTCTGATACCCTTTTCTGCCGGGTAGTACATGGTGTGGCACAGCCAGTTCTCGTCATCACGTTCGGTAAAGTCTTCCCGAGCATGGGCACCGCGGCTTTCGGTGCGCTGTTCGGCGGCGATAGCCGTGGCCTCGGCCACTTCAAGCAGATTGGTCAGTTCAAGTGCTTCAATGCGGGCCGTATTGAAGGCCTTGCTGGTATCTTCCAGCGCCACATTGTTGACTCGCTCACGCAACGTTTCGAGCTTCTTGCGCCCTTCCTGCATGCTCTTGCCTTCGCGGAACACGCCGAAGTACAACTGCATGGTGTTCTGCAGGTCCTTGCGCACATCTGCGACTTTTTCACCCTTGGTGCGGCTTTCAATCGCCTGCACTGTGGCGAGTGCAGCTTCGATATCGCTCTGCGAGGCAGCTCTGGTTTCATAGCCTTCACGCAGTGACTTGTCGATCGCCAGTCCGGCGGCCCGGCCAAAGACGACCAGGTCCAGCAGCGAGTTGCCACCCAGACGGTTGGCGCCGTGTACAGAGACACAAGCGGCTTCACCACAGGCATAGAGACCGTCGATGATCTGATCCTTGTCGTCCTTGTCCTGGCGCAGCGCCTGTCCGCCAATGTTGGTCGGTATGCCGCCCATCATGTAGTGGCAGGTGGGCACGACGGGGATCGGCTCTTTAACCGGATCGGCATGCGCGAAGGTGCGGGACAATTCGAGAATGCCGGGCAGCTTTTCATTGAGAACCTTTTCGCCCAGATGATCCAGCTTCAGGTAGACATGGTCCCCTTCCGGGCCACAGCCACGACCTTCAAGCAGTTCCAGAATCATCGAGCGAGCCACCACGTCACGTCCGGCCAGATCTTTGGCATTGGGCGCGTAGCGCTCCATGAAACGCTCGCCATCCTTGTTGACCAGATAGCCACCTTCACCCCGGCAACCTTCTGTTACCAGCGTGCCGGCGCCATGAATGCCGGTGGGATGGAACTGCCACATTTCCATGTCCTGTACCGGGAAGCCGGCGCGCAGGGCCATGCCGATACCGTCGCCGGTATTGATCAGGGCATTGGTGGTAGAGGCGTAGATGCGCCCTGCTCCACCCGTGGCAAAGACGGTAGCCTTTGCTTTCAGGTAGACCATTTCACCGGTTTCAATGCAGATTGCCGTCACCCCGACAACCGCGCCATCCTGATTCTTTACCAGGTCCATGGCATACCACTCATTGAGAAAGTTGGTGCCGGCTTTCAGGTTACCCTGATACAGGGTATGCAGCAGGGCATGACCGGTACGGTCGGCTGCAGCACAGGTCCGGGCAGCCTGCCCGCCCTTGCCGAAATCCTTGGACTGACCACCAAACGGGCGCTGATAGATACGTCCGTTTTCCGTGCGGGAAAAAGGCAAACCCATGTGGTCGAGTTCGAAGACGGCCTGTGGGCCGACGCTGCACATATACTCGATGGCTTCCTGGTCGCCGATGTAATCGGAGCCCTTGACCGTGTCATACATGTGCCAGCGCCAGTCATCATTGGGGTCGGAGCTGGCAATGGCGCAGGTGATACCACCCTGAGCGGACACCGTGTGTGACCGGGTTGGGAACACTTTGGACACTACTGCGGTCTTGAAGCCGGATTCTGCCAATTGCAGGGCGGCGCGCAAGCCGGCGCCGCCACCGCCTACGATGACAGCGTCAAAATCCATGGTTCTGATATTACTCATGACTGCTACACACCCCACACTGCGTCGAAGGTCAGAATCAGATATACGAAGAGCACCAGAATAACGGTCAACTGAACCAGCACACGGACTGTCGTATTTTTCAGATAGTCGGTTGTTGCGGTCCAGATGCCGATCCAGGCGTGTGCCACGAAAGACAGGATGGCCAGCAGCGTGAACACCTTGACCCAGCCTTGCGCGAATAGCCCGGACCAGGCCTCGTAGGACCACTCGGGAAGAGCCAGAAACCACAGCGTCAGGAATACGGTATAGGCCGCAAGGATGACGGCAGAGACGCGCTGGACCAGCCAGTCTGCCACTCCGTTGCCGGTAAAGCTGGTGATATTTCTTACCATACCCAGACTCCTGCCAGAACGATGAGAAGGATGCTGATCGCCAGGGCAACCTGAGACATCCGGCGGCCGCCCTCGATGGTTTCACCGATGCCGGTGTCCATGATCAGATGCTTGATGCCCATCACGAGGTGATATGCCAGCGCGGCGAGCAACCCCCAAATGATGAGCTTGCCCAGCCAGTGGTCGGCGGCGGCGGTCGCAGTGGCAAAGCCTTCTGCCGAGCTCAGGGATGCTTGCAGGAACCAGACGGCAAAGGCAGCCCCGACAAAAAAGGCAATACCGGATATGCGGTGCAGAATGGACGTGATGGCTGTGATTGGAAAGGAGATGGTCGTGAGTTCAAGATTTACGGGTCTGTCTGCTTTCACGGCTGAAGACGCTCTCTCTCAATTAAGTGGACAACCGGCACGCCGCAGAGTGCAGCACGGGCGCTGGGTATCCGAGTGGGCTCGAACTGCCCTTGAACCCCAAGTAACTCAGGGTTTCAGGTGGGGTTCGAAAAACTGGGGCGATTATAGTGCCCGCCCTCGGCAATTACAAATGCCTGACGGAACTGTCCGACCAAAGTGGCAAACAAATGTGTTTCCGCACAGTCAATAATCGTGCAGTGACGACCCACTTGAATCAGTTTGGTGCATTTGCCGGGGATGCCGGGTCATTATTTGACAAACCCTGACCTGGCTCTATAGTTGTGCGGATTTTTCAAAGCTCTGTTGTCATATTCTGGTAGAATTGCGACAACCAACAAGATCATCAAGTGCCCTAGGAGGCCCCATGGCAGACAAGAAAGCAACGCTGACCATTGACGGCATGGACCCCATCGAACTACCCGTCTACTCAGGGACGATGGGCCCGGACGTGGTGGACGTGAGAAACCTGGTCAAGCATGGTCTCTTTACCTATGATCCCGGATTTGTTTCCACGGCTTCCTGTGAATCCAACATCACCTATATTGATGGCGGCAAAGGCCAGTTGCTGCACCGTGGTTATCCCATAGAGGATCTGGCAGAGAATGCCGATTACCTGGAAACCTGTTTTCTCCTGCTCTACGGTGAACTGCCGACGGAGAAAGAAATCGCGGAGTTCCGTCATACCATCACACACCACACCATGGTGCACGAGCAGATTCACAGTTTCTTCCACGGCTTCCGCCGGGACTCCCACCCGATGGCCATCATGGTGGCCGTGATCGGCGCGCTGGCAGCGTTCTACCATGACTCGCTGGATATTACGGATCCGGAGCACCGTGAAATAACCGCGCATCGCCTGATCTCCAAACTTCCGACCATAGCGGCCATGGTCTACAAGTACACGATCGGCCAGCCCTTTACCTATCCGCGCAATGACCTCGACTACGCCAGCAACTTCCTCTACATGATGTTCTCCAACCCCTGCGAGGAGTACCAGGTCAACCCTGTACTGGCCAAGGCAATGGACAAGATCTTTATTCTGCACGCTGACCATGAGCAGAATGCGTCCACCTCGACGGTACGCCTCACCGGTTCCACCGGGGCCAATCCTTTCGCCTGTATCTCTTCAGGTATTGCAGCCCTCTGGGGGCCGGCGCACGGCGGAGCCAACGAGGCGGTGCTGTCGATGCTCGAAGAGATCGGCCATGAGGACAATATCGAAACCTTTATAGCCAAGGCCAAGGACAAGGACGACCCCTTCCGCCTGATGGGCTTCGGTCACCGGGTCTACAAGAATTACGACCCGCGAGCCAAGGTCATGAAACAGCACTGCGACAATGTGCTGGCGGAACTGGGCGTGCGCAATGACCCGCTGCTGCGCATCGCCACCCGGTTGGAAAAGATCGCGCTGGAAGACGACTATTTCGTGGAGCGCAAGCTGTTCCCGAATGTCGATTTCTACTCCGGCATCATCTTGCGTGCCATCGGCATTCCGACGTCCATGTTCACCGTCATCTTTGCCATCGGCCGCACACCTGGCTGGATTGCCCACTGGAAAGAACTGGTGGAAGGCAAGTACCGTATCGGTCGGCCCCGTCAGCTGTACACCGGTGCCACGCAGCGCCCTGTGCCGAAAAGATAGCCCTGAACCAGAGGGCGTTACCCACAAAAAAGCCTCCCGCGGGAGGCTTTTTTTTATTGCCGTTACGACACCATCAGGCCGTGGATTTCCTGCTTCCGGATTTGGCGGTACCTTTCTTGGCTGCCGTTTTCTTGGTGGTCGCTTTCTTGGCCGGCGCCTTCTTCTTGGGCTTCTGCTCTACCCACTTGCCATTTTCGCAGAAAGCACGCCATTTGGTGTCTTTGCCGTCTTTCTCGGAGGACAGGTAATGTTCCTGGGTCTTCTTCGCATAGCGAATCAGCGTGGGATTGCCCTTGTCATCCTCGACAGGCCCGCTGAACAGGTAGCTGTATTTCGGATCGATTTCATCCTTGTGCGGCAGAATTTCCTTTAACAGTGGCGCCCGGGTTTCCCGGTTTTTCGGAAACTGGCTGGCGGCCAGAAACAGCCCTGCGGCACCGTCTCTCAGTACATAGGTGTCATCCACCTTCAGGCACTGCAGTTCAGGCATGGGAACCGGATCCATCTTGGGCGGTGCCGGTTCGCCACTGCGCAGGAGCTTGCGGGTGTTCTTGCACTCACTGTTGGTGCAGTCAAAGTACTTGCCGAAACGCCCGGTCTTGAGCTGCATTTCCGAGCCGCACTTGTCACATTCGAGCGTTGGGCCTTCATAGCCTTTCAGGCGGAACTTGCCGGCTTCCACCTGGAAACCATCACAGTCCGGATTGTTACCGCAGATGTGGACTTTCCGCCCTTCATCCAGGATGTAGGCATCCATGGAGGCTTCACATTTGTGGCAGCGTCGCTTCTGACGCAACTCTTTCGCTTCAGCCTCTTCATCATTCTGGTCTTCGACGAAATCGTCGGCTGGCAACAGGTTCAATGTCTGCTTGCACCGTTCCTTGGGCGGCAGGTTGTACCCTGAACAACCCAGGAAGACGCCTGTACTGCCCGTGCGGATCATCATGTGCCGGCCACAGGCCGGACACTCGATGTCGGTGGGCGTGGGCGCATTGGAGCGCATGCCGGACTCTTCACTGTCCGCTTCCTCGAGACGCTGACTGAACTCGCCGTAAAAACGATCCAGTTCCTTTTTCCAGTTGCGCTCTCCATTGGCAATGCCGTCCAGTGTCTCTTCCATGCGCGCCGTGAAGTCATAATTCATCAGGTCGGTAAAGCTTTCGGCCAGACGATGGGTGACGATTTCGCCCATCTTCTCCGCATAGAAGCGGCGATTCTCCAGCTTGACGTAACCGCGATCCTGTATGGTCGAGATGATGGACGCATAGGTGGAAGGCCGGCCAATCCCCCGCTTTTCCAGTTCCTTGACCAGTGTGGCCTCGGTAAACCGGGCCGGTGGCTTGGTAAAGTGCTGCTGGCTGTTGATGGCGGAGACCGCCAGGGTCTCCCCGACCTTGACGTCAGGCAGTTCCTGATCTTCGTTGCTCCGGGGCACCGACATGACCCGAGTGTAACCATCGAATTTCAGAATGCGGCCCTTGGCGCGCAACTGATAGACACCGGCTTCCGCCACAATCGAGGTGCTGAGGTACTGGGCTGCGGTCATCTGGCAGGCCACAAACCGGCGCCAGATCAGGTCGTAGAGGCGCAGCGCATCCTGTTCCATATCGCTGATCGCCGCAGAACGGCGCCGCGCATCGGTCGGCCGGATGGCTTCGTGTGCTTCCTGTGCGCCGTCCTTGCTGCTGTAACGGTTCGGCGAGTCCGGCAGGTAGGGAGCGCCGAATTCATCATCAATCAGTTGACGGACCGAGGCGACAGCATCTGCACTCAGATTGGTTGAATCCGTCCGCATGTAGGTGATGTGGCCTGCCTCGTAGAGTCGCTGGGCCATCATCATGGTTTTCTTGACGCTGAAACCCAGCCGATTGCTGGCAGCCTGTTGCAGCGTCGAGGTGATAAAGGGTGCATTCGGCCGCGATTGTGTCGGACGGTCGCTGCGTTCTGCTATGGTCAGGGCGCCGGCCTGGCGCAGGGCCTCTTCATGACTCCGGGTGTCGGCTTCGTTGGTTGGCCGGTATTCCTTGCCGTCTGCCTTGTGAACCTTGACCTGAAGGCTCTCCCGACCGGCAGTCTCCGTGTCCACCAGGGTGTCCCAGTACTCTTCCGGGACGAATTTGCGGATTTCCTGCTCTTTCTCCACGATCAGGCGCACGGCCACGCTCTGTACCCGGCCGGCCGACAGGCCGCGGGCTATTCTCTTCCAGAGCAGCGGCGACACCATATAACCGACTATACGGTCCAGAAAACGCCGCGCCTGCTGCGCATTGACCCGGCTTACATTGAGGTCGCTGGGCTTCGAGAAGGCGGCCTGTATCGCTTTCTTGGTAATCTCGCTGAATACCACTCGTTTGTAGGGCGCGACATCGCCAATGGCTTCTTTCAGGTGCCAGGCGATCGCCTCCCCTTCGCGGTCAAGGTCCGTTGCCAGATAGATCTGGTCAGCGTCCTTGGCCAGGCGCCGCAATTCTTCTACCACCTTTTCCTTGCCCGGCAGGATCTCGTAGCGCGCCGACCAGTCATTGTCCGGATCCACACCCATGCGGGCGACCAGTTGCTCGCGTGCCTTGCGCTTTTTGTAGAGGGCTTTCTCCTCCGGCGGCAGGGCTCGGGTGGCAGCGGCCTGACGGGCTCGCTCTTTGGGGTCTGAATTGCTGCCCTGACCAGAGGTCGGCAGATCGCGGATATGACCAACACTGGATTTGACAACAAACTGGTTGCCCAGATATTTGTTGATGGTCTTGGCCTTGGCCGGCGACTCGACGATGACTAGTGACTTGCCCATAGGTGGTGTCAAATGCCCTTTGCTGGAGTGTTCCAAAACACGAACCGTTGTCAGTACCTGGCCAGGATCGCAATGGATGGCCGGGCACTGTGCTTTGGTGCCTGAGGCCGGCGAGGTATAACGGTTTGCATCGCCAAGGTCAAGCATGGCACATCGGACTGATGGTGATAGCTTGCCCGACATCTCTCTGTTGATGCTAGACTAATTACCCATTGGTTCAACCAGTTAGCGTGGTTTCCTATGTGGTTTTTCATTTTAACGGTGATCCTCGTCTCAATCATGGTGGTTGCGGTCTGGCTGGGAAGACGAGCCACGGAAAAGCAGCGCGAGGAGTTGGAGTTGCGCCAGAGAGCGCGCCAGATGCGGCAACGCCTCGACGAAATCGACGACATCATCTCGGCGCTGTTAAAATATGACGGTGATCGGGCGTTGCTTGAATCCGTAGCGGAGTTTCGCATCCGTCAGATCGAAAAGCGCAACACCCTGATGGGCGCCGTTGATCAGGAAGCTCAGGCTGAACTGGCGGCCGCCCAGTCATTTCTGAAAAGTCTCCCCGACTTGCTGCAGAACCACAAGCGTGCCTTGCCGGAAGAAGAACACGATCTCAATTACATGAAAAAGCTCATCTTCAAAGGGATCAAGCTGATCAAGCTGATGCAGACGCAGGGTCAGGTGTCGGATATCGAAGTCAGGGATCATGCGCAGCGCCTTCGTGAACGCATGGTCAAGGCTGAGGTCAATGCCTATATCCAGCATGGCCGGACCTTGTTGAAGGAAGAGGACAGGATCAATGCCGCCGCCTACTTCAAGCATGCGAAGGAGATTCTGGTCGCGACCAATATCCGGTTTCCCGAGCGCACTGCCATGATCAAGCGCATCTCGAAGATGATCTGGGGGGTGTATTCGACGCAGGAAGATGAGGAAGAACTGGATCGGGAACTGGGGCTGACGGCAGAAGATCACCCGGACGAAGGGCAGACCGCCGAAGAAATGATCGAACAGGAGAGTGACCTGCTGCGGGACGATGCCGGCAGAACCGAGTCGTCTTGACAGTAAGTTGCAGGGACGAGAGTACACAAAGGGCGGTGCCAGCAGCCTCGCACGAAACTGCTGACAACACCCTCACTCAGCCTGAGCTTCAGTTCATCCGTTCGATCACGGTACTGATGCCCTGACCCAGACCGATACACATGGTGGCGAGACCGAACTGACCGTCTTTCTGCTCCATGACATTGAGCAAGGTGCCGGTGATGCGCGCACCACTGCAGCCAAACGGATGGCCCAGCGCAATCGCACCGCCATGCATATTGACCTTGTCCGTCATGGACTCGAGCAATTTCAGGTCTTTCAGCACCGGCAGTGACTGGGCCGCGAAAGCCTCGTTCAGTTCGACATAGTCGATGTCATCAATGGTCATGCCCAACTGCTTGAGCGCCTTCTTGGACGACGGCACCGGGCCATAGCCCATGATCGACGGGTCAACCCCGGCCAGGGTCATGGCTCTGACCACGGCACGCGGCTTGATGCCCAGGCTCTGCGCCTTCTGCCAGGACATGACCAGCATTGCGGAAGCGCCATCACTGATTTGCGATGACGTACCGGCCGTTACGGTGCCTCCTTTGGGGTCAAACACCGGCCTCAGCTCGGCCAGTTTGGCCACAGTGGTGTCCGGGCGAATGGTTTCGTCGTGACGCACCAGGTAGGGTACGCCTTCCGCATCGTGGCCTTCCAGCGGCAGTATTTCCTTGCCAAAGGCACCTGACTCGGTGGCCTGATGGGCCAACTGGTGCGACCGGTAGGCAAACTCGTCCTGCTGCTGTCGTGTAATGCCGTGCATCTTGCTCAACAGTTCCGCAGTCAGCCCCATCATCCCGGAGGCCTTGGCGGCCTTGCGGCTCAGCATGGGGTTCGGGTCGACACCGTGCATCATTTCCAGGTGTCCCATGTGCTCTACACCACCGATCAGGAACATCTCTCCATGACCGGACTGGATGCCCTGCGAAGCGATGTGCAATGCCGACATGGAGGAACCGCAGAGGCGGCTGACGGTCTGCGCCGGCACGGTATGCGGCACACGGGTCAGCAATTGCATCATGCGGCTGACATTCCAGCCCTGCTCCAGAGTCTGATTGACACAACCCCAGATGATGTCGTCTATCTCGGCCGGGTCGATCCCCGGGTTGCGGTCCAGCAGGCCATCCACCAGCGCTGCGCTGAGGTTTTCGGCCCGGGTGTTGCGGAAGCTGCCGCCCTTGGAGCGTCCCATCGGGGTACGCAGAAAGTCGACAATTACGGCGTCATTAGGTTTCAGGTTCATGATAATCTTCTCCTCAGGCTTGCGGGTAGTAGGTGTCGCCGTTCTTGGCCATCTCACGCATGCGATCGGTTACCTTGTACAGGTTGCCCAGACTCGCCAGGCCGTCGGCGCGCGCCACTATCTCAGCCATACCCACATCGTCCATATACTTCAAAATGCCGCCGCGGAAAGGCGGGAAGCCCAGGCCGTAAATCAGACCCATGTCCGCATCAGAAGGCGACGCCACAATGTCTTCTTCGAGGCACCGTGCGACTTCAATGCACATCGGCACCATCATGCGATTGATGATGTCTTCTTCACCCATCTCCTGGGGAGCCGCAGAAACACTCTTCACCAGCTCGATGGCTTCTTCATCCACCAGCTTCTTCGGCTTGCCCTTCTTGTCCAGCTCGTAACGATAAAAGCCCTTGCTGTTCTTCTGGCCGTAGCGCTCTTTCTCGTACATCAGCTTCATGGCGGATTCGAAATCCTGCTCCATGCGGTCAGGAAACCCTTCTGCCATCACCGCCTGAGCATGAACGCCGGTATCAATACCGACGACATCCAGCAGATAGGCCGGCCCCATCGGCCAGCCGAACTGCTTCTCCATCACCCGGTCGATGATCTGGAAGTCAACGCCGTCACGCACCAGCATGGCGAAGCCGGCAAAATACGGGAACAGCACCCGGTTCACATAAAACCCGGGGCAGTCATTGACCACAATGGGCGACTTGCCCAGCTTGCGTGCATAAGCCACCACAGTGGCAATGGTTTCTTCCGAGCTGTGCTCACCGCGGATCACTTCCACCAGCGGCATGCGATGCACCGGGTTGAAGAAGTGCATGCCACAGAACCGGCTGGGGTCCTTGACCGCCTTGGCCAGGCTGTTGATGGAAATGGTCGAAGTGTTGCTGGCAATTACCGCAGTGTCGGGCAACGCCGCCTCCACTTCTTTCAGCACGGCGTGCTTGACCTTGGGGTTTTCCACCACGGCTTCCACCGCGATATCAACGGCCTGGAAATCGCCGTAGCTCAGCACCGGGCGAATGTCATTGAGTACATTGCCCATCTTCTCGACATCGATTTTCTTGCGCTCGACCTGCTTGCGCAGCAGCTTGGCGGCTTCGTCAAGACCGGCCTTCAGACCTTCGTCATTGATGTCTTTCATGTAGACCGGCGTGCCCTTGGAGGCACTTTGATAGGCGATGCCGCCGCCCATGATGCCGGCACCCAGCACGGCCGCCTTCCTGATCTCGTGCGCCTTGCCTTCCCACTGCTTGGCAGTCTTCTTCAGCGCCTGATCGTTGAGGAACAGGCTGATCAGATTGTGCGCCACCGGACCGCGAGCGACAGAGGCAAAGTTCTTCGCCTCCACCTTCAGCGCGTCATCACGGCTCATGCCGGCATGCTTCTGAATGGTCTTGACGGCCAGCACCGGAGACGGATAGTTGGGCCCGGCCTGGCCGGCAACAAAGCCTTTGGCGGTTTCGAACGACATCATGCTTTCGATGTTGTTCAGTTCAAGCGGTCCGGTCTTGGAAGCCCTGCGTTGCTTGTAATCAATTTCGCCATCAGCCGCCCGCGTGACCAGTTCCACTGCTGACTCCAGCAGGCGGTCGTCGGCAACCACGGCATTGACGGCATAATCCTTCAGAGCTGCCTCAGCCTTTTTCTCGCTGCCAGTGCAGATCCACTCTATCGCATTGTCCGCGCCGATCAGGCGTGACAGGCGTACGGTGCCACCAAAGCCGGGGAAGATGCCCAGCTTGACTTCAGGCAGTCCCACACGGGCCTTGCTGCCCATGACCCGGAAGTCACAGGCCAGACAGAATTCGAAACCACCACCGAGCGCCAGGCCATTGATGCCAACTGCCGTCGGGAAGGGCAGATCTTCCAGCTCGGAAAAAATGGCATTGGTCTGCATAAGACCGTCAATCAGCACATCTTCTTCGGCCTTGAACATGGTCAGGAATTCGGTGATGTCGGCGCCCACGACAAAGGCTTCCTTGGCACTGGTAGCCACCAGGCCGCGCAGGCCTTCCTCGGCACGGATGGCTTGCAGGGCCGCCTGCAGATCCTGCAGCGTCTGCTGGTTGAATTTGTTGACTGACTCTCCCTTCAGGTCCAGCACCATATGAGCGATGTCATCACTCCGGCGCTCTACCTGAATCGCTTCACCCTGAAAAATCATAAGGTTGCTCCGTTAGTACAGGTCGTGGAGACGAGATTGGCTCCAGACCAAACACTTGATTTAAACGACTGTTTGAATTCTGCTGCAAAGGTGCTCTCTTCGCTGACTCGGGTCAACGACTCACCTGCATCCCCATCAGTATAGCGAGCAGAATACGACTGTCAGACAGTGTTTTATGAAATTACTTCATAAAGCCTGTCTGCCCTTGCACCCAGCAGACTGGCCAGCTCGTTGACCCGTGTCACACCTTCATATTCTTCAATGGCCATGGCGATGCCATCCGATAGCACCGCAAAGCATTCTACCCAGTTGGGCAAGCCGTCCAGCGCCTCCAGCAATTGCTGCAACTGGTGTCCGCGCAGTCGGAAATCCGATTCACGCCACACCCACCCTTCTGGCAAGCCATAGCCATGTTCGCCCTCGGTACGCAAAACCAGAAGTTCCGGAAGAGCCGCCCTGCTGGCGCCTGGTGCTCTTTTCTTATAGGCCGTGACAAGACGCTGTCGGCGCTCTATGCGGCCACGAGTGGAGGTGTCCGGTATCGTCAGTGTGGTCACCGACAAGCCCGATTGCATTGCATGGGTGCGCATGTCGGCGCGCCGCCGATCGCTTTTGCTGGGCACCGCCCAGAGCAGTGACCCCACTGCACTGAGGATGAGTACACCGGCCACCAGTGCCCCGGTCATCAGCGCTTGTCTGCCGACGGGAGCACTTCATAAGGGGTAATGTCCGACTCGGCCATGAACGCATGGCGAACCTTCTGCAGCTGGGCTTCGAGCGAATAGGACACACTTGAGGCCATGGCGAAGAAGCTCAATAGCGCTTTCAGATTGGACTCGCCTTCACAGCCGGCGTTAACGCGCTGCCACATGGCCTGATTGACCAGTTGCAGCTCATTGTTCAGTTCCACCAGTCCGGTCAATGTCCAATCAGCGCCCCGATCGGCCTGATGATGGAAATACTGACGCAGCAAATAGGTACCGACGCTGCGGATGATGAACTCTTCCTGTGAGGCAAAAGGCAGATGGGTATAGGCCATGGGCTTCAGCTTATTGAGAATCGGGCAGGAGCAGTTGGCCATCAACAGGCCCATCAGCGAGCGCAGGCCCTCTTCCAGGCCGGTATGCTTGTAGTACTGGCGGGCCGGCGAATCCACCGTCACGCCGACTTTCTGGGTGGCTGGCAACTGACTGAAATCCTCTACAACCTTCTGGATATCCACTGCTGCCGGGCAATGTTCATGGGTGTCCTTGTCCAGAGGACAATTGCTGCACTGATGGTAGCTGAGTCGCGTCCACTTGGCAGGCTTGGCGGCGCGGGTCGTACCGCGTTCACCCCGGTCAGTGGCAATCACATACTCCAGGCGATCCGCGTGACCGGGAATATCGAACTGATAGTGAAAAGCCATGTAGCATCTCCTTTATAATGGTGTTATCTGGTTTGAGTAATGATCAGTGGCACATTCAGGAGACCTGCTCCTCCAGTTCCATCCAGCGTTCCATCGCCGCTTCAAGCTCCTGCTGACTCGCCGCCAGACGGGCCAGCGTCTTCTCTATTGTATCCGGGTCATTCTGATAGAAGGACGGCTCCCCGGTCAGCTCTGTCAATTCTGCAATTCTGGACTCCAGATTGTCTATACGTTCGGGCAAGGCTTCATATTCCCGCTTGTCCTTGTAGCTCAGTTTACTGGCTCTGCGGCCTGCGGTTGATGACTCTCCTTCTCTGCCCTTCTGCGCGGCAGCTGACGCTTCAGTGGGCGTAGCTGCCCGCTGGCGGCGTACCTGATACTCGTGCCACTCCCGATAGCC
>NZ_JAIUMC010000052.1 GCF_022565775.1 Natronospirillum sp.
CTAGTGGTCTTCGCCTGGATCAATCCCCCACAGCCCAATGCAACAGATTCTTGCTGCCACCATCTGTGGTCAGGCGGCGATGTTCGGTGCCGTCGATCTCAAGTGTGTAGACGTCGGCGCCCTCAACATCAGAAGGCCGGTCTGACAGAACAGCAATCAGGGGAGTGCCAGGCCAGACTGCCGGGCTGAAGTCATTGTGACTGTTGTCCGTCAATCGCTCCTTTTGCGAGCCTGTGGGGCGCATCCAGTGAATCTGCTGATAATCATCCTCGTGTGACACATATACGATTCGCTCACCCAGATTGCCGAAGGAGCCCCATGCTGGTTGGGCAAATTGGCCGCCGCTGGTCAGTTTTTGCGCAGAACCACCATTGGCATCCATGACATAGATATCTCCTCTGCCCAGTTGGTCGCGGGGTTGTTGGAAGTCACCTGTCAATTCCGGTTGCGCGGAGAAGACCAGTTGGCTGCCATCGGGTGAGTAAGCTGGTGCATGAATGATGCCCAAGGGTGACAGACCTCCGGACGGCATATTGAAGCTGAAATCAAGCGTATCAAGTTGAACCACACCCAGTCGCCCATTGAGCTGTGGGGTGGTGTGATACTGAAAATCAACGATGAAGGCCACCTCGGTGCCATCAGGTGAAAAGCGCGGCGAGTGGAACCAGCAAAACTGGGACTGCCTGGGTTGTGCGAAAAAAGAGTCCGGACATCGAATGCCGCCGGTAGGATCTGTGATGGTGCTTTCGGAGCTGGAGTTCAGGTTGCGCAACACCAACTGCGAGTTGTTGTTGACGTAAACAAGTTGTTCACCGTCGGGGGAGATGGTTGGGCTGTGCCCGCTACTGGTCAGGAATATGACCTCCGACCCATCATCAGTGACCAGATAGGTCCCTGGGTCCGATTCGGAATAATAGAGCATCTGGGTGCCGCCGCAGGCGGTCAGGAACAAGGTAAAGAGGCTAATGCCTGCAAAAGCAAAAATTCGGTACATGAGAGTCAATCCTTTAGTTCAGGTGGGTATGGCCGGTAATGCCCTTTCCGGCGACTTTTGCAAATTACACGAATTTGACACATTAGAGTAGCCATTGTGCTGAATGAGAGGCGATATGCAGTTGCGCGGCGGACACATATAGATGTCAGGCAGTGCCTGATGGGTCGATTATCAAATTTGACAAGTTCGCTGCATGGTGAATACTGTATGCAATATACATTTTTTAGTTTGGTCCTGGAATCTGATTAATGAAGAAAATCCAAACCGGGAAGAGTCTGCCGGAGTTGATCTACGACTCTGTGGTCAATGCCATCGTGGAGGGGTTGCTCAAGCCGGGTGAGCGCGTCACCCAGGAGACGCTGGCCGCGCGGCTGGATGTGTCGCGATTGCCGGTGAGCCAGGCCATGCAGCGTCTGCGCGATGATGGTTTTCTCTCCGCGGCAGGGCGTCGGGGCCTGATGGTGTCGGTGCTTGATGAAAGTTTTGTCGCACAGCTTTACGAGTTTCGGGGCGGGATTGACCTGATCAGTGCCGGGTTAGCCGCCCAGCGAGCTGACGCAGCTGCCCGGGAACGTGGCGCAGCCATCATTGCCCAGGGACGTGCTGCCGGGAAGGCACATGATCTCTCCGCGCTGATCGACGCCGATATGCGCTTTCACAGCTTTATCTACGAACTGGCCGGCAACCGGTTCATCCTCGATTCGATGGAAGCGCACTGGAATCACGTGCGACGCGTTATGCGCGACATCCTCATTGTCGAAAAAAACCAGCAACAGATCTGGGATGAGCACGAAGCAATACTGAATGCGGTACTGAGCGGAGACGTACAGACGGCCGAGCTGCTGGCCCGGCAGCATGTGGAAACCGCATCGGATTGGCTGCAGCGAGAAATTCAAAGCTGCAGTGAACCCACCAAGAGAAGTGGCAACGCTGCCATGTAATCCAAGGAGATTGCGATGCAAAACAATGACAAGAGTGCAGCAGTGATTCGGGTAATGTTGGCGAAAATCGGCCTTGATGGGCACGATCGCGGCATCAAGGTAGTGGCGCGTGCCCTGCGGGATGCCGGCATGGACGTGGTCTATACCGGGCTGCATCGCACGCCGGAAGAAGTAGTGGACGCCGCCATCCAGGAAGATGTGGATATTCTCGGCATCAGCCTGCTGTCTGGAGCGCACATGCATATTTTTCCCAAGGTACTGCAGCTCCTGAAAGACAAGGAAGCGGAGGACATGATTGTCACGGGTGGCGGTGTCATCCCGGACGATGATGTGAAGGAACTGTACCAGATGGGCGTACACAAGATTCTTCTGCAGGACACACCACCCCAGGAAATTATCGACTCTTTCCGCCAGTTGGTCGCAGAGCGCGGAGACCGCTGACCTCGATTCCGGTCACGCTTGACCCGATACAGATTTCCTCAGACGACAGCCAATAACAATATCAGGAGTCTCCGATGGAAGAGTGGAAATTTCCCCCCAGCTACAGCAACGACTATTTCCCGGACCCGAAAAGCCCCTACTGGTTTCGCGAGCGTGAAACCATGGACCCTGCCAAGCGAGATGAATTGATCGTCGCCCGGCTTCGGGACGTTATGGCCTACGCCTATGATCACTCGCCGTTCTACCAGCGCAAATGGGATGAGGCCGGTATAAAAGCTGAGGATATCCGTAGCCTGGCAGACTTTGAACAGGTGCCCGTGGTTCACAAACAGGAGATTCGTGACGCCCAAGCGGAGCATCCGCCGTTCGGCGACTATCTGTGTTGCCCGGAAAGCAACATCTACCACATCCACGGCACCTCCGGCACAACTGGCCGGCCCACCGCGTTTGGTATCTCCCGAAGTGACTGGGATGCGATTGCCAACAACCATGCGCGCATCATGTGGGGTATGGGCCTGCGACCGGGAGATACAGTATTTGTGGGCGCTCTCCTCAGTCTCTATATGGGGTCATGGGGAGCGTTGATCGGGGCCGAGAGACTGGGCTGCAAGGCCTTTCCCTTTGGTGCCGGAGCACCCGGCATGACCGCACGCGCGGTGACCTGGCTGCAGATGATGAAGCCCGCCGGGTTCTACTCAACGCCGTCCTACGCATTGCGCCTGGCCGAGGTTGCCAGAGAAGAAGGGGTGGACCCAAAAGCATTCGGCATCCGGGTAATGTTCTTCTCCGGTGAGCCGGGTGGCTCGATTCCGTCCATTCGGGACAAGATTCAGGAACTCTATGGTGCCAAAGTAGTGGACAGCGGCACCATGGCAGAGATGACGCCGTGGATGCACGCCGCCGGCAGCGCCGACTCCGAGGGCATGCTGCTATGGCAGGACATCGTCTATACCGAGGTGGCAGACCCCGACACCCATCGCCGAGTGCCGTATGGCGAGCAGGGCACACCCATCTACACGCACCTGGAGAGAACTTCCCAGCCTATGATCCGCATGCTGTCCGGCGATCTGACCCACTGGGTGATGGATGACAATCCCTGTGGTCGCACCTATCCGAGACTGCCCAAAGGCATCTACGGCCGGATCGACGACATGTTCCAGATTCGGGGTGAAAACGTTTATCCCAGCGCCATCGCCGAAATCCTCGAGGGCCTCGACGGCTACGGAGGCGAGCATCGTATCATCATTTCACGTGACGGCTCGATGGATGAACTGGCGGTCAAGGCCGAGTTCAATCAGGTAATCGCAGAGCAGGGTCAGGATGCGGTCAGGTCACTGCGCGAAAAAGCCGAGACGGCACTGAGCCGGGTGCTGGGCGTGCGGGCACGGGTGATCATGGTGGAACCGGAGACCTTCCCGCGTACCGACTTCAAGGCACAGCGTGTCGTGGACGACCGGGACCTCTATCAGAGCCTCAACCAGAAGCGAGGAGGTTGAATGATCAACCGCATACCCTCGATGCAACTGGCTGAGCGGGTGCGAGAGGGTCACCTCCGTGCCATCGCCAGGCTGATTACCCGTGTAGAAAGCGGCGACAATCCTGAAGTCCGTGAGGCTCTGGCCGAGCTCTACAAGAGTACCGGTAACGCCCATGTAGTAGGCATTACCGGCGTACCGGGCGCAGGAAAATCGACGCTGGTGACGCAACTGGTACATGAATATCGGGCCAGCGGCCGAAAAGTCGGTGTCGTGGCGATAGACCCCTCCAGCCCCTATTCCGGCGGTGCCATCCTGGGTGACCGCATTCGCATGGGCGATCTGGTGTCCGACCCTGGTGTGTTTATCCGCAGCATGGCCACACGGGGCACCCTGGGAGGACTGGCCCGGCCGGCTCTGGACGCCGTGGACCTGCTCGATGCCGGCGGCTTTGACATCGTCCTGATCGAGACAGTCGGAGTGGGGCAGGACGAGGTCGATATCGTGCGGGCTGCCCATACCACTGTGGTAGTCAATGCGCCCGGCCTGGGTGACGACATACAGGCCATCAAGGCGGGTGTGCTGGAAATTGCCGATGTGCACGTGGTGAGCAAGGCGGACCGACCGGATTCCAACCGAACCATTCAGGAGCTCAAGGGCATGCTGATGATGAGCCTGGAGCAGGGCGAGGGCATCTGGCGAGTACCGGTGGTGCCCACCAGTTCCGAAAAGCATACCGGTTTTGGCGAGTTGATGGCCGCCATTGATCGCCATGCCGAACACCTGAAAACAAGTGGTGAAATAACCGAACGGCGACACCAGATTGCATTGACCCGGGTGGTGAAGGTCGCCGAACAGATTGTCCGGGATAATTTTGCACGTGACAGCAGGTCGCAGACCGAAGCGCTGCTCAAGCAGGTAACCCAGCGCGAGCTGGACCCTCATGGTGCTGCGGTTAGCCTGTTAAAAGCGATGAAGGAGACGATTCATGAAACGCACTGACCAGTACGACCCGACTGCCCTCAAGCATATTGAAGAAGCGTTTGAGCAGTGGGAAAAAAACGAAGTGTCGTCCTTTGTCAAACGGGCGCCGGAGAGCAAATCCGAATACACCACCGCTTCGGGCATGACGACCCAACGAACCTATACACCCCTGGATCTCAAGGAGACCCCCTTTGAAGAGATTGGATTTCCGGGGCAGTACCCGTTCACACGCGGCCCCTATCCCACCATGTATCGGGGCCGGAACTGGACCATGCGCCAGATTGCAGGCTTTGGCACCGCCAAGGAGACCAACGGGCGTTTCAAGTACCTGATTGCCCAGGGCCAGACCGGCCTGTCGACCGATTTCGACATGCCCACACTGATGGGGTATGACTCCAGTCATCCCATGAGTCAGGGTGAGGTAGGGCGCGAGGGTGTGGCCATCGACACGCTGGCCGACATGGAGGAGTTGTTTGACGATATCGACCTGACCAAGATTTCGGTGTCCATGACGATCAACCCGTCGGCCTGGATTCTCTACGCCATGTACATTGCCGTAGCGCAGAAGCGTGGCTACGACCTTAATGATCTGTCGGGCACGATTCAGAACGACATCCTGAAGGAGTACATTGCCCAGAAGGAGTGGATATTCCCGGTGCGGCCGTCGGTTCGTCTGGTCCGTGACTGTATCCAGTACGGCGCCGAGCACATGAAACGGTACAACCCGATCAATATTTCCGGTTACCACATCTCTGAAGCCGGCTCGACCGCGACTCAGGAAGTGGCCTACACCATGGCCACCACCATGGAGTACGTGAAGACGGCGATAGACGCAGGCGTTGATGTCAATGAATTCGGCCCACGGTTGTCTTTCTTCTTCGTGAGCCAGGCGGATTTCTTCGAGGAAATTGCCAAGTTTCGCGCTGCCCGTCGGGTCTACGCCAAGATCATGCGCGAAAAATTCGGCGCCACCAGGCCCGAAGCATGCCGCTTGCGTTTCCACGCCCAGACGGCCGCCGCCACTCTGACCAAGCCCCAGTACACCATCAACCCGATCCGCACCGCACTGCAGGCATTGTCCGCCGTTCTGGGCGGGGCCCAGTCGCTGCATACCAATGGCATGGACGAGGCCTTCGCCATTCCCACCGAAGAGGCCATGCGGATTGCCCTGCGCACCCAGCAGATCATCGCCCATGAGACCAATATAACCCAGGTGGTGGATCCGCTGGGCGGCTCCTACTATGTCGAGAAGCTCACCGACGAGATCGAGCAGGAAGTCTGGAAGATTCTCGATGAGGTAGAAGAACTCGGCGGCACGCTGCAGTGCATTGACGATGGCTACTTCCAGCGCGGTATCTCGGATTCGGCGTATGACTTCGCGCTGCGCAAGGCCAGCGGGGAAAGGCCGGTCATCGGTGTCAACATGTTCGTGCAGGACGAAGACGACGTCGAGATTGAAACGCATCCGCATGACCCGGAAACCGAGCGCCGGCAGATCGAGCGCCTGAACCGGGTCAAGGATAATCGCGATGAGGAAAAAGTCCAGAAGATGCTTGTGCAACTGAAAGAACAGGCCGAGGACGAATCCGTAAACCTGATGCCAATCACCATAGACCTGGTGAAAGAGGGCGCTTCAATGGGAGACATTGTGGAAACCCTGAAAGGCATCTGGGGAACCTACCGGGAGAAGCCGGTCATCTGACCGGCGTTGTCCACACTTTGGTTGATAGAGACATAAGCATAATATCCGATAATTATTATTATCGGTATTGACGATGGTACCGCAAAAAGCGCATGATTTGCGGCATTCCTATTCCGTTGTCGGGTCGATTTGCCATGGTTGCTTCCAGTGTCACGCGTCAGCCGCCACCCCCCATTTTTGATCAATTGGCCTATCTTCCCGATCCCTTTGCGCGACACACGGGCTCAGTACCCGAGCATCTGCCGGTACAGGCACGCACAACCCATGAGGATGACTTCTGGCATGCGCTGCGCTTCCTGGCGTCTTACGAAGGCTCGACGGCCACCTTCAATGCTTATCGGCGAGAACTCGAGCGCCTGCTGCAATGGAGCTGGCTGGTACAGGAAAAAAGCATTCGGGATCTGAAACGTGAAGACATCGAGCAATTCATCCGTTTCTGTCAGGAGCCACCGCGGGCCTGGATTGGCACCAAGAACTGCGCTCGCTTCACCGGCCCGGATGATGAGCGGCGAACACACCCTGACTGGCGGCCCTTTGTGGTGTCGGTCAGCAAGGTTCAGGCGCGCGCTGGCCGGTCACCCGATCCCTCCAGCTATGCCTCTAGTCAGGCCTCCATCAAGAGCCTGTTTGCCATCCTGTCGAGTTTCTTCAATTTTCTGATCCAGGAAGAAGCAGTCACGTCCAACCCAGTGGCGCTTATTCGTCAGAAGAGCAAATATCTGGTGTCCGGGCAGCGCCGTGAAGTGCGTCGCCTGAGCAACCTGCAGTGGGACTTTGTGCTGGAAACGGCGGAACATCTTGCCGACGAATATCCGGATCGCCATGAACGAACCCTGTTCGTCATGCAGTGTCTGTATGCCATGTATCTGCGTATTTCCGAACTGGTGGCTGATGAACGTCATATCCCCACCATGTCGGATTTTCGGCGCGACAGCGACAATAACTGGTGGTTTGAGGTGGTGGGCAAGGGCAACAAGGCACGCTCGGTCAGTGTGTCGGATGCCATGCTGAAGGCCCTGAAACGCTACCGGGGCCACCTGGGGCTGACCCCCCTACCGACCCCCGGTGAACGTACCCCCCTGATACCCACTCTGGGGGGGCGCAAGGCCGTTACTTCGACCCGTCATATCCGAGCCATCGTGCAACAGTGTTTCGACCAGGCTGTGGAGCGTATGCGACTCAAGGGGCTGTCCGATGAATCCCACGAACTCCAGGCAGCGACCGTGCACTGGCTGCGCCATACCGGCATTTCGGAAGACGTAAAACAGCGGCCGGTTGATCATGTGCGCGATGACGCCGGCCATGCGAGCAGCCTCACTACCGACCGCTATATTGATGCGGAACGTCGGGAGCGGCATGCCAGCGCGCGGCACAAGCCAATGAAGGCAGACTCCTGACAGAAATAATGTTGCTCAGTCAAACAGCCGCAACGCGATCAATCTCCTGCTGTAAACTGACGCCATAGGCGTTGTCAGGCAGAGTGCGACGCACGCCATAGGCGTTGCCGGCCATATCGGGCGGGTTTCCGGCCAGGTCCAGCAACCGGCGCTTGCAGGGCGTCTTGTCTGGCCCCAGAACTATCTCGACGCGAGGCTTCAGCCTGTGTGCCGGGTGTGAACCCCTTACGATGGCGACCTCCCCTGTTGTCAGTTCCACCAGGGACCCGGGCGGGTAAACACCCACCATACGGATAAAGGCTTCAATCATGTCCGGGTCGAACTGCTCTTCGCGGCCTTCGTAGAGAATCCGTATGGCCTCGCTGGACGACAGAGCTCCGCGATAAACCCGGTCACTGGTAATGGCATCGTAGACATCAACGATGGCAATCAGACGCGCAAATCGACTGATTTGCTGTGCTTTCAAACCATCGGGGTAACCCGTGCCGTTCAAGCGCTCGTGATGGTGTCGAGTCACATCAAGTACGATATCCGGCACAGCGCTGGGGCTGTTTTGCAGCATTCGCCAGCCAAATTCTGCATGCTTCTGCATGGCGCTCATTTCATCAGGGTCCAGGCGGCTGGGCTTGTTGAGAATGTCCGACTTGATTTTGAGCTTGCCCAGATCGTGCAGCAGACCACAGAGGCCGACAATCTCCAGATCTTCTTCTGTCATATCCATAAAGCGGCCGAAAGCGATCGCGAAGATCGCCACGCGCAACGAGTGCTCAGCCGTGTAGGCATCCTGTGATTTGACTCGTGCCAGCCAGAAAAGAGCATTGGGGTTTGCCTTGATGCTTTCAACACACTGGCGCACCAGTGGCCGAGCCACCTGAAGGTCAACCATACTGCCCTGCTCTATCGCCCGGGTGGTGCTGTCGACAAAATCCATCACATCCGCGTAGGCCTTGCGGGCCCGCGGCAGCTCTTCATGCAGCGCGGCCTCTTCAGCAAAGGGGTTGTGGGCACCTGTCCGCAGGGCTTCAATACGCTGCTCAATCGCGGCCATCACCGACTCGGGCGCTTCGGCCATTACCCAATTACAGTAGTGGCGCAGCACCTCAACCTGAGAGGGGTCGGTGATCACAAATTCCTGCAGCAGTACGGGGATATCGGTCCATGGTCGATCCGGCTCTACCACTTTCATCCCGGTTGCAAGGTAGTCAACAGGCAGTTTGCGTCGAACCAGTTCTTCTTCGGCGACTCTTCTACGGCCACCCTGCGCGGATTTTCGGGCGACATTGTCCCGGTCCGGAGTCCGGGTAGTTGCCCGTTTACTCTGTCCGGTCTTCTTGCCAAACCACATACTTCAATTCTCCTGCGCAGCCTTAAAGCCTATCGCGCGACTGATCGGTGGTCAATCAGTTCACAGTGCCTCGGCCCAGAAATAGCGCCCTGCCATCGCCACACAAACAATCACGATCATCGGGCGAATCCAGTGCACGGCACCCCTGACCACCAGATGGCTGCCCAGGCTTGAGCCGATCAGCACCCCGATAATCATGATGCCTCCAGCCAGCCAGGCGACATGACCTCCGGCGATAAACAGCACCAGCGCCGCTACATTGGAACCGAAATTCATGATCTTGGCCTTGGCGGTGCTCTCCAGCAATGAATCTCCGCGCAGACTGTTGCGGGTGAACGCAAACAGGGATCCGGTACCAGGGCCAAAGAAGCCATCATAAAATCCGATGCCGGGCGCCAGGCCGAGGCGATAGCTGCGCTCACTGATGCGCGGTCGAGAGGCGGCTACGACACCGGGAATCAGGAGATAATAAAGCGCCATGCCGATCAGTACGATCGGGATAACGAACTGAAGAATGCCGGGGTCTACAAATTGCACCAGCAGAGCGCCCGATGCGGCACCGACAACGCTGGCCCAGAACAGCCCCTTGACGTCTTGCCAGCGCACCATGCCACTGTGCAGCATGCGCCAACTGGCCGTCAGCGTACCAAAGGATGCCTGCAGCTTGTTGGTTGCCAGGGCTGCTACCGGAGGCACCTGCGCCAACAACAGGGTGGGCAGCGTAATCAGCCCCCCGCCACCCGCCAGGGCATCCACAAAGCCGGCAATCAATGCCGCCAGGAACAGCATGGCCAGTATGTCAGGACTGCTAAGAAGCTCCATTTCCAATCTGTCTCCACACTGTCCGCGCTGCTAGAATGGCGCACTTTAATGGACCTCCGGCAGAGCGGCAACCGGAGAAGCAACGACACCATCAAGATCAGGGGACACCAATGCGCATCATATCCTTCAATATCAATAGCATCAGGGCTCGCCTGCATCAACTCGAGGCCATCACCCAGCGCTGGGCGCCAGACATTCTGTGCCTGCAGGAAACCAAGGTTCATGACGATCAGTTTCCGCGTGAAGCGGTGGAAGCCCTGGGCTACAACGTGGTTTTCAATGGCCAAAAGGGCCACTATGGCGTCGCAACGCTGTTTCGGGATTCGGGTCAGGCCGTTGCGGCGCGCTTTCCGGAGGAAGAGGATACCGCCCAGCGCCGACTGCTGATTACCCGCCATGAACTGCCTGGCAGATCTGTGCCACTGACAGTCATCAACGGCTATTTTCCACAAGGGGAAAATCGAAACCATCCGGACAAGTTTCCACTCAAGGTCGCCTATTACCGCAACCTGTTGAACTGGCTGCAGGCCAACCACACACCGGAAGACTCGATAGTGGTCCTGGGTGATTTCAATGTGGCACCGGAAGATACCGATATCGGCATTGGCGACCCCAACCGCAAGCGCTGGCTACGGGAAGGCAAGTGCGCCTTTTTGCCGGAAGAGCGTGAATGGATCGCAGAGCTGAAAGCCTGGGGGTTGCAGGACAGCTTTCGCCTGCACCATTCGCAGCGCAATGATCGGTTCAGCTGGTTTGACTATCGTTCACGCGGTTTCGAAGACGACCCGAGGCGCGGCCTGCGCATTGACCACCTGATGGTCACGGCGCCGCTGGCGAAGGCCTGTACAGGCTCGGACATCGATTATGACACCCGAGCCATGGACAAGCCGTCAGATCACGCCCCGGTTTGGGGGGATTACGACCTCTGAGTTCAGAGCTCCACAATCTTCATCCCGAGCTCCTCGCACAGCCCTGCCCGATCAGCCCCGGTAACTACCGCCTGGCTGAAGCAGCCCTCGTCACGCTGGGTCAGGTAGGCCTGTGCCACTCTCTTGAGATCCGCTTCACCCACCGCGAGTATGCGACTGCGCAGACTCTCCCGGAAGATCAGGTCGCGACCGAACTGCTCATCAAAGAAGGCCCTGCGGGCCTCACCTGCCGGCGATCCTGGCTTGTCCATGCTGGATACCAGGCCGAGAATGGCCTCTTCAATCGGCTGATAACCATGCTGCTTTTCCAGTAACCAGTCGATCGACTGATCGAAATCGGCAAACGTATCCTGCAGACGCGGATCGCGATAGCTGAAGTAGCGGAAGACGCCGTTTGGCATGTCATAGCTGGCGCCGCCACCATAGGCCCCACCCTGCTCGCGCACCGCACGATGCAGGAAGCCATTCGACAGCACGCCCGCCAGTACGGCGAGCACCGCGGCATCGGGATGGTCGACAGGAACGGCCGGGAACGCGCGTGCGCAATAATTGACCGGGGTATCGGTAATCCAGGCGGTGTGCAGGAGCTGTTCCGGAAGATCGACCCCAGAGGCAGGTGCCAACGGTGCGCCCGACTGGCCCGACCAGCGTTCTTTCAGGTCAGGCAGTGCCTGGTCGACCCAGTCGGGTTCGGCTATGGCCAGCAAGTGTCCGGGACGGGACTGAAGCACTTCATGTAACGCGCTCAAAGAAGTAGCTACATCATTGATATAATTGTCTTTATCCGACTTGACAAGAGACTTCAGCCAGATGAGACCGAAGAGCCCGGATTGCCAATGCTGCTGTGCCGCACTGGCACTCCACGGAGCGGACGCGGCGGTCATGGCCAGCGCGTGACCACTGCTGGTCACCCCTTGCAAGCGGCGCAACAGCATGGTCTGCAACAGTTCATGCAGTCGGCCAGACTCGTCAAAACGGGCCTGGTGCACCGTTCTGTGCAGAAGGTCATTCATCTGTTCGGCATTGACCTGCAGTGATTTGCTGCTGACTGTCAGATAGCGATGGAGAAAATTGGGGTCGTCAATGCGGGCTCGCGACGGTGTGCCTGCAGACACGCCGCCGGTGAACCGGGCCTGTTGACGCTGGATCTCCGTGTAAGGCAGTTCACCCAGTCCGACTTCTGTCAGGGCTGTGGTGTAAAGCGGCAACCAGCGCAACTGATCTGCTGTCAGATCGTCCAGCGGGCGCACCCAGGTCAGGTAGGCCAACCCGTTGGTGCCTTCTCCATAGGCGGTACAGTCATCATCTCGCCGTTTTGGTTGTCGGGTTTTCATGGTGGTCGGGACATCATCCAGCGTGACCTTGGGCAAACTGTCCAGGTCGGGTTCAGTCTGCTGATGGGCCTCCAGTGCCTTGTTGAGCTGCTGAATGGCCTGCCGTTCACTGTTACCGAGTTGGCGAGCCAGGGTTTGCAGACGTCGTTTTTCTTCGGCGTCTGCCCGGGTCTGATATTCGGCATCCGCTTTCAGGGTCAAGCGAACCCGATGCGGGTTGTCCAGCAATTGCTCTCGGATCAGCTGCCTCGCGTATTCAGGGTCGGCAATTCTGGCCCGCATCCGGGTCAGTGCCTCGTCGATATCAAGTGCCTGATGAACGACACCACTGTGCACCGCGACCGGCAGGGCCGTCATGATCAATTGCAGGCCGAAAGGCATGCCGTCTCCGCCCACCTCTCGCTGGCCGAGCTCCAGTTGATGCAGCACGGCGGCCTGATCTTCTGCCGGAATCCCGTCTTCTGCTGCCTGATGAAGGGTGTCTAGAATCAGGTTTTCGAGGGCCAACGAATCTTCTGCCCTGGCCCCTTCCACACCGCATACCAGCATCATTTCCCTGTTGGAGTCTTCCACCCCCATCAGAGGTGAAGCCGAAGCGGCAAGATCTGTGGTTTCCAGCGCGGCGCGCAGCGGCGAAGAGCTGTTGCCCATCAATATTTCGGACAGGAAGTGGGCTTCCAGCTGGGCTTCCATATCGGCGCTCTCGCCAAGCAACCAGCCCATCACCAGATGGTCCTTGGCGGTCTCGCCCTCTTCCGCGCTGACCGGGTAATGCTCGGTCACTTGCACCGGAGCCGCGTATCGCTCTTCGCGCGGTACCCTTGCCGGTTGAACAGACGTCGGGAAGCGCTGCAGCACCTTGCTGGCCAGTTCGGCCTGTATGCGCTGTGGATCTACTCGACCAAAGCTCAGGAAGATGGCATTGGAAGGATGATAATGGCGCTGGTAAAACTGCCGCAGCGCATCATAGCTCAGCGAGGGAATGGACTGGGGTTCCCCGCCTGAATTGAAATGATAGGTGGTGGTCGGAAACACATAGCGGGTAATGGTCTGATAGAGTCGGGCTGTGGCCGAACTCATGGCGCCCTTCATTTCGTTGTAGACCACGCCACGGAACTCCAGACCCCCTTCCGGATCATCCTTGTTGAAGGCCAGCCTGTGCCCTTCCTGGGCAAAATCTATTTCTGCCAGATTGGAAAAGAATACCGAGTCGAGATAGACATCCAGCAGATTGAAAAAATCCTTGTCGTTTTCACTGGCGAACGGATAGGCCGTCCAGTCACTGGAAGTAAAGGCATTCATGAAGGTGTTCAGCGAACGGCGCATCATCAGGAAAAACGGGTCTCTGACCGGATATCGTTCGCTGCCGCACAGCACCGTATGCTCCAGAATGTGAGCCACCCCGGAATTATCCTGGGGCGTGGTGCGCAGAGCCACCATGAAGACATTTTCATCATGATCGGCGGCCAGATGGTAGTGGTCTGCACCAGTCACCTGATGCCGGAAATGCTGCAATTCCAGTTTCAGTGACGAAATGGGGTAGCTGTCTATACGCTCGAATCCATGCTGCATAGTCAAAACTGCTCGTTGAAGTGACGACCGTAAAGCTTACAGAAATTGAAAGGACTCTGCATGAGAGTTGCAATTCGATGACACTGTGTCTTAATTATCGGTTAATACCGACCCTATCAAACGACAACAATAACAGCGTGAATTCATGACACAATCCATTGAAGCCAACCTGCAGCAAGGTGTTGCCAGTATCGTGTTCAACCGTCCGGAACGCGGCAATGTCTATGACGAGGACGTACTGTGTGCCTTTATTGTCGCTCTCGATGACTTCGCGCAGGACGATTCGGTGAGAGTGCTGCACATTCGCGGCAAGGGTGACAATTTCTGCCTGGGCGCTGATCCTGACTGGATGCGGCGCATCGGTGGCTCTCCGCGTCATGAGTCAACGCTGAGCGCTAGCCAGATCAGCCGCATGCTGGAAACACTGATGCATTTCCCGGTGCCCACCCTGGCCGAAGTTCAGGGTAAAGCACAGGCGGGTGCGCTGGGCATTCTGGCCTGCTGTGACTACGTCATCGGCACTGAAACCAGTTGCTATCAGATGAACGAGATTCACCAGGCGGCAATGCCGGTGATATCGACACCCTATCTGATACGCGTCATGGGAGAGCGGACGGTCAGAGCATTGATGCTGACCGGGGCAGAAATAGATGCTGGTCAGGCACAGCGCCTGGGGCTGATTCAGGAGCGGGTTCCGGAAAGCAGTCTGAAGGCCTGTGTCGATGCCCGCATCGAGCACTGGCTGGCCCTGTCACCGGTAACCCTACGTCAGGCCAAAATCATTCTCAGCCATTCCACGCCGGAAAACTTCGATCCCGAACGCAGTGACGACCTGGCGGACCTGCTGGCCGCTACGCGCCAAAGCTATTACGAGTCGAAATAAGGCCCGTAACAGGCTGGGTCAGTGGTCCCGGTCGTCATTCAATGCATTGGCGACAAAGGGCACCAGCTTGTGCAGGATATCTTCGAGGGTATTGTCCTGATGCGTGTCATTTCGGGCAATGGCACGCAGGGTTTCCACACTGCCCATGGTGAATACTGCTGACCCCACGGCAAAATGAATGCGCCAGAAGAGCTCGTTGGGGCTCACATGCGGGGTGGTCTGGTGTACCAGCAAAACGAAACGCCGGTAGGTGCTGTCATAGTGGTCGCGCAGAAAACGACGCAAGTGTCCCTGAGATTGCGTATAGGCCAGCCCCAGCAGGCGCATGAAGATACTCAGTTTGCTGTCATTGGTTGAATCTTCAACTCCCGCTAGCATGGTGCGTGCAAGCAGACCGAACAGATCATGCAGCGGCGGGCTCTGACCATCCCCACGGGCCATGGCCTCATCCAGTTCCCGATCCAGTCGACGACAGAATGGTGTCAGGAACCGCTCGAAGACAGCCTGCACCAACGCTTCTTTCGATCCGAAATGATAATTGACAGCCGCCAGATTGACGCCAGCCCGTGTGGTAATCGAGCGCAAGGACGTCTCGGTGAAGCCATGCTCGGCGAACAAATGCTCTGCAGCATCCAGAATGCGCGAAGCTGTATCGGTGAGGTCACTGGAGGGCATCTGCTTCAAACTCGGCATCATTCAAACAACTGTTTCAAACGGTTGTTTATTGTAGCCAAACATCAAGGTGAAGGCGAGCGTTGTTGGCTCACGTACCGTTTTACGACCTACTGGCTTGTAATTCAGGTGCAAGACTCTATATATTAGGCAGCAACCCAACTAATCAAAGTTGGCTTGCTGCTGTGAATCCGGTCTTCTGGACCAGAATCAGGCAGCATTTTGTCAACTACAACATCGTTGATATGGAGAACAACCATGGCTGAATATCGTGAGACAGTCGCCCATGCGGGCAGTGGGGTACTTGCGACGCACAAGGTGCTGCGCAATACCTATATGCTGCTGGGGATGACCCTGGCTTTCAGTGCTGTCACAGCCTTCTTTTCCGTAGCGATCGGAATGCCCCACGGCATGGCCATGATGTGCCTGCTGGGTGGTGTCGGCATCAGCTGGTTCGTGTTGCCGAGAACCTGGGACAAATCAAGCGGCCTGCTGTGGACCTTTGTCTTTACCGGCCTGCTGGGTGCGTCGCTGGGGCCCATCCTTAATGCGTACCTGTCGGTAGCTCCGTCCATTGTGTATCAGGCACTGGGTGGTACAGCCTTCGTATTCCTGTCGCTGTCAGCCTATACCCTGGTAACACGTCAGGACTTCGGCTTCATGGGTGGCGCACTGATGATCGGCATTCTGACCGCCGTTGTGCTGATGGTGGGTGGTCTGCTGTTTCAGATGCCGGCAGTCAGTCTGGCTGCGTCCGGCATGTTCATGCTGATCTCTTCCGGCCTGATCCTGTGGCAGACCAGTGAAATCGTGCACAATCGCGAAGACAACTACATCCGGGCGACCGTGATGCTCTACATGCAGATCTACAACCTGTTTGTAAGCCTGCTGCACATCCTCGGCGTCATGAACGACTGAATGCATCCCCGGGATGCACGTTAAAGCCTCGCCTTGCGGGGCTTTTTTGTATCTGCTCCCCAACGACCGGAGTTCAGGGTGAAACCGACTCAAGCCATGACCTTTGCACTGACAGTGACCGCCTCCCCATTTGTCACTGACCAGCATCAACGCGCCTTGCGCCTGGCGCAGGCCATGCTGCGCGCCGGCCATCAGTTGACTCAGGTCTTTTTCTACCAGGACGGTGTGCAGGCCGCCAGAGCGGAATCTCCGTTGACGGCACGCTGGGCCGAACTGGCAGCGCAATCCGGATGCCCTCTCTATGTCTGCGTGTCGGCGGCTGAACGTCGGGGCGTAGAAGCACCCGGTACCCCGTGGCAGATTGTCGGCCTGGGCGACTGGCTGGCCGGCTGCGAAGAGGCAGACCGTCATCTGCATTTTGGAGACTGATATGGCCACTGATCTCTGTTTGTTGATTACCCGCCCGCCCAGTGCCGGCTTTGTCAGTCAGGAGGCATTTGATCTGGCCGTAACGGGCGGTGTGTTTGATCGTCAGACAGAGGTGATCTTCACCGGCTCAGGGCTGTTGCATCTGGCAGAGCACAGGCCGTCGGAAGGCCACAAGTCACTGCTCAAACTCTGGCAGTCTGCCGGAATGTTCGGCATACAACGGTTTCTGGTGCCACAGGCCGAAGCCGATACGTTGCGCAGCCTGAAACCCTCGGTATTGCGCGACAGCATACGGCTCATGACATGGCCAGAGTTGCATGAACTGATGCAAGACAGCAGGAAGGTGATGGTATTGTGACGACCAACAGCACACATCTGGTGCTGTGCAAACGGCACTGGCCTAGCATGCTCTCGTTTGTGGCCCCCGGCGATGACCTGATCCTGGGTGGTGATGCCCTCTTCTGTGCGCTGACTGACCCGGATCTGCCGGCTTTGCTCAGCCACCTTCAGGTTCGCCGGGCCTGGTGCCTGGCTTTAGATGCGGAGACGGCGGGACTGACAGTGCCAGAAGGCCTGATCGCGCTGGATGATGATGCCTGGGCGAGTGCCATCGTGGAATGTAACGGGAGCCTGATACAGTGGTAGACACCCTTCATCTCCATGACGAGGCCTTTCCTTTGGATCAGGACGGCTTTCTGCTCGATCCTGCCCGCTGGTCGCCGGAGCTGGCTCACCAGATAGCCCGAACGCTGGTAGGCATCGAGCTGGAAGAGGCGCACTGGCCCGTCCTGGAGCTGCTGCGAGAACTCTATTTCAACTACGATCTTGCACCCGCCAACCGGCAACTGGTCAAGGTCGTTCGCGAGCGCCTGGGCGAGGACAAGGGCTCCTCCATTTATCTGATGACACTGTTTGGTGGCAGCCCGGCAAAGGATGCTGCACGCATTGCCGGCCTGCCCAAACCTCCTCATTGCTTGTAATTCGGACACCGTGACCATGGCAGCAGAAGAACACCCGTTTACCCATTTTGTACGCACGCTGGGTCGAGGCAAGACCAGCAGTCGCGATCTGACGCAACAGGAAGCCCATGAAGCCATGCAACTGATCATGGAGGGGTCGGTGCACCCTGAGCAGTTGGGCGCCTTTCTGATGCTCTTGAGGGTCAAGGAAGAGACTGCCGAGGAGATTGCCGGCTTCTGCACCGGAGTTCAGTCTCGATGGGCTCCTCTGCCCTCTGTCTCCGTTGATATCGACTGGTCCTGCTACGCCGGCAAGAAACGACAGTTGCCCTGGCTGGTGCTGGTGCAGTGCCTGCTGGCGGACCTGGGTTATCGACAGTGTATTCACGGTACCCGAGGTCACACCCCGGGCAGACTTTATGTGCAGGATGTCTATCAGACTCTCGGGCTGCCGGTGCTGCAGTCACGGGAAGATCTGACGACCTGGGATCCTGCCCAACCGGCATTCCTGCCGCTGGCAGTGCTGGCGCCGCAGCTCGAAGAGATCATTCAACTCCGGCATCTGCTCGGCTTGCGCTCTCCGGTACACAGCTTTGCAAGATTGCTGAACCCCTTTGCCGCTCCTACCGTGCTGCAGGCCATTTTCCATCCGGGCTATCACAAGCTGCACCAGGGCGCTGCAGCCTTGCTGGGGTATCAGACCACACTGGTGATCAAGGGCGACGGCGGTGAGTTCGAGCGTAATCCGCATGCAGACCTGACTCAATACTGGTCCAGAATGGGCCAGACCAGTGAAACAACGCTCCCCCGTGTGTTCACGGATCGGGCCAACCGGCTGGAGGTACTGGACATCAAGGAGCTGCTGGCCGTCTGGCGAGGTCAGTCAAACGACCGCTATGGTGAGGCGGCGGTGACGGAAACCCTCGCGCTGGCGCTTGAAGCCCATGAGAACCTGACGCCTGAACAGGCCCGAGACAGGGCCAGGCAGACCTGGTCAGAGAGGAACCGAAGCCTACTGTGATTGCGCCTGCGCGCGCGCCTGCAACCAGGGTTGCTGCTGCACTAGCGTATGGTGCAAATGAGACCAGACCTCCTGCTTGCGCAGCCCGAGGGGTCGCAGGTCATGATTGCCCTGCCCTACCCAATCCAGACTGACAGTGTCGGGCAGTGTCAGGCCTTTGACGAGTTCGGCGCCCCCCATCGGATCACGTGTTCCCTGAACCACTCGCAACGGCACTGCCAGATCGGCGAAATGATCGGTGCGCAGGCGCTCCGGTTTGCCCGGCGGATGAAAAGGGTACCCCAGAGCCAGCACTGCTGCCGGTTTCTGCATGGACTGAGGCCAAAGTGTGCGGGTTGCCAGCATGGACATCAGTCTGCCACCCATCGACTTCCCCGCCAGTATCCGCGGCAGTTCATCGGGCCCTGGGACTTCGGCAACCAGTGACTTGACCTCTTCCAGCAACCGGTCGGCGCGCGGTGGCGGTCGTTTCCGGCCGTCTTCCCGCCGCTGTGCCATATAGGCCAGTTCAGCTCGCAGAACCCACCAGCCCTGAGTACACAGACAGGAAGCCACTTCGTTCATCCATGCACTGTCAGCGGGCGCACCGGCACCATGCAGCAGCACTATCCTGCCGTGTGGATTATCGGGCTTATCCTGCCACCAATAAACCACCCTTTCGTCCCCAATATCTGTTTTCAATCAAGGTCTCTGACCCAGCGCACCAGGTAGAGGTCTTCCCGATCTCGGTGAAATGAACCGCCACTGCGAAAGAAAACGCCCATGCTGCCAAAGGACAGAAACAGGCTCGGTGAATAGGACCAGAACATTTCTTCCGGAGTATCAGGAAAGGCGTCTTCCACAATAGTCGGGCTGGCAAAACCGCCATCACAGCGATAGCCACCATCCGTGTTGTCGGGCCCCTGACGCCGGCCGGAAGAGCAATGCACCAGATCGCGCAACTCCTGAATGGTCGGCAAGCGCCAGTTGTCATGCCCACCCAGCGTGCTGTTCCGCGCCGCGTGACGAGCGCCATTCCAGTTCAAACGCAATGGCTCTCCCACACAACTCCCTGCGTCCCAGGTCATGCCTGCTGCACAGGCACTCCACATCAGGTTGAGCCGCTGATCCGTGACAGTGCCATTGTCGTGTACCATGAATTCATCGCTGTCCCGCATTGCCTCCTGTGCCAAAGCAACATTCCCTGTCAGGCAGAGGATCAACAACAGAAGCGCCAGTTTGAGTTTGGAGCATAATACCGGTGTTTTCATACTGCTGTGTCCTGTCAGTCTTGTTCGGATTCTGGATTATCGTATATGGCATGCTCATAGCGTGCCAGCATTACCGGCCACTCCCATTGGTCGATTTCTGGCAAGCCGGGCATACGGGAGGGTGATGGCAACCAGTCAGACAGTCTTCTGACAAGGTCGTTGAGACCACCATCATAGCAGTAGTCCGTCGCATAGAATTCCGGATAACAAAGTCGCTTTGGAACCAGTGGTACACAACCGGCCTGCACAGCCTCAAGCATCGCCAGTCCCTGGAACTCATGGTCAGCCGTCGAGACAACGATGCTCGCCCGTGTCAGCAATTCACGGTACTCGGCCCTGGGCAGGGTTCCCCAGTGCGTGATTCGGTGCGCCAGTTCATCGCGGGCGATGTCGAATACCGACGGCTGCTGCCGGAACTGCTGTCCGGCAACCGCCATCTGGAACGGGACATCAAGACGATCCAGTTCTCTGCAGGCGGCAAAGAAAAGGTCCGGGTTCTTGTCATGCTCCCAGCGGTGGTTCCACAGCAGCAATCCCAGCTGACGCTGTGGCAGTTGGCCGGAAGTTGAAACATCCTCATTCAGGGGCTCCAAAGGCACTGGGAGAACCTGTGAGCGGGCTTCCAGGGCGTCAATGAATGACAGATCCAGGCGCTCGGGCATGCGGCGCAAAAACTCCCTGGCTCCGAGCATAAAAGTGGTCAGGTTGTGGTCCGAATTGAACAGCAACTGATCGGCAGCCAGTGCACTGTAGATGCTCACCATCAAGGGCTCGGCATGGCGTTTCTGCCGGGGTGACAGCGGATAGGCGAACTGATTCTCATGGAAGTACACCAGCTTTCTGGCGCTGCCCAGGTTCGGATAGAGGCCGATCAGGGTCGCCAGATCCACCATGGACGTTGCCAGTATCAGATCATACTCTCGAGAGAGTGTCTCTGCGGCAGAGGTGTGCCACGTCAACGGATTGCCCCGCATGCGCCAGGCAAAGTGCCGCCCGGGCAAGTCGAGCAGCGTCCAGTCTGCACGACCCAGCCAGCGCATCACGCCCTCGGCCCAGCGCCGGTGGCTGTCAGCATGATAGGCGGAGAGCAGCAGTGCTCGCATTATCGGTTTACCTCAAACCCGAGACAAAACGAAAAAAGGCGCCCGCAGGCGCCTTCTCGATCAGGACTTGCACACCGCTGGCTTAC
>NZ_JAIUMC010000053.1 GCF_022565775.1 Natronospirillum sp.
GATGACAACACGGCGGCCCTGATCGAGGTGCTGGTGGTTACCGTGCTGCTGATTGCGGTCGCCATGATCTGGCGCCGGCGCACCACGCTGACCGATTCGAGTCTGTTTGCCGCCATTCTGGTGGGCTATGCCGCCTGGGCGGTGGGCGGCCCCTTGTGGCTGCTGCCGCCACTGGCTCTGTTTCTGACCTATACCGGGCTGGTGCGACTGGGGCGGCAACGGGTAACCCATGATGTCCGGGCCGTGGGCGCTATTACCGGGGCCGGGCTGATCTGTCTGCTGGCGCAGGTATTGGTGCCGGGTGAAAGCTTCTATGTCGCCTGGGTGGCCGCCTTTGCGGCGCAACTGGCCATGATCGGCATTGCCCGCATTCATGGTAACAGTGACAAGGGCCATCGCGGAAAAATCTGGGCGCTGGCCACCTTGCAGGGGTGGGGGATCATAGTGGTGCCGACAACGCTGCTGGGCAGCAGCGGGGCAGAAGTCTGGCAATATATGGTCGGCGGCGGGGTGCTGACCGGGTTGATTGCCGCGCTGTTTCAGCGCTTGCAGCCCCAGATCGAACGCTGCCCGCGGGACGCCGATCGCTGGTGGCGGCAGGGCTTGCTGGGCGGTCTGGCTGCGCTGATTGCCGGGGTATTGATGCTTGCAGGAGCACCGTTTTGGACCTGATCAGCGCAGCAGACTGGCAAAGTGATGAGTTGCATGGCCTGGGCTGGGGCGACCAGCAGCCACCCTCGTCCGCACTGGCTCCGGAACGTGTTCTGGTGGTGGTCGACGATACCACTGCTGAGGTGCTGGCCCGGTGTGCACTCTGGTGGCTCGACACTCCCACTGTAGGGGGGGAGGTACCGGGGGTGGTGGGGCAGTTCTGGTCCTGTGATCAGGCTGCGTCCGGTTTGCTGCTGAATCATGCTTGTGCCTGGCTGGCGAGTCAGGGGTGTCGGCTGGCACTGGGGCCAATGGACCGCAACACCTGGCATGCGCACCGACTGGTCACCTGGTCGGACGGCACAGCACCCTTTCCGCTGGAGCCAGACCAGCCGGCAGACTGGGTAGAACACTGGCAGTCTTCCGGTTTTGAGCCGAACTGGCACTATCATTCGTCCTGTGCGGTACCCACTCCGGATGAAGACCCGCGCAGCGAGCGAATCCGGGCCCGCATGCAGGCCCAGGGGCTGCAGTTGCGACCCTTGCAGGCTGACAGATTCGAGCAGGAACTGGCGGCGATTCATCAGCTCAGCCTGCAGAGCTTCCGGCGCAACTTGCTGTACCAGCCGCAGAGCTGGTACGCCTTCTGGCAGCAGTATCAGCCCCTGAAAACACTGCATGAACCCAGGGCGACCGTGGTGGCGGAAGATCGCCACGGCCTGGCCGGGTTTCTGTTTGCCTATCCGGCGCCACCGGCAACGGCAGACGCGGCTCCCCGCCTTGTGCTCAAAACCATTGCCGTGCGGCCGGGTCGGGACTGCGCCGGGCTGGGATTGCTGCTGGCCGATCATGCCTATCAGGCCGCCTGTGCGGCCGGCTACAGTGAAGTCATCCATGCCCTGATGCAGGACAGCAACCGATCGGCCCTGATGCGCTCCGAGAACGCCCGGGTGTTTCGTCGCTATGCGCTGTTCTCGCGTCGTCTGGGCCAGACGCTCGAGGATCAGACAGGAGGGCGCTCATGAGCGGCGCTGAGGCTGCCAACGTTTCATCCAACGTTTCATCCAACATAGTCGCTCTGTTTGATGCGCAAGCGAATGCACAGCCCGAGGCCGCCGCACTGCTGGATGGTCGACAGTATCCACAGAAACCCCTGAAGACATTCCGGTTTGCTGACCTGCAGAGGCTGTCTCTGGCCTGGGCCGACACTCTGGCTCGGTCGGGAATAGGGCCCGGTGACCGGGTACTGGTCGCACTGCGGGTCTCTCCGGCGCTTTACGGGCTGTTGCTCGCCCTGTGGCGACTCGGTGCGGTGGCCATACTGCCCGACCCGTCGGCGCCCAAAGATCAACTGGATCATACCTGCCAGCGCCTGCAGCCATCGGCTTTTGTGGGCATACCCGTGGCCCATCTGCTGCGTCTTCGTTATGCCAGTGTCCGGCGTATACCGCGGCATTTCTGTGTCGGTGCCTGGTTGCCCTGGACGACCCGGCTTGAAGACAACCCGACCGAAGCCCCAGCCCGCGACGCATGGAGAGCTCCGGCAGACAGTCCGGCGCTGATCACCTTTACCAGTGGCAGCACCGGTCGTCCCAAGGCGGCCTGTCGCAGCCACGGGTTCTTGCGTGCTCAGTACCAGGCCATTCTGGGCACTCTACAGCTGCAACCGGGGGATGTAGATGCCACCACACTGCCGGTCTTTGTGCTGGCCAATCTGGCGGCCGGAGTCAGCACGCTTCTGCCGCCTGGCGATATCGCCCGCCCCGGGGCCATTGAACCCGTGCCGGTATTGCAGGCCATGCAGGCCTCTGGTGTCACCCGTGCCAGCGGTTCGCCAGCGTTCTTTCGCCAGCTTTGCCAGGGGCTGAAGGAAACCGCGTCTCCGCAACTGCACCATCTGCATACCGGTGGAGCGCCGGTCACTCCGAGGATGATTCTGGACTATGCGCAGTTGATGGCTCCCCGGTGTGGCGTCACCGCGGTTTATGGGTCCACCGAAGCGGAACCGATTGCCGAATTGCCCGCTGCGGAGCTGGACGAGAAGGCTTTGACCGGACCTGAGTTGGGTCATGGGCTGCCGGCAGGGCGCCCGATAGAGTCTGTTCAGTTGCGAATTCTACAGGATGCCGAGTCGTCACCACCGTTTCGTCTTACTGAAACAGAGTTGGAGGCGCATTGTGTAGACGCTGGTGAGGTCGGAGAGATTACCGTCGCCGGGGCACATGTGCTGGGCGGCTATCTGGACGGCGAAGGCGATGAGCAGGCCAAATTGGAGGTCGATGGGGTGCGCTGGCACCGTACCGGCGATGCCGGCTATCTGGATGCGACCGGTCGGCTGTGGCTGGTGGGTCGGGTGTCAGCGGCGGTCACCGTCGATGGACAGCGCCTGTATCCGTTTCAACTGGAGTATCCGGCCCGCGCCCAGCCCGGCGTCGCCGCCGCTGCGCTGCTCACGCATGACGGCGAGGCCTGTTTGGTGATTGAACCCGAGCCGGGTCGCCAGCCTGATATCGAGCAATTGGTGTCAGCGCTGCCTGTGGCTTTGCCGACCCGGGCGATACGACTCGTGAAGCGCATTCCGCTCGATCGGCGGCACAACGCCAAAATCGACTATGGTGCTTTGAGGGCTTTGCTGTAGTGTCCTCACGAGCTGGTCCGAATTACCAGTCCCCCGTGTTCTCCATGGATGCCCAGGGCTCCCTGTGCGGCAGAGCGTCACCTTTTTGCAGTAACTCGATGGATTGCTGATCCGGCGAGCGGACAAACGCCATGCGCCCGTCACGGGGAGGACGCAGAATGGTAACGCCGTGGTCCATCAGGTGCTTGCACTTCTCGTAGATGTCGTCCACCTCAAAGGCCAGGTGGCCGAAGTTGCGCCCGCCGGTCAGGGTTTCCGGGTCCCAGTTCCAGGTCAGCTCGATTTCCGGCTCGCCCGGTGCGGTGGCCAGGAAAACCAGCGTGAAGCGGCCTTTCTCGACCTCCTTGCGCTTGGTTTCCACCAGGCCCAGACCGTTGCAGAAAAAGTCCAGTGAGGCATCGAGATCCTCGACGCGGAGCATGGTGTGGAGGTATTTCATAAGTACTCCTCTAAGTTGTGGTAGAGAGGTCAACAGTAGACAGTGCACGGTCGACAGTTGGCTCTGTGCTTTCGCTGAATCTCGGGCTACTGTCGACAGTCGACTGTCTTCCGTCAACTGCCTTGGGCCTTGAACGGCAACAGTGTCTCCGCCTCCGCCATATAGGCATCGATATGAACCCGCTCCTGTCGCAGATGGCGACGGATCAGTTCATGAAACTCGCGATGCGCCAGCCAGTGGGCACTCCAGGTGGCAGTTGGCTCGAAGCCGCGCGGGATCTTGTGTTCTCCCTGGGTGCCAGGGTCGAACCGGCGCAGGCCTTTGGCGATCGCATAGTCAATGCCCTGATAATAACAGGTCTCGAAATGCAGACAGTCGATATCTTCGATACAACCCCAGTAGCGACCATACAGTGTCTGTTGATCATGGAAGAACAGGGCTCCGGCAATCAGTTCCTGACCACGAAAAGCCAATGCAAAGGCGGTGTGGTCTGCCAGGTCGGTACACAGCCGCTGAAAGAAATCCTGGCTCAGATAGCCGCGCATACCGCGCTTCAGGTAGGTCGTATGATAAAAGGCGTAAAAGCGGGCCAGCCAGTCCGCCGTCATGGCTGATCCCTCGATCATGCGCACCTCAATGCCCTGTTCGGCAACTCGTCGTCTCTCCTTGCGGATGGTCTTGCGGCGTCGTGCTGTCATGCGGCCGAGGAAATCATCGAAATCCCGGTAGTCGCGATTGAACCAGTGGAACTGACAGCCCTTGCGCAGGATGAACTCCGGCTCTGCAAACTGAGCCAGCAGATCCTTGTCCGGGAACAGCAGATGCCAGCCTGAGGCCTGCTCTCGGTGGCAGGTATCGGGCAGCTGCTCTATCCAGGAGGCGATGGCCAGGCGTGATTCTTCGGGCGCCAGGTCGGCATCCAGCATTCTGGGCCCGGTGGACGGGGTAAAGGGGATGGCCGTCAGCAGTTTGGGATAATAGTGCAGGCCTGCTCTGGCATAGGCATCGGCCCAGGCCCAGTCGAAGACATATTCGCCGTATGAGTGATCTTTTCGATACAGGGGCTGGATCGCGCCGGAATCATGCATGTGATGATGCGGCGTCCAGCCTGTGTCTGCGCTCACGCTGCCGGACGCCTCCAGCGCGTGCAGGAACGATCTTCGGGCAAAGGGGTTGTCATGTTCCGTGCGTCCGGGCTCTGGAGCAGGACACTGGGACAGCAGCTTCCAGGTCATAGAGATCTCTCAGGCCAGTGAAGAGTGACAGTCGCGAATCAATGTATCTCACCTTACGCGGCGTTTCGACTATTGGACGTGCCTGCAAAGGAGGGTGGATTCAGCTATACTGCGCCGCGTTGGATTATCCGTTTACAGGGAGGCTTGTGTCGAGCCCATGTTCGAACTGGACTATCGCTTGCAATCCGATTGTGCCTGGATCGGCGACTTCATGTTGTGCCGGGCGCTGCTGATGAAGGATGCCAATTACCCTTGGGTCATTCTGGTGCCCAAACGTGACGATGTGGTCGAAGTTTATCAGCTGGATACCGATGACCAGGAGCAGTTGATCTGGGAGTCTTCTTTTATCGCCAAGGCCATGGCCGAGGAGTTCGGGGCCGACAAGATGAACGTGGCGGCGCTGGGCAACGTCGTGCGCCAGTTGCATGTGCATCATGTGGTGCGACGGCGCGATGACCCGGCCTGGCCCAACCCGGTCTGGGGCAGGGTGCCTGCCCGGGGATACACCAACGCGCAGTTGCGGGATCGGGTGTTGCGGCTGCAGAAGTGCTTTGCCACCAGTACGTTCAAGCCGAATGATGATGTAAAATCTATTGTGGCGTGAGGGCCTGCTGCCCGAGCGCGGCCAAGGCACGCGCCTACAGTTGTGCCTCCGTAGGAGGCCACCCCGCTGGCCGATAGCGGCGCCAGCCGCCTTTGTCAGGCAGACTGCCCGGGTGCCTGGTCTTCTTGCGGCTTGCCGCCATTGGCCAACAAGTCAGTGTATTCCGTCAGCGGCACCGGCTTACTCATCAGAAAGCCCTGCAGATAGTCGCAATCTCGGTTGGCCAGCCATTCTCTCTGTTCGTCCGTTTCCACACCTTCCGACACCAGTTGCAGCGAAAGCCCCCCTGCCAGGCCCATAATGGCCTGAACCATCGAACACACATCATTGTCGTTGGGCAGGTCGGAGACAAATGAACGGTCGATCTTGAGCTTATGGAAGGGCAGGTATTTCAGCCGGGCGAGCGAGGAGTAGCCGGTTCCGAAGTCATCAATTGACAGTCGAATGCCCATCTCGGCTAGCCGCTGCAGGTTGGTGGCCACGGCAAAGGTGTCCCCTTTGGTGGCCTCTTCGATCACTTCGATTTCAATATCAGAGCCGGATATCCCATGTTTCGTCAGCAGGTCGTGCAACTGAATGGGGTAGTCACTGTCGTTCAGTTGCTGCCCCGAGAGATTGATGGCAATGCGCTGGGTGTTCAGGCCCTGTGCTTTCATGGCGGCGATGTCACGGCAGACCTGATCGACGACATAGAAGTCGATGTCGGTGATGATCCCGGCCCGTGTGGCCATGGGCAGGAATTCGGCAGGGGCCAGCAGGCCGCGATCCGGGTGGTTCCAGCGCACCAGTGCTTCGGCGCTTTCAAGAGTGCCGTCCGCATTGTAGATCGGCTGATAGTGCAGCACGAGTTCGCGCTGCTCAATGGCCCGCACCAGCTCACTTTCGAGCAACAGTCGCTGCTCCCGCTGGTCCTGCAGGGCTTTGGTGAAATAGACGGCCTGATTGCCGCCCAGGCTCTTGGCTTCCAGCATGGCGGCCTCGGCTTCATTGAGCAGCAATACGATATCCTGTTCGTTCTGCAGGCTGACGCCCAGGCTGGCCGTCAGCACGATGCGGCGGTTGTCCAGTTTGATCGGTCGGCACAGCAACTGCTTCAGACGGTCGATTCGCTGTACGGCTTCATTGACCTCACCGGAGGGGTGTATCAGGACAAGCGCGAATTCGTCCTTGCTCAGTCGGGCGGTCATTTCCTGCGGTCTGTCGGCTACCGATTGCAGGCGGCTCGACAGGGTGGAAATCAGGTGATTGGTCTGTTCGGAACCGAGCGCATCGGTGACGGCCTTGAAACGGTCAATATCTACCCAGACCACGGTGGCCGCCTGGTCTGCATCGGGCGAGGATTCGAGAGCTGTCAGGTGCTGGCGCAGTGCTTCCTGATTGGGCAGACCACTGACATCATCGTGTCGGGATAGAAATTCAAGGCGTTCGCGATCCAGCAAGGCGTCGGACTGCACATTCACCAACGCGACTGCGTCGGCAACACACAAGGCAACCGAGCGGTCTATGCCAAGCTGGCGGGCACTGAAGGAGATCAGTTCGGTACGCTTTTCTTCATGATTGAGCTGCCGGAAGGACGGATCGTGCAGCAACTCCAAAAGTTGCTGATGAAATGCACTGTACTGCTCACCCACTGGCACCCTCTGGCTCATGGCTTCGTTAGGGACCGCAATGATCGCATCCACCGATGACCCTGTCCATATGAGCTTGGAGGGTGGGGCTTTGGCATCCGGAAACGGGTGCAGGATCATGCGAGTTTGGTCAGCAATAAGTACTGTCCGATTTTGACCAAAACCTGACGCAAATATGTATACCTGCATAAAAAAAGCGACAATTCGATGTGTACACTCTTATTTCCCCAAAGAGGTATTGAGCTGCTCTGCAATTATGTAAATAATGCTTTACATACTATAACAACATCAAGTTGGTGCTATGAGAATACGGATTCAGTGTGAGGATCGCCTGGGTATCGCACAGGAGGTACTCGAAATACTGGTCAGCCACGAGATTGACCTGAAAGGCATCGAGACCGAATCGGATTTTCAGGGCGAGATCTTTCTCAGTCTGCCTTCACTGCAGTTCGAAACATTTCAGAAGATCATGCCGGAACTGCGTCATATTGCAGGCGTCCACGACGTCAGCACCGTGGCTTTCATGCCCATGGAACGGGAAAAGGAAGAACTCAATGTGTTGCTGGCAACGCTGCCGGAGCCGGTGATCAGTGTGGATACATCGGGCCGGATACTGGTCAGCAACAAGGCGGCCCAGGCGATACTCCATTTGGAAGCCGAAGAGCTGCGCGGCCGCGGGCTGCGCAAGTTTCTGCGCGGGTTCAATCTGGGGCACTGGTTGAAAGAGGATCAGCACAAGCACCAGAGTGCCTTTGTGCAGATGTCCCGCCAGGCCTTCCTGATGGATGTCTATCCCATCTATATTCCGGATGATCAAGGCGAGCCTCAGTTTGCCGGGGCGGTACTGACGTTCAAGTCACCCATGAAGCTGGGCCGACAAATCGAAGCCTACAGCCAGACGCAGAGCGAACTGTCCGCCATGGTCGCCGACAGCAAGGCTATGCGCGAACAGATGCGTCAGGCACGGCGTATGGCGGTACTGGATGCCCCGATTCTGATTACCGGCGAAACCGGTACCGGCAAAGACCTGCTGGCACGGGCCTGCCACAATTACAGCCTGCGCCGGGAAAAGCCCTTCGCGGTGCTCAACTGTGCCTCGCTGCCGGAAAGCTCGGCGGAAACCGAGCTGTTCGGAGTGGCAGAAGGAGCGTTGCCGGGCGTGTCGGCTCAGGAGGGCATCTTTGCCCGCTATGACGGGGGCACCGTGTTTCTTGATGAGGTCGGTGCTCTGCCCAATACCGTTCAGGCCAAGTTCCTGCGCCTGCTGCACGAAGGCCGATTCCGCAAGCTGGGGGGTCAGGAAGAGCAGGAAGTGGACATCCGTATCATCTGCTCTTCGCAGCAGGATCTCCAGCAGAAGGTGGGTGCAGGCGAGTTTCGGCAGGATCTGTTCTATCGGATCAATGTGCTTAACATTCATTTGCCACCCCTGCGCGAGCGACGGGCTGACATCGAACCGCTGGCGAGGCATTTTGTGCAGCGCCTGGCGGAAACCAGCCGGCGTTTCGTTTCACTCAGCGACGATGCGGTCAAGTTGCTCAAGCAGCAGAGTTGGCCCGGCAATGTGCGCGAGCTGGAGAACACCCTGTACCGGGCGGTCTCACTGGTCGAAGAAGATGTGATTATGCCGGAACATCTCGGGCTGCCTCCGGTGGATGACACCCTGGCCGTTCAGGTCAGTGAGTTTACCGGTACGCTGGAGAGTTCGGTCAAGGAGTTCGAAGCCAAGCTCTTGCGCGCCCTGTATCCGTCGTATCCCAGCTCAAGGCAGTTGGGCAAGCGTCTGGGGCTGTCGCACACGGCAGTGGCCAACAAGTTGCGCGAGTACAACATCGGGCGCCGCCGCTGAACCGCCAGCGTCAATCGCGGTGCAAAGATTTGATGGCACCAAACAGGGCGCCCAGTTCCCGCCGCGTGGGCCGGGCTCGCTTGAACAGGGTCTTCAGTCGTTCCATGGTGTGGCCGGGTTGTTCAGCGTCGATAAAACCGGAGTGTACCAGGCGCTCTTCGAGGGTCTGGTAGAAACTTTCCAGCATCTGATGATCGGGGTAGTCGTTGGCTCCGCTGGCCTCGGCAGGCGCAGTGTCCGGGGCGGCCAGCCAGTGCTGGTAGATCTCGTAACAGATAACCTGAATGGCCTGGGCAATATTGAGTACCGGATGATCCGGATGTGAAGGAATCATCATGTGACCATGGCATTGCATGATGTCGTCATTATGCAGCCCCATCCGTTCGCGCCCGAACACAATCGCCACCGGATGCTGCCGGCTCTCCGCTACAATCTGCGGCGCCCAGGCAGATGGTGTGCCTTGAGGCAACTGGAACTCGCGGCCGCGTGCCGAGGTGCCGATCACCCAGCCACAGTCGGCAATGGCTTCACCGAGTGTGTCCACGACTCTGGCGGATTCCAGCAGGTCTGACGCCGTGCCGGCCCTTGCCGTGGCCTCGTCGTCCGGAAACCGGCGCGGACGCACCAGAACCAGATCCCGGATGCCCATGTTTTTCATGGCGCGGGCGGCGGCACCGATATTTCCCGGATGAAATGTCTGGACCAGTACTATGCGAACATTGCTGACCGTGGGGTGCTGGGCGGGGGCAGTGTCGTTCATCGATATCAGAGCTTGCGTAGCCTGCAGGCGGTGATGGTGTTGTTGCTGACCTGCAGGATCTCTACCTGATAGCCATCAAGGCGCAGGCTCATGTTGGCATCCGGAATGTCTTCCAGTTGTTCGATGACCAGACCAGACAGGGTTTTGGCGCCGTTGACCGGCAAGGACCAGTCGAGAATGCGGTTTATGTCGCGTATGTTCGCAGCGCCATCAATCACATAGGAGCCATCACTTTGCGGGTGAATGTCCTTGTTGTTGTCCGCCACATCCGTGGTGAACTCACCGACGATCTCTTCCAGAATGTCATCCAGCGTCACCAGGCCTTGTACATCGCCGTATTCGTCTACGACCAGTCCAAGGCGCAGCTTCTTGCGCTGGAAATTGACCAACTGGGTCTGCAACGGCGTGGTCTCCGGAACGAAGTAGGGCGCGGATGCCTTGCGCGACAGCATGACCTTGGTCGGGCGATCCGAGGTGAGAAACTCAGCCGCATCGCGGATATGCAGAAAGCCGATGACCCGATCCAGATCACCCTTGTAGATGGGTAGACGGGTGTAGGGGGTGTTGTTCAACTGGCTGCGAATGTCTTCAACACTGTCGTCAAGGTTGATGCCGGCCAGCTCATTGCGTGGAATCATGATGTCCTCGACGGTTACATTGTCGAGATCAAGAATGCCCAGCAGCATGTTCTGCCGCTTGGCGGCCAGGCTGCTGCCCGAGGCGGACACCATGCTGCGCAGTTCATCGGTATCCAGTGCCTCATGGTTTTGTGGTGTGATGCGAATGTTGAGAATCCACATCAGGATCCGGGAAACCGAATTGACGAGCACCACGGCCGGGTAGAGCAGGGTCAGCAGCGGCCGCAGAATCCAGGAGGCCGGATAGGCAATGCCTTCGGGATGCTTTTGCGCCAGGGTTTTGGGTGTCACCTCGGCAAATATAAGAATAATCAGCGTCAGCATGCCGGTGGCGAAGGTGATCGCGAGATTGGGGTTCTCCGGATAGAGCCGAATGGCAATCACCGTGGTCAGTGCACTGGCCACAATATTAACCAGATTATTGCCGATCAGGATCACACCGATCAGTCGCTCCGGCATTTCCAGGAGCAGCCTGACTCTGATGGCGGATCTATGACCACTGTCAGCACGGTGGCGCAGGCGATAACGGTTGATCGCCATCATGCCGGTTTCGGAGCTGGAGAAGAAAGCAGAAAGGACCAGAAGTCCCGCCAAAGCGGCGAACAAAAGGCCTATGGGAACCTCGTTCAAAGGTTTGTCTGTCCCTGAGTTGTGTACATAGGCACGTTGTAAGTCCGCACCCTCTAAATGTCAAGGAATGCGCTCTTATATTCCATTGCCCAGTACGAATTCCAGCATCACTCTGGGGCCCATAAAGCCAAGTGACAGAAGTATATACCCGGCAAGCAGCCCGCGCAGGGTCATGACAGCGCGCCAGCCCCAAAGGTGATGGCCCACAAAAAGACCGGCAAACAACACCCAGGCCAGCAGGGTCAGAATGATCTTGTGGGCAACTTGCTGACCGAAGAAGGACTCGACCGATACATAGCCTACCAGCATGGCCAGGGTGAGCAGGGTAAAGGCGATCCAGGCCAGTTTGAACTGGGTCCGCTCCATGGTTTGTAGCGGGGGCAGGCGTCGCACGAAGCCGGACAGGTGGTGATGCTTGAGCGCCCGGTCCTGGGCTTTGACCACCAGCGCATAAACAAGGGTCACGGTGAACATGGCGTAGGCCAGCAGGGCAAACAGCACATGGACTGTCAGGCTGAAGGAGAACGAGCGCACTTCGTAACTGGTGCTGAACAGCGCGTCGCCCAGTGCTGTGATGGCGCTCACTGGCAGCAGCCAGCCGCCCAGATTAACCGGACCGCGCTGGAACTGGTTGAACATCACCAGCACCGCGAGGATCAGGCCCAGCACCGACAGGATCTTGAACAGACCCAGGTCCAGCCCGTCCTGCTGCCAGACCGCCTGCTGCAACCCGACGGTATGCGCCAGCACGGCCGCAACCAGCAGGCCGTGCAACAGCCAGGCGGCCATCGGCAGGCGCTCGTTCAGCCACAGCCGAGCGGTCACTGCGAGATAGAATAGGGCGGCGACAAAGCTCAACAGATCAACTCCCCGGTACTTGATGCGAAAAGACCGAACACGGATTTCCGGTCGCGGTAGATGGACCAATCGCAGATCAGTATACTGCACGGCCTGTATCAGGTGAATGTTGGATCAAAGATGTTCAGTACACTGACCGACCGTCTTGGGACTTCGCTGAAGAAGATTTCTGGCCAGGCGAAGCTGACCGAAGACAATATCAAGGACACATTGCGTGAAGTCCGTATGGCCCTGTTGGAAGCCGATGTGGCGCTGCCAGTGGTCAAGGACTTCATTGAAGGCGTGCGTGAGAAAGCTTTGGGCACAGAGGTCGCGCGGGCGCTGAATCCCGGCCAGGTCTTCCTGAAGATTGTACAACAGGAGCTGGAGCGGGTGATGGGCGAGGCCAATGAAGGCCTTGAACTGAATGTACAGCCACCGGCCGTGATCCTGATGGCCGGCCTGCAGGGTGCCGGTAAAACGACCTCGGTGGGCAAGCTGGCCCGCTTCCTGAAAGAGCGGGAAAACCGAAAGGTCGCCGTGGTGAGTGCGGATGTCTATCGTCCGGCCGCCATCGGGCAGTTGGAAACGCTGGCTGGCCAGGTGGGTGTGGAGTTCATTCCCTCTGATCCGAAGAGCAAACCGGAAAAGATCGTCAAGGAAGCGCTGGCGCACGCCAAGAAGGGCTTTTTTGATGTGCTGATCATTGATACCGCCGGTCGACTGGCGGTTGATCAGGACATGATGGACGAAATCAGGTCACTGCATAAGGTCGCCAACCCGGCAGAGACCCTGTTCGTCGTTGATGCCATGACCGGTCAGGATGCCGCCAATACGGCCAAGGCGTTCAGCGAGACCCTGCCGCTGACCGGGGTCATACTGACCAAAGCGGATGGTGATGCGCGCGGCGGTGCGGCACTTTCAGTGCGCCATATCACCGGCAAGCCGATCAAATTCATGGGTATGGGCGAGAAACTGGAGGCGCTCGAGCCCTTTCACCCCGACCGGGTCGCCTCGCGCATTCTCGACATGGGGGATGTGCTCTCCCTGATCGAGGAAGTGGAGCGCAAGGTCGACCGCCAGAAGACCGAAAAGCTGGCGAAGAAGATCAAGAAGGGCAAGAGCTTTGACCTGGAAGATTTTCGCGACCAACTGCAGCAGATGAACAATATGGGTGGCATGGCCGGCCTGCTCGACAAGATGCCGGGCATGGGCCAGATGAAGGAAGCTGCTGCCGCCCAGGCCAACAACAAGATGTTTGGTCAGATGGAGGCCATCATCAACTCCATGACCGTGCTTGAGCGGCGCTTTCCGGACCGGATCAATGGTTCGCGCAAACGCCGGATTGCCAGTGGCTCCGGTACCCAGATTCAGGATGTGAATCGTCTGCTGAAGCAGCACAAGCAGATGCAGAAGATGATGAAGAAGATGGGCAAGAAGGGCGGCATGCAGAAGATGATGCGCGGCATGGAAGGCATGATGGGTGGTGGCGGTGGCCTGCCTCCCGGTGGTATGCCTCCGGGCGGTGGCATGCCCCCGTTCGGGCGCTGAGCGCGGCCAAGGCCTGCGCTCGGCGGCGAAGCCGCCCAATGGAGGGGCTTGCGGCCCCATCGCGCAACGGGGCCGAGGCGTCGGACCGGCGGTCCTACGGGGCGGGTGGTGCCTTAATTCAGTAGGAGGCCAGCCCCCTGGCCGATGGCGGCGCAGCCGCCTCGAAGAGGCCTAGTTGAAGAGGGTATCGCGAAACTTGCGCTCGCAGTAGTGACAGCGCAGTGCTACATGGTCGCCTTCCTGCATCACATGAAAGTGCGACTGCACCGGCTCGTTGTGTGAAATGCAATTGGAGTTGGGGCAGTCGAAAACGCCCTGCACCGTATCCGGCAGGGACATCTTGAACTTGTTCACCACCCGATAATCGTCGATGACATTGATGGTGGCCTCGGGTGCGAACAGGGCCAGTTCATAGGCTTGCTCTTCGGTAAACAACCAGTCGTCGACCTTGACCAGATCCTTGCTGCCCATTTGGCCACTGGGCAGGTTGAGCCCGACTGTCAACCTGGCTGTCGGCGACAGCTTTTGCACCCGGTGCACGATCTTGATGCCATTGCCGGCCGGTACATGGTCAATCACCGTGCCTCGGCGAATCGCCTCGACCTGAAGCTGTCTGTCCTTGCGTCCTGACTCACCCATTCATCACCTCCCCCAGATCTTCGTTGAGGATCAGCGCCAGCAGAGCCATGCGCGCATAGACGCCGTTTTCCGCCTGAGTGAAGTAATAGGCAAAGGGCGTGCTGTCCACCGACACGTCGATTTCATCCACTCGGGGCAGGGGATGCAGAACCCGCAGGTGAGGCTGTGCATTGCTCAGCATGTCGGCGCGCAGGATGTAGTCGGACGCCAGGTGCATGTATTCCGTCGGATCAAACCGTTCCTTCTGCACCCGGGTCATGTAGACCACATCCACTTCCGGTATGACCGATTCCAGGCTGGATGAGCGCTCATAGTAGGCGCCCTGTGCCGAAAGTTCCTCCAGCAGATAGTCGGGCATGGTCAGCGCATCGGGCGAGATAAGGCGGAACGTGCAGCCAAAGCGGGCCAGCGCCAGGGCCAGAGAATGCACGGTGCGGCCATATTTCAGGTCGCCTACCAGGGCAATACTAAGGTTTTCCAGCGTTCCCTGGCATTCATAGATGCTGAACAGATCCAGCAATGTCTGGGTCGGGTGCTGGTTGGCACCGTCGCCGCCATTGATAATGGGCACGCTGGAGAATTCACTGGCCAGTCGTGCGGCACCTTCCTGCGGGTGACGCATGATGATGGCGTCGGTGTAGGAGGCAATCATGCGAATGGTGTCAGCCAGGCTTTCGCCTTTTTTGGCGGAAGTGTTGCCGCCGTCTGAAAAACCGATCAGCTGTCCGCCCATGCGGTGCACCGCAGTCTCAAAGGAGAGCCTGGTGCGGGTCGAGGCTTCAAAGAAGCAGCTCGCCAGTACCCGATCAGCGAGCCATGGCCGAACCGCCCCCGCCTTGATGCGCTCTGCCGTCTGCACAATGTACTCCAGGGCCTCGGGAGACAGGTCGGTGATCGACACTATGTCTTTGTTGTACAGCAGATTGGGCATGGCATGATCCAGCGTCATTTGCGCGCCAGTGTAACCTGTGCCGGTTCGATTTTGAATCTGTCTGCATACCACCGGAGTCGTTGGCCTGAACTCGGGTCCTGTACCTGGGAACAGAATACGTCTATTCGAGGCCATTTCTGAACCTGGGGTCAGTTTCCTGCCGATCGTTCGTGCCTATGGTGCGGGTGGGCTTGTAAAGACCCACGCAATCAACCGAAATGCAACGCAAGGAGCGAATCATGTTCAATCTGAAAACACCGATGACATCAACCCCCCTGGCCCTGGTCTGGGGGGCTATTCTGGTCTCTTTCTGGCTGGCCATGCCGGCGTTGGCTGACGAGGGCACTGATGAGTTCCCCGAGCCTGGCAGCAATTCCGACCTGGTACTGGAAGTGAACATCAATACCGATGATGTCGACACCCTGGCCCAGTTGCTGCCGGGTGTGGGGCCAACGCGCGCCGAAGCCATTGTCACTCACCGCGAAGAATACGGTCCTTTCGCCAATGCGGAAGACCTGCTGGCGGTGAATGGCATCGGCCCGGCAACACTTGAAGCCATCCGCGACCAGGTGCGGGTTGACACTGAAGAGCTTGCCGCAGAAGCAGAGTAGGCTAGCCGGTGTCTCCGGCTGAACCGGTCCGTGCGTACCAGGTGCGCAACGGATCGGTCCAGCGCTCATCAAGGGCGCTGGCCGCAATGAACCAGGGGTTCTCCAGCTCTTCCTTGGTGTTGTAGCGCAGCGGTGTGAGATCCGGCAGTCGCACCAGCACCCCACCGGCAGCCTCTAGAATGGCCTGCCCAGCGGCGGTATCCCACTCGCTGGTGGGCCCCATGCGGATATACAGGTGACCTTCGCCGGCGGCGATATGGCACATTTTCAGCGAACTGCCGCGCGGTCGAATCTCATGCTCTCCCAGAAGGTCTGACAACTGACTGGCGGCCGAAGAACGATGGCTGCGGCTGCCCAGTTCAACCCAATCCCGGGTTTGATCGGGAAACGCACAGACCGAGATACCCGTCGCCTCAGCGTCTTTCTCTTGCTGGCAGGCATCATGGGCGATCCCACCCCACCAATTCTGGCCGGTTGTCGGTGCATGAATAAGGCCGAATACCGGCCTGTGGTCGTGAATAAGGGCTATATTCACCGTAAAATCGCCTGATCGGCGAATGAATTCGCGTGTTCCGTCAAGGGGGTCGACCAGCCAGTAGGTGGTCCAGCCGGAGCGGGTCGCCCAGTTGATATCGGCGGCTTCTTCAGTGAGCACCGGCCAGTCCCAGCCCTGTTCAAGGCCCGCCACAATGCGCTCGCTGGCCGCTTGGTCGGCTTCGGTAACGGGGGTGTTATCGGACTTTTGCGTCACCGAAAAACCGCGTTCGAACACGGCCATGATGTCTCGGCCGGCAGCTTCTGCGATCGGCAGGATATCCAACAGATTCAACTGCCGTGCAATCCGCCTGGCGGTGACCTCTGTGCTCTGATCAGTCATTGCTCAGTCTCCTGCGCCTGACGTCTGCGTTCATGTCCCGTGGGAACGTTTGTATCAGGCTGACTTTTGGGTAAAAACCCCTTAGAATTCAGTTGCTTATTTAACACAGTTCCCTATAGTAAGCGAAACGAATACCGACGATTGAGACTCGAATGGAAAATCTGGATGCTCTGGTCGCCGACACACTGTCTGTCATCGAGGCGACGGAAGACCCTGCCGAGCTTGAGGCCTTGCGCGTCAGCAAGCTGGGCAAAAAAGGTGAACTCACGGCGCTGCTCAAGCAACTGGGCAAGCTGCCGGCAGACGAGCGCCCGGCTGCCGGTGCCCGCATCAACGAAGCCAAGCAGCAGGTGGCAGAGGCGCTTGGCCAGCGCAAGGCGGCTCTGGCAGAGGCCGAACTGAACCGACGGCTGGCCGACGAGACGCTGGATGTGACGCTGCCCGGGCGCAAGGTTACCCCCGGCGGGCTGCATCCGGTTACCCGCACCATGGAGCGTATGACCGATTTCTTTACCCGCATTGGTTACAGTGTAGCCGAAGGGCCGGAAGTTGAGGACGATTATCACAACTTCGAGGCTTTGAACATCCCGGCACATCACCCGGCGCGGGCCATGCACGACACCTTCTATTTCGATGCCAGCCGACTGCTGCGGACCCATACCTCACCGGTTCAGGTGCGCGTCATGGAAGGAACCCAGCCGCCGGTGCGCATTGTTTGTCCCGGCCGGGTCTATCGGTGTGACTCGGATCTGACTCACACCCCCATGTTCCATCAGATGGAAGGCCTGCTGGTGGATGAACACATCAGCATGGCGGATCTGAAGGGCACGGTGCAGAGCTTCCTGCGCGAGTTCTTCGAGCAGGAACTGGCGGTGCGTTTCCGGCCCAGTTATTTCCCGTTCACCGAGCCGTCGGCCGAGGTGGATATTGCCTGTGTGCATTGTGGTGGCAGCGGTTGCCGAGTCTGTGGCCATTCCGGCTGGCTGGAAGTCATGGGCTGCGGCATGGTACACCCTGACGTGTTGCGCTACGCGAACATCGATCCGGAGCGGTACCGGGGCTTCGCATTCGGCATGGGGGTAGAGCGCCTCGCCATGTTGCGCTACAGCGTCAATGACCTGCGCATCTTCTTCGACAATGACCTGCGCTTCCTGAGCCAGTTCAGTTAACCGGATCAATGACAGAATAGCCTTATGAAATTCAGCGAAAACTGGTTGCGACAGTGGGTAAACCCGGATCTGGATACCGACGCTCTGGTGCATCAGGTCACCATGTCCGGCCTTGAAGTGGACGGGACCGAACCGGCTGCCGGAGCGTTCAGCAATGTGGTGGTGGCGCGGATTGTTTCTGCGGAGCCGCATCCCAATGCCGACAAGCTCCAGGTCTGCCAGGTCGAAGACGGCGAGACGACCTATCAGGTGGTGTGCGGCGCCCCCAATGCGCGAGCCGGCCTGAAGGTGGCACTGGCGCGAGTGGGCGGTGTTCTGCCCGGTGATTTCAAGATCAAAAAGGCCCGGCTGCGTGATGTCGACAGCGCTGGCATGCTGTGCAGCGGCAAGGAGCTTGGGCTTTCCGATGATCACAGCGGTATTCTGGAACTGGCCGAGGATGCTCCGGTAGGCATTGACCTGCGAGAGTATCTGGCGCTGGACGACACCCTGATCGACATCGACCTGACACCCAATCGCGCTGACTGTCTCAGTATCCGGGGTATAGCCCGCGATGTTGGCGCGCTCAACGATATCGAGATGACAGCGCCCACCATCGAGCCGGTTCCTGCGGTGATTGAAGACACCTTCCCGGTGACCCTGTCTGCACCGGAAGCCTGCCCGCGTTTTCTGGGTCGGGTCATCCGCGGCATAGACCCTTCGGCAACAACGCCTCTGTGGATGCAGGAGCGCCTGCGCCGCAGCGGTGTTCGCAGCATCGATCCGGTGGTCGACGTGACCAACTATGTGATGCTGGAACTGGGTCACCCTATGCACGGCTTTGACCTGCACCGGCTGGATGGCGGCATTGATGTGCGCTGGGCGAAGCCGGGCGAGCAACTGACCCTGCTCGACGAACAGACAGTCACGCTGCGCGAAGACACACTGGTCGTCGCTGACCGTAGCCAGGTGCTCTCCATGGCGGGCATCATGGGTGGCGAGGCGTCAGGCATCAATGATGAAACATCGGATATTTTCCTCGAGTGTGCATTCTTCGCGCCCCTGCACCTGGCCGGTGTAGCCCGGTCTTACGGCCTGCATACCGATTCATCGCACCGGTTTGAGCGTGGCGTTGATTTCAATGGCCAGAGACAGGCCGTAGAACGGGCCACCCAACTGCTGCTGGACATCGTCGGCGGGCATCCCGGGCCGGTGGAAGAAGCGCTGGCGCCCGACCACCTTCCGGTTTCCCCGCGAGTCTCTGTGAGCCATCAGGCCATTCATGACCTGCTGGGCGCCGATATCCCGGCTGAACAGATTACCCGCATATTCAAGGGCCTCGGTTTCGGTGTGGAGGTCGGAGAAGGGGAGTGGCACTGCGCTATTCCCAGTCACCGGTTTGATATCAGCATACCGGCCGATTTGATTGAAGAAGTCGCTCGGGTCTATGGCTACAACAACCTACCTGTATCTGATCCGGCCATGCCCCTTGCCATGGTGCCTCTGCCAGAAGCCATTGAAGATGAGCGGCTGATCAAGCGCCGCTTGCTGGCACTGGGCTATCAGGAGGCGGTGACCTACAGTTTTGTCGAGCCGGGCCTGCAAAAACTGCTGGAGCCGGACCTTGCGCCTTTGCCGCTGGCGAACCCGATTTCCGAAGACCTGTCGGTGATGCGGACCAATCTGGCCGCGGGGCTGCTGAATGCCCTGCGTTACAACCTGAACCGGCAGCAGGACAGGGTACGCCTGTTTGAGGTTGGTCTGGTCTTCCGCGGGCAACTGGACGACCTTGAACAGACCAAGCGCCTTGGCGGTCTGCTTTATGGCCCCCGTAGCGACACCGCCTGGCTCGGAAGCGATATGGTCCATTTCTACGATCTGAAAGGCGATGTCGAATCCCTGCTGGCTCTGGCCGCGGGCAATGACATTCGTTTCGAGTCTTTGCCGGATGACCCCATGTTGCACCCGGGGCAGGCCGCCCGGGTTACCGTGAATGGAGAAGCGGCAGGCTGGATGGGTCGTTTGCATCCGCGTATCGAGCAGTCTCTCGAGTTGAAAAAGCCCGTTTACCTGTTCGAACTCGAGTTGGCTCAAGTGGCCGCTCGTCAGGTTCCGCTGTATCAGCCGTTGTCAAAGTATCCTGGCAGTCACCGCGATGTGGCAATACTGGTCAGCGAACAGGTTCAGGCTCAGCAATTGCAAGATGCCGCACGAACTGCCGGCGGCGAATGGCTGCAAACGGTCAGTGTGTTTGATGTCTATGCCGGAGAGGGCATAGAAACCGGAAAGCGCAGTGTGGCATTGCAACTGAGTTGGCAACACCCCGAGCGCACCTTGCAGGATGAAGAGGTGGCGGGTTTCATGAACGCGGTGATTGAACAACTGCAAACGCAGTTTGATGCCGCACTGAGGAGTTGATCCGATGGCATTGACCAAGTCTGAAATGGCGGAGCGCCTGTATGAGGAGCTCGGGTTGAACAAGCGGGAAGCCAAGGAAATTGTGGAGCTCTTTTTTCAGGAAATCACCGAGAGCCTGGTTCATAATGAACAGGTAAAGTTGTCCGGTTTCGGCAATTTCGAGTTGAGAGACAAACGAGAACGCCCTGGCCGGAATCCGAAGACCGGTGAGGAAATCCCCATTTCAGCGCGTCGGGTGGTGACATTCCGGCCCGGGCAAAAGCTGAAGGTGAAGGTGGAAACCTATGAAGGAGATGACAGCAAAGGCTGATCTGGCCGCCGACATCCCTGGTAAACGGTACTTCACCATCGGTGAGGTAGCAGACCTCTGTGGCCTGAAAGCCCACGTGCTGCGCTATTGGGAACAGGAATTTCCGCAGCTCAATCCGGTCAAACGGCGGGGCAATCGTCGCTATTATCAGCGCGATGATGTCCTGTTGATACGAACCATCCGCAACCTCCTCTACGATGAAGGCTTCACCATCCAGGGTGCTCGCCAGCAACTTGAGCGGATGGCTCGTGAAAAGAAACAGGCCCAGCAGAAAAACAATGTACTGGCCACTCTGGATGACGAGTATCCGGTGCCATCCGAAGCTCAAGCAAAGACGCTTCGGCCCCGGGCCGTACCTGCTGCGTCCGAGCCCACATCAGATCTGGTAGAGGCGCCTGCCGCGCAGAGTGTGATCAAGGCCGATGATTTGCGCGAATTGCGTGAATTGGCAGAAGAAGCCCGGGCACTGTTGGAGTGGTCTTGAGGGTGCTGCCATTGTCGTTTTCAGGGTTTGAATTAAGCTTGTAATTTCAATCGGTTAGGGTATCATTCCGCCTCGAGTCGGGCATTAGCGCAGTCTGGTAGCGCATCGTCATGGGGTGGCGAGGGTCGCA